>DAHZCG010000001.1 GCA_027404165.1 Geobacteraceae bacterium
GGGTTCTGCTGGATGGCCAGGCAGGGTTCGGCGACACCGGGCGAGTAGGCCAGCGACAGGTCGGCGGCGGTCTGGCACGGTTTGGTGGAGATGACTTCGATCTTGCCTTTGCGACCGCTGGAGTGATATTCGAGTGCGTCCTTAGACTTTGTCATTTAATTTCTCCCTCATAATTTAGTCTAGTTAAAAAAACAATGGTTCATTTGGTCGTTAAGGTGTTAGACTTTTACTTAAAATGAAAAACAATAGCCTCCTCTCATTATGTTTGTCAAGCAGTTAGTATTGCCCAGTATAAAATCATTATATTTGAGCATTAAGTGGTTTGCCTCTTTAAGATCTGCTGGTACAATCCAACTCCACGGGGCATATAAAGGAGACTTTCATGGAGCGAATCTGGGCACCTTGGCGGATGTCTTATATCAGCAACAATACGCCGGATCAGAGCTGCATATTCTGTCCCTCGGAAAAGGGTGATCGGGAGCGCCTGATCCTTGCCCGGAGCGGCAATTCCCTGCTGATGCTGAATCGCTATCCTTATACGGGCGGGCACGTGATGGTGGCTCCATTACGGCATGCGGCTGAACTGGAAGATCTCACGGACTCGGAATTGCTGGATCTCATGCACCTGGTCTGCAAAGGGCGTGCGCTCCTGTGTCGGGTTGTTAAGCCTGACGGCTTTAATATTGGCATCAATTTGGGCAAAGCGGCCGGCGCGGGCGTAGAGGAACACCTGCACATCCATATTGTTCCACGCTGGAACGGAGATTCCAATTTTATGACAGTTGTCGGAGATGTGCGGGTGATCCCTGAGGGGCTCCTGGCGGCCTATGACCAATTGTCGGCAGCACTTGCGGCGGATGCCTGATGCAGTCGCTCAACATGGACCAGCTTGTTATCGGCATAGATATCGGCGGAACCAACCTGCGGTCTGGTCTGGTGGACAATGACGGTCTCATTGTTGAGCGTCGTCGCTGTGCCAGTCGTATAGATGAAGGCCGGGCCGCATTCTGTGGACTCCTTCTCTCGGAAATAATGGCCCTGAAAGAAGTCGCCGCAGTACTGGGTAAACAGGTCAGAGCTGTAGGTATCGGTATTCCGGGGCTGATAGGTTGTGACGGCCTGATCCGTTCATCGGTCAACATGCAACCGCTGGAAGGTTTCAATCTGGCTGCTTGTGTCGAAGCTCGCACCGGTCTGCCGGCGGTTAGTGCCAATGATGCCAATGTGGTCGCGTTTGGCGAACAGTGTTTCGGCGCCGGACGTGGGTTCTCTTCATGCATGGTGATAACGATCGGCACCGGTCTGGGGAGTGGACTGATTCTGGATGGCAAGCTCTGGACCGGCAATGGAGGCTTTGCAGCGGAGTTCGGTCATATCACGGTTGTACCGGAGGGGATTCTGTGTCCCTGCGGTAACCGGGGCTGTCTTGAACAGTATGTATCGGCAGGGGCGCTGGTTCGTTTTGCGCGGGAGCGCATGTCCGCTGAAGGTGCTGAACAGCTGAGTGCGGAAAAGGTCGCCGACCTGGCGAAGCTGGGGGACGCGGCCGCATTGTCAGCCTTCGACCAGCTTGGCTACTGGCTGGGTACCGCTCTTGCATCCTTGATAAATACACTCAATATTCAGGCCGTCGTGATTGGTGGTGGCGTGGCTGCCAGTTTTGATCTGCTGCAACCGGCGCTCCAGCGGACTATCCAGCAACGCTGTTTTTCACAGATGTATGAGGGGTTGATTGTTGTGCAGGCATCGTTGGGCGATGATGCCGGTTTGATCGGCGGTGCTGCTCTGGCCGGATCTATTCGCAGGCATTGAAATGTGACGGGTGCTTTCTTGATGTGCTGGAGATGATGGTTGTGAAAAACGCATGAAACACCGTATGTGGACCTTTACTGGTCTACAGCTTCTATAAAATACCATTGATCAAGAGGGCAATAAAATGGGAACCACCAGGCTCTGTACTGTGTTGTTGGCAGCCGTCGTTCTGTTTTCGGTTTCAATCTCTTCCGCTTGGGCCAAGCCGACAACAGCTGGTCAGGCCATGGCCGTTGTGCAAGCCTGGCGGCAGATGGACGCGGCTCCGCTGAGAACCCATCTTGGCAAAACCACCGGCACGGTGCAGACGTACAGGGATGCTGGCGGGACGGCCCTTTATCATGTCGTTTCTTTGTTGCCAGCCGGGTTTGCAATTGTTTCGGCGGATGACCTTGTAGAACCCATTATTGCTTTTTCTTCAGAGGGTGCATTCGATCCCTCAGACTCAAATCCACTCGGGGCACTGGTCAGCCGCGATCTTCCCGGCCGAATCGCTCGTGTGCGAGCTCATGTCGCATCTGCAACACTCGAAATGTCTGCTGCGCTGACACCGGATGAGTCGTCAGCGCAGCAAAAATGGCAGCGACTGCAGAGTTCTGGGACCGCTGTGGCATATGGAGCAGCCACACTATCCGACGTGCGCGTGGCGCCTCTGTTACAGAGTAAATGGGACCAGTCCACGGTCAACGGCAATGTCTGTTACAACTACTACACGCCCAACAACTATGTCAGCGGCTGTGTCGCAACGGCCCTGTCTCAACTGATGCGTTTTTACCAGCTGCCGACCTTTTCAGTCGGTACTCCCAGCTTCACAATATATGTGGACGATGGTTCTGGCGCGGGCCCTGTTTCTCGTCAAGAAGCACTCATGGGAGGGGATGGGACAGGTGGTCCGTACAATTGGGCACAGATGCCGCTGGTGCCGGATGGAACGACCACCGATACGCAGCGGCAGGCAATCGGCAGGTTGCTGCATGATGCCGGCGCAACAGTGGACATGCAATACGCCGCGGGCGGTTCAGGTGCCGACACCTTCATGACGGCAAATGCCCTAAAAGGAACCTTCGGGTACGGCAATGCCGTAAAAGGTTATAATAATGGCAGCGACATCTCAACTGCCTCACGCAATACAATGGTCAATCCAGACCTTGATGCCGGCCTGCCGGTACTGTTCGCCATAAATGGCAGCTCCGGAGGACATGCGGTGGTTGGCGATGGCTATGGTTATCAATCCGGAACCATGTACCATCACCTCAACATGGGCTGGTCCGGTGCCAGTGACCTTTGGTATAATCTGCCGAACATAGATTCTTCTCCCTCTTTTAACACTGTGATCGGCGTAGTGTACAACATTTACACTACCGGCAGCGGGGAGATTGTCAGCGGCAGGGTTGTTGACTGCGCTGGTGCGCCGGCCGGCGGCGTTACTGTAACGGCTTCACTGAACAGCTCCGTCATGGCAAGCACCACAACCAACAGCAACGGAATTTATGCCTTGAAGGGACTGGCCTCGGCAACGTCCTATAGCATAGCGGCATCCAAGAGCGGTTACAGCTTCACATCCCAAATAGCTGCAACAGGGACTTCCTTGGATTATAACTCCACACCTGGTAACCAATGGGGGGTTGATTTCGCAAATGCCACCTGTAGCTCTTCTACCTTGAACCTCCTTAAATCCGGTGCCGGCACCGGTACCGTTACCTCGACACCGGCGGGAATTTCATGCGGTGCCACCTGTTCAACACCCTTTGCATCGCCATCGTCAATCACCTTGACGGCGGCTGCTGATCCCGGCTCCGCCTTCATCGGTTGGTCCGGTGGTGGCTGCTCCGGCAATGGTTCCTGTACGGTTAATCTGGCGGCTAACACAACAGTTTCGGCTAGTTTTGCCCCGGTGATGGCAATATTTTCAGAACCCTTCTCTGGCGCGTCCATTCCAAGTGGTTGGGCGGCACAAGCCAATGTCGGCTCAACTCGAAACTGGTCTATCGTTAGCACCTCCGCCAACCCGAACATAACAAACGGGACAGGCAATTATGCCACGCTTGATGCACATGGGAGTTATTTGAATGTTGATTCAAGCTTGATTTCTCCGAGTTATGATTTATCTCAATATGCTGGCGTTGCTCTGTCATTCAAGACATATTTAAACTACTGGAACAACAGCGCCGGTGATGTGGATGTCAGCAGCGACGGCGGTATGAGCTGGACGAATGTCTGGCGTAAAGGGCCGGGCACTAACAATACATCTTATGGCCCTTCAACTGAAATGGTTGATATTACTCCCCTGGCCGCCGGTAAGGCCAACGTAAAGGTGAGATTCCATTATACAACGAATAATTATGGCTCTTATTGGGATATCGATGATTTCACCCTCTATGGCGCTGTAAAAGCCACGCCCGGACCACCTACCATCACCTCGGTCAAGGCGGGCGATAACCAGGCCAGCATCTATTTTTCCCCCCCTGTTTCCGATGGCGGCAGTCCCATCACAGGTTACTCCGTATCATCGAGTCTTGGAGCTACTGCACCTAGTTTGTCAATTCCGATCACGGTTTCAGGTTTAACGAATAACACCCTCTATACCTTTACTGTTACCGCACTTAATGCAAATGGTCTTGGTACGCCGTCTTCTCCATCATATAGCGTAACTCCGGGAGTGGTAGTTAATACGGGAATTGACGGGACGGGGTACCAAACCCTGCAAGACGCATTTAATGCAAATCCACAAACAACCGGCATTCAGATCGTGAGCGGAGCAGCTGTTGGCCCGCTTCTGAAAACAGGAACAAATGATATCACCATTACCGGTGGATACGATGCAGCATTTACTCCGAACTCTTCTCAGAGCGGCGCGCCATCTTTCATCGGTGCGCTGACCCTGAAAGGGGGAACGACACGGATTCAGAATGTAAAAATCAAATAATAAAATTAATAATATTAGTGTCTTGTCCCCGCGAGTTATTTGACTCGCGGGGTTTTTGTTGCTTGAAAAATGCGGCCGATGCCGTACACTAGATGCTACCGGTCGTGAGGTCCCCAATAGCAATCTTTCATTGACTTAACCACGTATTTTTATTACTGTCTGCTCTCTATTGACATTCTAGTGGTAAAATTCTGAAACGGAAAATCACTATGCAGAAAATACCGTTAATGCTTGCTGAACCCAACATGGTGCTAGCCCGCGATGTGTTTCGCGGAGACAGTCCGGCCGGTATGCCGGTCTGTGGCAAGGGTACGGTTTTGTCTGATACACTAATTGCCAGACTTGACCATCTCGATATTCAGTCGATCTATGTTGAAGGCCATCCCGTCTGGGCGGATGGTGACCGGTCACTTGACGATGTTCTCCGTGATCTCGATAAACGTTTCGAAAAGGTCGCTGACGATCCCTTGACCACCAAGCTGTATGATATTTACAAGGCTTACCTGATCAAGTCTATGGGAGATGACGGTGGACGAAAAGCGTAATGAGCTGAAAAAAATAATTATGGACACCAAGACGCTGCCGACATTGCCTGGTGTTATCAATAAACTTAACTCCCTGTCAGAGAATGAAAAATCATCGGTACAGGAAATGGCCAAAATCGTCTCCTCCGATCAGGTTCTATCCGCTCGCATCCTCAGACTGGCCAATTCGCCTTCCTACGGATTTTATCGTGTTTCCACCATTTCCAATGCGATGATTCTGCTGGGCGTGAACGTGGTAAAAAGCCTGGCGCTCTCTTCTTCGATCTTCGAAATTATGGAGAAGAACAGTGTTGGCCTCTGGGAGCATTCTCTGGGAGTGGGGGTTGCTGCCAATCTGATCGCCCGTAAACTGACCCTGCCCGAGTGTGAAGAAATTGCCACAGCAGCATTGCTGCATGACATCGGCAAAGTTATTATCAGCCTGAAGTGCAGTGAGGCCGAGACTGCTATTCGCCGCGCCGTTCGCGAGCAGAATATCTATTCGCGGGAAGCCGAGCGGCAGGTGCTCGATACCGATCACGCCGAAATCGGTGCCTGGTTGTCGAAGAGCTGGTTTCTGCCGGATAAGCTGAGCGAGCCGATCGCATGTCATCACGATGTCGCGTTATCGATGAACCACCGTATCAAAACCTCTGTGGTACATATCGCCGATGCCATCATCAAGGCCAGCGGGTTCGGGAACAGCGGTGATATCTATGTGCCGCAGATCCAGAAGATTGCCTGGGATACCCTCAAGCTCAACGATCAACTACTGGCCGAGATCGTTGAAGAGGTTGAGGACAAGCTGATAGAGGTGAAAAACTTCAGTCTCGAGCTGCAAAACTAAGATGTCACAGCCCGTCAGGATCTCTCTCGTATCCCCAGACACCCAACTCGCCTTTCACCTCCAATTGCGCTTGCAGAGCAAAGGGTATCAGGCCGCCAGCATGCCCTGCGAATCGGGTGTGCTGGGCGCATTTTATTCCGATCCTCCCGACCTTTTGATCATCGATCTTTCCACTCCGAATGATATGTGCACGCATATCATCAACACCCTGCGAGGCGACAGCTTCTTCAGTGCCATTCCTATCATCGGGATTGTGGCGCCGATCGACTGTGATACCTTCAAATGGGAAGCGTGTCTTCTGGATGACTTCGTGCCTCTCCCCATTGACTTCAGTGAGTTGTTCTGCCGTATTTCCCTGTCCCTCTCACGCCTCAAGCGTATCTTTGACAACAACCCCCTGACGCGGCTGCCTGGCAATACATCCATTCACCGCGCTATTGAAGATGCCATGGGTAAGGACGTGGCGGTCTGTTATGTAGATATCAATCACTTCAAGCCTTATAACGATGCCTATGGTTTTACCCATGGCGATGAAGTGCTCCGCATGCTCTCGCGGATCATGTTCAATACAGTGCGGGATTCAGGCGGTGGGTTCTGCGGACATATCGGCGGAGACGATTTTGTCTGTATCCTTGGTCTTGAAAAGGTTGAGGTGGTATGCCAGACCATTATAGCCCATTTTGACCGGATCGTACTCGATCTGTTCGATGACGAGACCAAGCGGCGTGGTTATTACGACGGTTGCAACCGCAAGGGGGAACGGGAACAGATTCCCCTGCTTTCGCTGTCGATTGGCGTGGTGCTGATGAATTCTCCCAAGATTCTGCATCATGCCAAGGTGGCAGAGGTGGCGGCCGAACTGAAAAAACTTGCCAAACTTTCACATGGCAGTCGCTACGTGGTTGATAATCGAAAGGCTTAGATCCCCTTTCAAACCCCCAAAAAAAAGGCGGCCCCCAATCATGGTGGGCCGCCTTTTTTGTATCGGTTCTCGGTAGTCGTTACATCTTGTGGCATTTAATGCATTCATCGACTCCGAATGCATCCTTGCCTTTGCCGTGGCATGCACCGCAGGCCTTGCCGTTTTCCATGTCAGCCATGGTTGCTTTGGTCGCGCCGACCCGGTAGGGGAAGATCTTGGTGTGACAATCGACACATTTGTACGACTGCAAGTGGAACTCATGGCTGAAAGTGGCCTCGCCAGCCGGTTTCGGCACCATGTAGGTAAGAACACCTGGTTTCAGGCCCCTGTGGCATTTAGTGCAGTCGCCGGTTGTGGCGAACACATCCTTGCCGTTGTGGCAGGTGCCGCACGATTTGCCGGCGGCCATATTTTCCATGGTGAATTTGCCGACCACTGCTTTATAGGGGAAGATTTTGGTGTGACACTCGTTGCACGCATAGGCAGCGGTGTGAATAGTGTGGCTGAAAGTCGCCGGGGTGAAGTCGTTGATTTTGAAAACAACATCCTTGGGGGCTATGCCCTTGTGACATTTGGCGCAGTCACCGGTTGTGGCGAACACGTCCTTGCCGTTGTGGCAGGTGCCGCACGATTTACCGGCGGCCATAGTATCCATGGTGAATTTGCCCACAACCGCTTTATACGGGAAGATCTTGGTGTGACACTCTTTGCATGCATAGGCAGCGGTGTGAATAGTGTGGCTGAATGTCGCCGGGGTGAAGCCGTTGAGCTTGAAAACAATATCCTTGGGTACCATGCCCTTGTGACACTTGTCACAGTCGCCGGTCGTTGCGAACACATCCTTGCCGTTGTGGCAGGTGCCGCATGATTTGCCAGCGGCCATGTTCTCCATGGTGTATTTGCCTACCACCGCTTTAAACGGGAAGATCCTGGTGTGACACTCTTTGCATGCATAGGCTGCGGTGTGGATGTTATGGCTGAATCTTGCGGGAGTTGTATCCTTGAGATTGAATACGATCTCTCTGGGGTTCATACCCCTGTGGCAGCGGCCACAGTTGGCTGTTACGGCGAATGCGCGCTTGCCGTTATGGCAGGTTCCGCAGGTTCTGCCTTTTTCCATCTCGGCCATGGTCATATTTCTTTTATTACCGTTGAAAACCTTGCCATTGTGGCAGCTCTTGCAGGCGCCGCCGGTCTTGGCTATATGGATGGAATGACTGAAGGTCGCATCACCAAACCCCTTGACCTTGTAAGAGATATCGCGGGGTTTGCCTTTATGGCAGCGGACGCAATCCTTTTCGCTGGCAACACTGAACGCTTTCACACCCGAATGGCAGGCGCCGCAGGATCTGGTTTTTTCCATTTCAGCCATAGTGAAGTGTCTTCTGTGTCTCAAGTTGAAAATAGCATCGTGGCAGATTTTGCAGTTATTGTTATATTGCTGGAGGTGAAATTCGTGGCTGAATACGACCGGTTCAGCATTCTTGATGGCGAACTTTATGTCCTTGGTCTCGGCTGCTCCGGCGCAGACTGCCGTGAACAGGACTAACGCGCACGCAATCAGTGAAAGATATTTCTGCATAGTACCACTCCTCTGGACGTATTGATGACATTTTCAAACAAAATACTATACAGACGGACCTGTTCCTCGTCAATCGTATTTTGCCTCAGTTTATTTGAGTCCCTAATATACCGGTTTTGCGGTTGATACAGCACTGCGACTTGTGCTATATAAGGTCACATTTTTCAATAGTTCAATAGGGGTGGGGCCATGATGCTTTCTCTGGACCGGTTGATTGAGCAGGCGCTGCATGAAGATATACACACCGGTGATATCACCACTCAGGCAGTTGTGCCGGATAAGCGCCAGTCCTCGGCGCGGTTGATCGCCAAGGAATCGCTGGTGCTGGCCGGTATCCACGTGGCCGAAATGGTTTTCCGAAAGCTTGATCCAACGGTGATTTTTACGGCAAATAATTTGGAAGGGGCCACCGCGGAGAATGGGGATGTCCTTGCTACGATCGTGGGCAATGCATCCGACCTTCTCATGGCTGAGCGAGTGGCACTCAACCTGTTGCAGCGCATGTGCGGTATCGCCACGCTCACCTCCCGCTATGTCGCGGTGGTCAGTGGCACCAAGGCCCGTATTGTGGATACCCGCAAGACAACCCCCGGATTACGAGAGATAGAAAAATATGCCGTCAGGGTAGGCGGGGGCATCAATCACCGCACTGGTCTTTATGATGGCGTGCTCATAAAGGAAAACCACATCGCAGCAGCCGGCAGCATTGCCGAAGCGATCAGCCGCGCCCGCGCCTATATTCCCCATACGCTCAAAATCGAAATCGAGACCGAGTCCCGATCGCAGGTTATAGAGGCCCTGGCCGCTGGAGCCGACATCATAATGCTTGATAATATGGACTGCGATAGCATGCGGGAGTGTGTACAGCTGATTGCCGGACGTGCGCTGGTGGAGGCTTCGGGCGGTGTCAACCTGGACACGGTACGTGCCATAGCAGAGACTGGGGTCGATATTATTTCAATCGGGGCATTGACACATTCACCCCGTGCCATGGATATCTCCATGCTGTTGGATTAATCCGTGTCAATTGCCACAACCTCAATTCTGCGCCTTTTCCGCGAGTCTGGTAACTGCTTCGTGTCGGGCGCCTCGATCAGCCGGGAATTGCGGGTGTCGCGCACCGCCGTGTGGAAGCACATCAATGGCCTGCGCGACGCCGGTTACGTGATTGAGGCGGTTCCATCGCGTGGCTATCTTCTGATTTCTACACCGAATATTCTCAGTGAAGAAGAGGTGCGCGAGAGGTTGCATACTGCCGTTATCGGCCGGCGACTGGTTTGTCTGCCTGCTACCGTCTCCACAAATGTCGCTGCTTTCCGCTTGGCTGAGGAAGGCGCTGAGGAAGGGACTGTAGTCATCGCCGATGCTCAGAGCGGCGGCAAGGGGCGCATGGGACGGGTCTGGTCATCACCACCGGGCGTTAATCTGTACTGTTCGATTGTTCTCCGGCCGACGATAAAACCGTATCACGCACCGCAATTGACCTTTCTCTCTGCAGTTGCTGTGGCACGGGCCATTGAACAGACCACGGCGCTGCAGCCGGAGATCAAGTGGCCCAACGATGTACTGATACGTGGCAGCAAAGTGGCCGGATTGCTCAACGAGATGAGCGCCGAGACCGATGGCATCAATTTCGTTATTCTCGGTATCGGGGTCAACCTGAATATGACGGCCGCACAGTTTCCCGCCACGTTGCGCACACCAGCCACATCGCTGCTGCTGGAGCTGGGACGTCCTATCAACAGGGCCCAGTTTGCCGCAGCCATGCTGGGAGAGTTGGATCGCCTCTACGAGGACTTTCTCACCTGTGGTTTCGGCCCGGTACGGGAGGAGTGGCAACAGCGCTGTAACGCCAATGGCCACGAGGTAAGTGTAAGTGACGGTGGAGCCGAGACTATTCGGGGCGTGTTCGATGGTATCGATGGTGATGGCGCCATGCTGGTACGGCTTCCAAACGACAGGGTGGAACGAATCTTAAGTGGTGACGTGAGGGTGGTCTGACGTGCTTCTGGTGATCGATGTCGGCAACAGCAATATAGTTCTGGGGGTTTACGACGGAGCCCTGCTTGTTCGCAACTGGCGCCTGTCCACGGACAAGTCGCGCACCTCGGATGAGTATGCCGTTCTGCTGCACAGCCTTTTCGATCAGGCTGGACTGGGATTCGGCTCTGTCAAGGCTGCGATCATTTCATCGGTTGTGCCACCTTTAACCGGGGTGATGGAGGCCATTGTCCGTGATTTTTTTCATCATAGCCCCTACGTGGTTGGGCCGGGCATCAAGACCGGCATGCCGATCCAGTATGACAACCCCCGTGAGGTGGGAGCCGACCGGATTGTCAATGCCGTCGCCGGGTATGAAAAACACCACTGTGCCTTGGTGATAGTTGATTTTGGCACTGCCACGACCTTTGATTATGTCAACGCAAAGGGTGAATACTGTGGCGGTGCCATTGCCCCCGGGTTGGCCATCTCGGTAGAAGCCCTGTTTCAACGGGCCAGCAAACTGCCGCGGATCGACATTGTCAAACCACCGCAGATTATTGCCAAGAACACCGTCAACTCCATGCAGGCCGGCATCTTCTTCGGTTATGTCGGGCTGGTGGATGAGATTGTCAACCGCATCAAACTGGAAAGCAAGGACTCTCCCAAGGTTATCGCTACCGGTGGTCTGGCGAATCTGATTGCCCCCGAATCGCGCACTATTGAAGAGGTTGATGATTTCCTGACGTTGGACGGTCTGCGGATTTTGTACGAACGCAACAGGTAAGCCGTCGGAATAGAAGAACCGCGACATGTTACATGGCAAGCACGGCATAAGGAGCTGTTACGAAACTATCGTCACTGTAACAACGATGTTGTAACGGCTCCTGATTCGATTGTTCAAATCATTCAACTCAAGGAGGAGGAAAGATGGGACAGTTTGAAACGGGCAAGATCCGCAATCTTGGCATAGTCGCGCATGGCGGTGCCGGCAAGACCTCACTGGCTGAAGCGATTCTGTTTGATACCGGCATGATCGACCGCCTGGGGCGGGTGGATGACGGATCATCGACCATGGACTTTGAGCCTGAAGAAATCAAGCGCAAGATCTCTATCACATCAGCCCTTGATCACTGCGAGTGGGCTGGTCACTCCATCCACATCGTGGATACTCCCGGTTATGGCAATTTTATCGCAGACACACGCGCCTGCATGAGAACCCTTGATTGTGCCGTGGTGATCCTGTCTGCCATCTCTGGCGTCAAAGCCCAGACTGAGGAAATCTGGAACTGGGCTAACGAATTCGAGATCCCTCGCATCGCCTTTGTCAACAAGATGGATCGCGAAAGGGCCAGCTTTCTCAGGGCGATCGATGATATGGAAAAGACCTTGGGCGCCCGTGGCGTGGCGATCCAGATGCCGATCGGCACAGAAGCCAATTTCCAGGGTGTGATTGATCTGATCACCATGAAGGCCTGTTTTTATGCCAAGGACGGTTCCGGTGACTTTTCCGAGGGAGCCATACCGGCTGAGTATGCCGAGGAGGCGGCCCGTTTACGTGAACAGATGGTCGAGATTGTGGCTGAGTCCTATGATGAGCTGACCGAAAAGTATCTGGATGCAGGGGAGTTGAGCGAGGCGGAGATCCTGGACGGTCTGCGGGTTGGTACCATGCGTAATACGTTCACTGCCGTACTGTGCGGCTCCGCTACTGCCAATATCGGAGTAAAACACCTGCTGGATGCTGTCTGCGCCTATCTGCCATCGCCACTTGATCGTACCAAGGCGGTTGGAACCCATCCCAAAAGCGGAGAGATCATCGAACGAGCCCCTGTTGAGAACGAACCGTTCTCTGCTCTGGTCTTCAAAACCACGTCAGACCCCTATACCGGTAAGATCACCATCTTCCGGATATACTCCGGCACTCTCAATACGGATTCCACCATCTTCAACTCCACCAAAGGGGTTGAAGAACGCATCGGCCAGATTTATGAGCTGGAGGGGAAGAAACAGCATCCGGTCAAACAGGCTGTGGCCGGGGATATCGTCGCCGTTGCCAAACTCAAGGAAACCGTTACCGGTGACACCTTGTGTGATGCTGCCAAGCCAATTGTCTATGAACCGGCCAAGCAGTTGTTGCCGGTCATCTCCTACGCGATTGAACCAAAAACCAAGGCCGATGAAGATAAAATCCACAATGCATTGCATCGCATGATCGAAGAGGAGCCCACGCTGGAGTCGCATCGCGATGGCCAGACCAAGGAGTTTATTGTCTCCGGCATGGGCCAGGTGCATCTGGAAGTAATCGTTGAAAAACTTAAACGTAAGTTCGGTGTCGAGGTCGTCCTGAAAACGCCGAAAGTACCCTATCTTGAGACTATTCGCGGAACTGCCAAGGTACAGGGCAAATACAAGAAACAGTCCGGGGGACGTGGTCAGTATGGCGACTGCTGGATAGAGATGGGACCGGCCGGGCGTGGTGAAGGCTACATTTTCGATGATAAAGTGGTCGGAGGGGTTATACCCCGCCAGTACATCCCGGCAGTTGATAAGGGGATCCACGAGGCCGCACTGGAAGGATATCTGGCCGGCTACCCGGTGGTTGATTTCAGAGTAGCCCTGTATGACGGTTCGTTCCATACGGTTGATTCATCGGAGATGGCCTTCAAGGTAGCCGGTTCCATGGCATTCAAGAAAGCCATGGAGGTTTGCAAGCCGGTACTGCTGGAGCCGATAGTGAATTTGAAGGTAACGGTACCGGATGAGAATATGGGCGATGTTATCGGTGACCTCAATTCCCGCCGGGGCAAGGTTGTGGGAGTGGAGCCGAAAGCCAACTCCCAGATCATCCGGGCAGTCGTACCGATGTCGGAAGTGCTGTCGTATTCCAACGACCTCAAGTCCATGACCAGCGACCGTGGTTTGTTCAGTACGGAGTTTTCCCATTATGAAGAGTTACCCAGCCATTTATCCCAGAAAGTGATAGCTGAGGCACATGCAGGTAGGAAGGAATAACGTGACGGTCTAAAATAAGGAGGGCTTTTTAAATGGATATCAAGTTTAGTAAGGATGCGGGTGACAACCCGCCGAAGGCTGCGGTTGAAGACAAGGGTAAACAGAATGTTCTGCTGATAGTTCTTTTGATTCTCGTGGCAGGTTTCGGTTATATCTACTTTTTTACCGGCCTGATCAAGCCAATGCAGGATCAAAAAAATGCCGAGGCACCATCTGCATCGCAAGTGATCAAGAAACCGTTGCCGGCTCCCGGTGGAAAGCCTGCCAAGCTTGCCGAGGATGGAAGTGAGGCGAAAAAAGGTTCCCCACCGCTGCAGCCTGAAGCTGCCACGGCTGTCCCGGTACCCCCGCCTGTCGCAACTACCAAGCCAGTAGAAAAGATGGCTGTCAAGCCAGCTGTTGAGCCGAAAAAAACCGAGACCCATCAGGTTGCTGTCAAAAAACCGTTGCCGGTTGCTGCCAAAGCCGGAGAAAACAAGCCTGCCCCGGGAGCAAAAAAACTGCCGGAACGTGCCATGAAGAAGCCGGTGCCGCTCAAGGATGTTGAAAAGAAGTCATTAGCGATGAAACAACCGGTTGCAAAGGGCAGTGTACGCGCTGCTGCTCCGTCCCAACACAAGAAGGATATTCAGAAGTCTGTCAAGAAAGAGCCGGTTGTTTCCGGCCTTGCGGCGGTTTCTGGTCGCTGGACGGTGCTGGTGGGGAATTACGTTCTTGAAGAGGCTATGGCGACTGATCTTGCCCGGGTCAGGAAGGCCGGACTGGAAGCCTATGTTGTGCCGGGAACCCTGAAAAAAACCCATATGAACCGTCTGCAATTGGCGGAATTCACAGACCGTGCCTCTGCCCAGATCGATCTGGATAAATTGAAGCGCGCTACTTCCGATGCCTTTATGATCGATAAAGCAGGTATGCATACGGTGTACGCCGGTTCGTACCTGCTCGATGCGCGAGCCCTATCCGAAAAGGAGCGGCTAGCCGCGGCCGGTTTCAGTCTGACCTTGAAGCGTGTCGATGTGGCTATTCCGACAAAGAACCTTACCGCCGGCTCATTTACCGACAAGAAAAAGGCTGAAGATGTCCTGCATAAGCTCCGTGCAGCCGGTGTCAAGGCAACGTTGACACGTTAGGCCGCTGGAACATATTACTTTCACAAGAACGGCATAAGGAGCCGTAACGAAATAATCAGGAGTTTCTCCGCTATTTCGTTACGACTCCTAATCGAGACGTATGGCTGATGCAATCAAGTTTAAAATATCTTCGACAGTGGCAGCATATGTCAGACCCGGCGTTTCAGTCGAACAGAAGTTTGCCGGACTTGAAACTGCCTCATTACTGGAACCGTTTGACCGTGTGACCCTGCTCTTCTGTTTAATGAAGGATGTGGATGCTGGTGTCAAAGGGGCAGCCGGCAGATTATTTGCCAGCCTGCCCGAAGATGTCATCCGGCTGTATGCAGGTTCATCCGAAGCCCATCCTTCTCTTCTTGATGCCATTGCCAAGGTGCACCATGCCAGGCCTGCGGTCGTGGCGATGCTTCTGGCTAACAAGAATCTGTCCGCTCCTGCCGGTGAGTTTTTGAGAGGAATGGCCGAGGCTGCGCTTGCGTCTCGGATGCCAGACGTTGACAGGGGGCGTGGCATTGAGAGCCTGTCCGATGAGTCCATGGATGAGCCTCCAGATGTGCCCGCAGAAGAGTTCACAGAAGAGTTCACAGAAGAGTCGGCAGAAGAGTCGGCAGAAATCGATGAGGATGACGGTCAATTTCTCAGCAAGTATAAAATCGCCATGGTAATGGGAATCAGTGAGAAGATCAAAATGGCATTATCCGGCGATAAGGAATGGCGTTCCATACTCATCAAGGATTCTAATAAACTGGTTTCGGGCAGTGTCATCAAAAATCCGCGAATCACGGATGGCGAGATACTGACAATCCTTAAGGTTGGAGTGCAGAACGATGAAATCATTCGACTGATCTGTGCCAACAAGGAGTGGACTAAGAATTACCTGATTCGCAAGGCATTGATAGACTGCCCCAAAACGCCTCTTGCAAACTCGCTGCGCTATCTGGCTACACTCAATGAGAAGGATATTGCCGGTTATGCCAAAAGCAAGAATATATCCTCGGTACTTTCTACCCAGGCCAAGCGACTGATTCTTGCGAAAAAACGATAGATTGGCACGTTTGAAATAGAAGCTAACCTTGTCAACACATTTACCCGGCTTATCAGGGTCAGGAGCATGAATGGCACTCATTAATCACGCCAAGCGTGAGATTAACGCCAAGATCGTATATTTCGGCCGTGAGGGGGTCGGTAAGCGCAGCTCGCTCCAGTATATCTACGATAGGATCAAACCATCGTTACGGGGAGATCTGAGATCTCCATCAGCCAGCGGTGATCCGCTCTTGTTTTTTGATTTCAGCCCCTTTGAAAATCCGGTGTTTGGTGATTATCGCATCCGTTTTCATGTGTATACCCTGCCGGGTAAGGTCGTAAATCCCGCTGCGTGGAAGATGACGCTCAAAGGCGCAGACGGCGTGGTGATCGTTGCTGATGCCTCTCCAGAACATGCCGCCGCAGCACAGGCCAGCATCTCTGAATTACGGAGTTTTCTGGCCGCGTACGGGGTTGGATTGAATGATATCCCGTGTGTCATTCAGCTGAATGAACGCAGCGTTCCTGGTAGGTTACCGGCGTCCGGTACGGCGGCAGCACTCAATCTGCCTAAAATGCAAGCCTGTTTCTCCGATTCTGAAAGCGGTGAGGGTGTTCTGGAAACACTTTCGCTGCTTTCCCGCGAGATCATGACGCGTATCAGGCAGGATGATGTGTTGCAGGGTGTAGAAAGAGATGTGATGCCAGAAATCGAGGATGATGCCGAAGTGTCCGCAGCGCTTGTCTCCCTGGAAATGAAACCAGATGCGGCGGTGAACGAATCGATTCTTATGAATGAAGAAAAAACCTTGCCGATGGCAGTGGTTCATGATGAGGGAGATGAACCCTTTCAGGTGGTGATGGCAGAGGAGGGCGCAGTATGCAATGACGGTGTCGTGCGGATTCCGCTGGAGTTTACTCTCAGGGGAAACTCGCGACGGCTGGTTATATCAATTGCAATTGATGATAGTGAGCAGCACGTCCCAATCAAGGCTTGACCTTCCGTAATGCAGGTAGCATAAACGGGACCAGCTGTTGATATAGCCTGTATTCTTCACCAAACGTATTCAATAACCGCTGTTCCTCGATCAATCCACCGATGATGAAAAAAATCAGGGCATATAGTGTCAGCAGGAGCCATTGGGCAGTCATGACCGGGTTCAAAACCAGGAATATGAGTGAGTAGAAGTAAAGCGGATGTCGGCAGTGGGCATAGAATCCGTTGGTAATCATTTGCTGGGGCAGTGGCTTGGCTGACCTGATCTGGCTGATGCCGAGGAAATCTCCGGCTCCTGTCAGCCGTACACACTGGAAGATGACAGCGGCAACAACGAGCTGTGCCGCGTACATGACGAGACTCCAGATTCCAGGTGCAAAATAAAGTACCGGTGATGTGTGGTAGGCTGCCATGACCCAGAGAAACATGACGAACGACGCCAGATTGTAACCCAGTCGATAGAAGCTTGGTTCCTTGCCGGCAATCCGGCTCACGATCTGTTTCAGCCGGTTCGTGGCACACAACGAATGAACGCCGGCAAAAATGACAAATCGTACGGTGAATTCCACGTAATCTGGCAGGCTGGACTCCTTGGATTCGACAGTGGCGGAGAGGGTAGCATTACCTTCTTGTTTACACAATCACAACGTGATATATAGCGCAGATAGCGTTTACAAAGCAGGGAGGAGAGTACATGGCTGTTATTACAATTTCTCGGGAAATGGGAACAGGCGCCTATCATATTGCAGAAGAGCTGGCACGTAAGCTCAAGTACACATTGGTCGATGGCGAACGGGTCAGCGCCTCGGCGGCAAAGTACGGACTTGCTCCCGATATGCTCCAGATGGTGGATGAGAAGCCACCCTCCTATATAACTGCCGAGGATCGCAAACGGGCTGCGGCGCTGAATACGGTTGAATTGATCCTGCTGGATTTTGCACGCAAGGGGAATGTAATCCTGTATGGCCGTGGCGGCCAGGACCTGATGAAGGGCTGTGGCAATGTGCTCAGGCTGCGATTCATTGCCGATTTTGAAGAACGGGTAGAGCGGTTTGCAGAACGGGAATGGATTGATCCGGATCTGGCGCGCTCGATGATCCGTCGCAGTGATCATCAGCGAGGTGGATTTATTCACTTTTATTTTGACAGGGCCTGGAGCGATCCGCTGGGGTATGATCTGACCTTCAATACGTCGCGCCTGTCGCCGGAGATAATAGTTGAAAGCATTATAGCCGCTTCCAAGGCTCCGGCGCTCAAGGAAGCCGAAAAAGGCGCAGCAGAGATTATAGACAATACCATCCTGATAAAAAAGATAGAAACTGCCCTGCTGAACACCCCCAGCCTAGATTACCGCCCTTTCAACATTGTTGCGGAAAAAGGCCAGGTGGTTCTGAGCGGTTATATAGCCTCGGAAGAGGAAAAAACGACCGCCCTGAAAATTGTCGAATCCGTCAAAGGGGTCAAGTCGCTGGATGCAGATATTCAGGTCGTCAACTATAAGGCCTACAAAGATAAGTCATAAAGAAGGTTTTTGAATGTTTTTTAAAAGCAGCAAAACAGCTTGAAAACACAGCATAATTAGATTGACTTTCTACTTTAAGCCCGCTAATCTTTAACACAGATTTAGCGGGTTTTTTAATTTCCTTCCTACCTAATTCCTACCTAAAATCGATTTAGGTAGGAAACCATTACCGGATTGGAGGTCGTTATGCCAAAGATCAAATTCACAAAAACGATTATTGACAGTTTAAAGAAACCGGAAGCGGGGCAAGTTATTTATTGGGATACGGAGACTCCGGGTCTCGGCCTCGTTGTCGGTATGAGAACCAAAACTTTCCGCCTGCAATTGGATGTTAAAGATGCCTCTGCCGCTAAAAGGTACAGGACGGTTAAGAAGACCTTGGGGAGATATGGCACAGAAATTACCCTGGAGAAAGCAAAGGAACTGGTTGCAGGGTTTGTAGATAAAGAAACCGGTCAAGCCGTACTGGGGGAGCGTATCAAGATAAAGCTTGGGGAGCCTTTGGCCAATGCAGGCGAAAGCGTGTTACTCCAAGATTTGATTAAATCATATTTTACGGAGACGAAACGCCGGGACGGAAGGGAGCGTCGGGAAAGTTCGGCAACAGCGTACAAAAACCTGATAGAGCGCCACTATGCCGGATGGATGTTGTTGACTCTCAAGGAAGTGAACTGCCTGACACCGGATATAGTTATGGAGAAATTCCAGCAGGTAGCCACTGGCGGTGAAATGTCAGCAAGGAACAGCGCCGTCATGTTGTCGGCAGTACTCAATTATGGATTGGCGAAATATCCCGGTACGCTGAAATCAAATCCCCTGGCTATCTTGACGAGCCGCCACGTCAATGTAATGAAGAAGATCGAGCCCCGACATGAGTGTCTAATCTATGACGCCGAGAAGAAGCGAAATGATTTCCCGATATTTTACAAGGGGCTGGAAACTCTGTCAGTGATAAGGCGTGACTTGATTCTGTTCACGCTCTATACCGGCATGAGGCACATGGAGAGTTCAACCGTTGAATGGCAGCATATAGACCTTGAGCATAAGGAATTGCATATCGAGGATACCAAAAATCGCGAGGATTTGCACATCCCCTTGAACCGGCAAGCGATGGCAATACTAAAGCGACGGAAGGCACAGGCGGTGGAGGGTGCAAAATATGTATTTCCCGGCGTGATCAGCAGCAATAAAACCGGATATGCCACTATGCGTTCAGACCACTTGCGGGCGATTACAGGATTGGACCTTACAATTCATGCGCTACGCCGGACATTCATTACCACTGGTCGCAAACTAAAGCGCCGTGAAGATACTGATGCACTGACTAACCATATTGACGGCTCTATGGCGGGGAAACACTACGACGAAACCAGCATTGAAGACCTGCGTGAAACGGCACAGATGATAGGTGACACGATTGAGCGCCATATCTTGGACGAAAAGGCCAAGGTGATTGAATTGGTAACCGCAAGGGCGGCTGCATAACATTCCTGCTTGATTAATCTGTAAGCCATAGGATACAATGACCATGACTGAACCGGCATATCAACTTGAATATTATCAAAAGCAATCGGGCATTATCCCTTTCAGCGAGTGGCTTGACAGTCTCCGGGATCGTGCTGCGATAGCACGTATCCGTATCAGGCTTGGGCGTGTGCGCTTGGGGAACTTTGGCACAATCAAGCCGGTCGGTAATGGAGTATCAGAATTTAAGATTGATCATGGTCCGGGGTATCGCGTCTATTATGCTATGACTGGGAAGACTGTTGTGCTGCTCCTGATCGGCGGGGACAAGTCAACACAGAGTAAGGACATCGAGACGGCCAAACGGTACTGGCTGGATTATCAAGCGAGGTGACACAATGAACAGCAAATCAATGCCATACGAAGATGATCTGCATGTATGGCTACAGGACGCCGGGAATGCTGCGGAGTATATCAATGCTGCGATTGAGGACGGGGACCGGGAAGTTTTCCTTCTGTCGTTGCGCGATGTTGCCAAAGCGCGGGGGGGGATGACTACCGTCGCCGAGAAAGCACAGCTGGGGAGGGAGAGCCTTTACAAGATGCTTTCGAAGCGCGGTAATCCTGAGTTTAAAAGTATTGCAAGCGTGTTGCATGGTATGGGGTTGCGCTTGACTGTGGAACCAGAATCAAAGCTGGCTGCATAGGTTCCTCGTACAGGAGGCGCTACTATGGGCAATGAAAAACCAGAAATAAACCTCCCAAGACGGAATTATTATACTATAGAAGAATTGGCTAAGTATTGGCAGAAGGATCTGGGTATTGCAGATGCAGATCTTTCAGTTGTCGAGCACTATGTCAATGAAGGTTTACTAACAACGTCTTTACGATACGAATGGCCGGACGGTAGAGGATGGTTTTTTGAAGACTATCCCGCCCGCACCAATATGATTAGCGCATGCAAACAACCGCCATCCGAAAAGTATTATATCCGCCTTAAAGATGCTGAGCGCTTTGAACAGGAACATTTTCAGACTGATAGCATAACACGGGTGAAAGAAACTGCTGAAGAGCTCGCTATTCGGTTGCAGCAAGCAGGGAAACCACTTCATAAAATCGCGGGTAGACTTAAAAGCGAATTTCCTAATATAACCGCATATCGTATTGGTAAACTGCTCCCAGCAAATCCTGGTGCAAATATAGATGCAGAATCTCACAAAAAGCAGGGAAACCGGCTTTTGAAAGAGTGTAAAAAACTCATTAACATCCTCCCGTAATAAATTTCACCAAACTCGTCTGATTTTCTCACCACTGATTTTTGTCCCTAAAATGTCCCTTGACTGTCCCCCTAGTGGGACAAGTGAATTCTCCTTAACAACGGTTCGCGACCCGAATTTATGTTTCAAGGAGATTCACGATGAAAATCAATCTAAACGAAACCGAAGCATCCGAGAGGTATGGTCCTTCAGTCCATTGGTTCCGGCGCGCACGCTGGAAGGGTGATGGACCAAAATTCATAAAACTGTCTGGAAGTGTTTACTACCCAGTAACTGAGCTGGACACATATTTCAGCGCCCGCCTTGTCAAGAGCACCAGTGAAGCTGAATGCCGCAAAGCTCACACCGTTGGCAAGGAGGTATAAGCCATGTCATCAGACAATATACCCGACATGTTTTTAACTGCCATGCGTCTGGCAGGATTCGAGCCGGATTGCACAATTGTTGCCGATGGAAGGCTGCACCGTTTTCGTGACTGGTTGGACAAGCCAGCTACGCGCAACGGGTGGTATGTGCTTTTTCGTGATTTCCCGCCTGCCGGAGCGTTCGGGTGTTGGAAAAGAGGCATGACTGAAAGATGGTCTGGACCGGATTTTAAGGCTAAATCACTTATGACACGGCGCTTTGCGGCAATTGAAAATGTACTGGCTGTTGAGCATGAAAAGGGGCGGCAACAGGCGACGGAGATGTGGCAGAAAGCCAGACCGGCCAACGGTAAACACAGATATTTGCTATCAAAAAAGGTCGGAGCGCATGGCATTCGCTATCTGTATGGTGCATTACTGATACCGATAATGGATGTAACTGGGCAGCTGCACGGCTTGCAGCGCATTTATCACGATGGCAGCAAACGCTACACCTTCGCCACCAACAAACGTGGTCACTTTTATATGATCGGCACCCCGAGCGACAATATCATCTGTATTGCTGAAGGTTTTGCTACTGCTGCTACTATTCACCAAGTTACTGGGAATGCCGTCGCCGTGGCATTTGATGCCGGTAACCTGATGCCGGTGGCGGTGAATCTCCGTACAGAATTTCCAAGTCATCAGTTTGTTCTGTGCGCGGATGATGACAGGCGAGTAGGTGGTAATCCAGGTATGACCAAAGCAAGAGAGGCGGCAGAATTTGTCGGTGGATGGATGGTCTTTCCACGATTTTACAACCCACTCAGCAGCGGCACTGATTTTAACGATCTATTTAACGAAGCAGGGGAAGACGCCGTCAAGCGCTGCATCTCACTGCAAGGAGAATCTCAATATGTTTCGCATAAATGAAATCAAGGATTCTAAGCGTAAAATAAAACGTAGACCACCATCAGAAACTGAATTAGTAGAAGAACTGCCAGAAGAAAGAACTCTGCCATATTTTTCAGTTGTGCCTGAACAGGTTTTGTCCGATGAACGGTATCGCAAACTGGGTCAGTCTCATCAAGCATTATTTTGGATATTTGTCGTGCATGTCCTATGGAGAGATTTAGGCCGTTGTGCTCGTCATGCCGGAATCATTGCAAAGCGTATGGGGATAAAAATATCGGAATGGGATGCCTTGGAAAAACAGCTTCTGAACTTAAATCTGCTGATCTTATGTCCTGACGGGTTCTATCTCATTCAGCCTGAATTGAGATCCCAGTATCTCATGACATTGCAAACGAATAATGGTAAAAGGCACGAAAAGGCCTGATTAATGTATTCCCGCATCTGTGCACTCATCTGGATAATCAGGTGGGTGCACAGCATGCCTCTGTCTCTGACTCTATATCTGCCTTCCACCAAGGGATGAGATAAAGATAGTTCAGAGACTGGAAGCCGGTAATGGTGCAAGTTGCCTGTCATGATTGAAGAGGGCTAAGTGAGAACTGTCGGCACAAAGGTAGCTACTTGGATAAGGTCAGGCAAGGTTGTTGCGGTGTTGACATGCTACAGTCCGGCATTCACTAACATTTCCTAACATGATGGTAGTGCAGGTGATGAGTTGCTGGCGCTAGGTAGTGTCCATCCGGAAACCCCAGTTTGAGACGCACGAGGGTGTAAAATAGATTGTGTAAATGGCCAAAATCGGTTGAAATCCCAATTCACTGGAGGGACCGATGGCCACGACCGACGAACTGCTCGACATTTTGATGAAAGACTACAAGAAACCCGAAGATCTGATTGGTGAAA
>DAHZCG010000006.1 GCA_027404165.1 Geobacteraceae bacterium
TGGCCGGCACAGCCTTTGCCGGACCGCAGATGACCTTCGGCCCGAATGACGAGGGGACGCTGCAACTTGATTACAAGGGGCAGTTCCAGATGACGGTGCGTGACACCGGATCGGGAGACAATAACGACGATACCACCACCAATTTCAACTTCCGCCGCAACCGGCTTGCCCTGATGGGAGCGTATGGGGATATGCTGAGCCTCTACGTCCAGACGGAATTCACCGAGGACCCGAACGTCACCACCCTCGGCGTCGCCAGTACCAATGCGGGAACGGAATTCCAGCTCCTCGACGCAGTGATGCGCTTCAAGCTGAACGACAGCTTCCATGTAAACGTCGGCAAGTTCAAATACAACCTCTCCCGTGAGAACCTGGAAGCGTGCGAAATGCCGCTGACGCTCGACCGGTCGCTCTTCATCAATACCGCCTACACCAAGACCAGGGATATGGGAGTAGCGGTGTGGGGCAACCTGTTCAATGACATGTTCCAGTATCGTGCTGATGTTATGGAAGGGCGCAAGGCCGTGTCGGGCGATACCGCTCCCAGTTCCAACTTCCGTTATTCCATTCGCGGCCATGTAACGCTGCTCGATCCTGAGAACGAATATGGCTACAAAGGAACGTATCTGGGCAAGAAAAAGGTCTTGACCATTGGCGGTGCCTATCAATACGAACCGGAGATCGCCTATGGTGATACGGTCGCCAAAACAGATAAAAAAGACTACAAAGCCTGGACAGTTGACGGCTTCTTCGAGTATCCGTTTGAAGGGGTCGGTACGGTCACTGCATCTGCCGCCTATGAGGATGTGAATCTGGACGATGCCTACAAAGGAGCCAACCCTGATGCAGGAACTATCGGCATTAACGGGCAGAAAAACGGCTGGTACGTGAAAGGTGGCTACATGCTTCCCATGCTGCCGCTGCAATTCTTCGGCCGTTATGAGAAGTGGCGCTTCGCCTCACTGAACAACGTCTTTGACCAAAAAGTTGACTGGTATGGTGGCGGCGCCAACTACTACTTCCGCGACCAGAATCTGAAGCTGACCGCCGAAGTATCCCACACTGATTTTGGCACCGAAGGCATCGTTAATGGCGTGAATAGCAAAGATTTCACTACCTTTATTACCCAGTTGCAGTTGATTTTCTAGCCTACTGTCCATATTCACTGGGGCCACGTAGCCCCGGTGAATATGGATCAACCTATACCATCTTCTTGCAGCGGCTCTGTTCGCCGCTTTCACAACGATGTTAAAATCCGTCACAACATCATTACATTGAAAAAAGAAAAAGACTTACGAAATTCCGTAAGTCCTTTTCTTTTTTGGTGGGCACAGTCGGGGTCGAACCGACGACCTGCCGATTAAGAGTCGGCTGCTCTACCAGCTAAGCTATGTGCCCATTTAGATAGCGTTACATTGAGAAACTTTTACGCTCCTGTAACCAGCAAAGTCAAGTATGACATAAAAAGGAGGCATATCAACCGGATATACAATTACAAATCTGTTTTTATTCGTTCATTGCCCCGGTCCGATACCCCTGCAGGTCGAGCGACACATAGGTAAAACCAGCCGCTTTCACGCGTGCGACAATTTCTGCACGCAAAATCCCGGTTGCTCGTTCAAACTCCTGTTCACCCAGTTCAATCCTGGCAACACTTCCATGATAGCGCACCCGTAACGTCCGGAATCCCAATTCTCGCAATGATTCTTCCGCCAAACCAACCTGACTGATCCGCTCAGGGGTAATTGAAGTACCATAGGGAAAGCGGCTGGAGAGACAGGCAAGAGCAGGTTTATCCCAGGTCGGCAACCCCATTTCACGGGAAAGATCGCGGATATCCTGCTTGGTGAAACCGGCTTCCTCCAGCGGACTGCGCACTCGCAACTCTTCCGCTGCTATACGCCCCGGACGGTGATCGTCAGCGTCGTCAACGTTGGTGCCGTCCAAAACATACCCCAGACATTCCCGATCAGCAATTGCCCTCAGTTTGCCAAACAATTCTTTTTTGCAGTAATAGCATCGGTTGCGAGGATTCTCACGGAACTCCGGGATGTCCAGCTCCTCGGAGATGATCACCACATGCCGTCCGCCAATCTGCTCAGCCAACACACGAGCTTCATGGAGTTCTCGATCCGGGAAGGTTTGGGACGCAGCAGTAACTGCCAGCGCCCGAGAGCCCAATACTGTGGTGGCTACCGCAAACAGCAGTGCCGAATCGACCCCGCCCGAAAAACCGATTACGCACCCACCCACGTCGGCCAGAATTGCGCGAAGCTTCTCTCTTTTATCATCCAGCATCGCATTCATCAGCTACTCCAATACATTAACTTACAGTATGTAATCAGTTGAAAGAAAATGTGATTTGCGTTCCCGCACGATAGTTGTAATAATTTCACGATTGGCATCGGTTTCCCGCGCCGCCACTACGATCCTGATTGAAAAAATCCGCAGAGCATCGGCAACAGACTGGGCTCCGTCGGCGGAGTTTTTACGTCCATTAAACGGGAAGCTATCCGGACTTCGTTGGCACTGGCTATTGATGTTGATGCGGCAGACCTGGTTCACAAGTGCATCAACCAGTTGGGCCAGCAGATCTGAATTCCGCCCGAAGATACTGGCCTGCTGGCCATAATTTGATGCCACGACATACTCAATCGGCTCCCGGATATCGTCAAACGGCACCACCGCAATAACAGGTCCAAACTGTTCTTCGTTGTATATCCGCATGGCTGGGGTAACCGGGTACAACAGTGCCGGGTAAAAAAATGAACCATTACTGGCACCACCGCCGGGATTCACTATCCGGGCACCAAGAGCCCGGGCATCGCTGACCAACCCTTCCAGATAAGCCGGTTTTTCCGGTTCCGGCAGCGGCGTAATGGTAACCCCTTCCTCCCACGGCATGCCGCATTTGAGGGCTCCTATGCCACGGGACATCCGCTGCAAAAAATCATCTGCTATCGAACGATGTACAAACATAATCTTCAGCGCGGTGCAGCGCTGGCCGTTAAAAGTCAGACTCCCCTGGATACATTCCGCCACAGCCAATCCGAGATCCGCGTCGGGCAGGATGATCGCCGGATTCTTGGCGTCCAGCCCCAGTACGCAGCGAAGGCGGTGAGGACGGGGATGAACGGCTCGCAACGCATCAGCAACGCGATGCGTTCCGATAAAGCCAAGCACATCCACCTGCCCGGAGGCCATCAGGGGAGGAACAACGGTTTCGCCGTCGCCGTAGACCGTATTGACAACACCGGCGGGAAAAGTATCGCGAAAAGCCTCCAATAGCGGTTGAAAGACCAAAATACCGAAGCGGGGCGGTTTCAGCACGATAGTATTACCCATTACCAGTGCCGGAATCAAAGTCGTAAACGTTTCGTAGAGGGGAAAATTATAGGGCCCCATGCACAGGACTACACCCAGCGGAGCACGGCGAATCTGCCCGATGATCCCTTGTTGAATGACAAAACGGGATGATACCCGATCAAGTTCTTTAAGCGCTTCAATCGTATCACGGATATAGGTCACCGTCCGATCGAACTCGCGCTCCGCCTCCTGCAGTGATTTGCCAACTTCCCACTGCAGAAGTGTTACAATCTCCACTCGTTTCTGGAGCATGGCAACGGTAAATCGTTGCACACTCTGAATTCGTTCGCCCACCGACATCGTCGGCCATACACCGCGGCCATTTGAATACGCTTGTGCCGCCACGGCAAGTATTTCAAGTGCCGCCGCTTCAGTAAGCAATGGAGCCTCTCCGACAAGTTTCTGCCGAACACCCTCTGACGAACGTATCCGGACCGGTGAACGGACCTCCTGCAACGCCCCATCCCAACTGCGTAATTCACCTTGTGTCAGGTAATAATTCTGCCTGATCGGATGACTGATTCGATACTGTTCGGGGATTTGATCCTCGTCCGGAAATAACACTTCAATATCACGTGGCATGAGATTCTTTCGTGGGTTTTTAATAGAAACTGCTTCCTGATCTCAAAAAACAATGGCCTGCGAATATATCGCAAGCCACTTATTATTACATGGCGAACCCGGCACCATTCCGGGTGCGTGACACATCAATTAGAAGTTCAAGCAAATATACTGGCATCCATCCTCTATGGTCAACAGAAAAGCCGCCTTTGATTAAACAAGCGGCTCAGGTGTTACATTGGCAGCATCGACTGCGAAATGAGAGTCTTCCAGTATAAGCCGGGGTAATATTTTGTTGTACTTGGCAAGGCTGTTCTTCACCTCTTGATTGCAGTTGGTAGACTTCAAAATATCTGCAACGGAATCTTCAAGGAAATTGTGGCGGCTGTTTTTTCTGATCTATAAAAGACCCGCTGTACGCAATACCGTTGATGAGGACTTTGATCTCTTTTTTCTGGTTTTGCAATACGTACACTTCAGGCATAAAAACCGCAAAACTATAGGCATACGTACTGCAAACAAAAACTTTGCCGTTAGTAAAAGTCAAGGCCGTTGTGGCGTCACATCCTTTAAATTGACCGACAACCCTGGTCGTTTCTATAAGCTCATACCCTTCAGTGGCTAGTGACTTGAGATCAGCGGAGAATGCCTCCCCACTCGTCGTCATCATCAGTAAAACCGCGATAAAAATAATCACCGTTTTCATAGTCTACCCCTTTCACACTTGCTTCGCTGAATATTTCCAGCTCTACGGTTACTCTGATTTTAAATCCGCATCGATTCGATTGATACTCATGTTAGCGCAAAACAACACGAGTAAATCTACTAAACGTATAAAACCAATGATACCAGCAAATTGTCTTAATGCAATTAGTTCAGAGGGATATTTGGAAGATAATAAAGGCCGCTCCCACTAAGGAAGGCGGCCGGAAAGACGCATTGTGTGCAGCCCATAAAAACAAGCTGTTCAAAAATTAACGTTGCATTATAAAGAACATGTGGCCATGATTTGATTCGGTTCGACAGAAACGCCGGTGGCAACCGAAACCAGCATGGTCACCATTTCATTATGAATCAGTCCGTTACTGGCCACGATCCGGCCATTGAAGATATCATAGGAGGAGCCATCGAATGTTGTCACCGTTCCACCTGCTTCACGCACCATCAGGACACCCGCAGCCACATCCCACGCTTTCAATTTGAGTTCCCAGAATCCGTCCAACCTGCCGGCGGCCACATAGGCCAGGTCAAGAGCCGCCGCCCCGGCCCGGCGAATGCCACGGGCCATCTTCTGAAAGGCAATGAAATTGGCGAAATTGTTAGCCGGATCAGTAGCGCAATCATAGGGGAAACCGGTCCCAAGCAGCGAATGTTCAAGCGGAGCACGAGCGGATACCGATAGCCGGCTGCCGTTCAGGTAGGCACCGCCCCCTTTCGTTGCGGTAAAGAGTTCATCATATACCGGATTATAGATAACCCCGACAACCAGTTCACCTGCAAGTTCAAGCCCGATTGAAGAACAAAACCAGGGATACCCATGGGCGTAGTTGGTCGTGCCGTCAACCGGATCAATGACCCAGCGACAGGGAGAACCACCCTGACGGTAGTCACCCTCTTCGGCAACTATGTCATGATCCGGAAAGCGCGAGAGCAGATGTTCCACTATTAAACGCTCCGATTCCTTATCAACATCCGTCACCAGATTCTTGTCACCTTTCATCTCGATATTGAGAGATGAAGCGAAGCGGTACTTCTGATACCGTCCAGCACTCCGGGCCGCAATAACAGCTTCATGCAGATATTCGTTGTATGTGGTCACGCAAACACCCCACTCTTATTTCTTTTGACTGTATGAGCCATCCCTTACTTAAAACTGCAGGGAAAGCGCATGAAGCAACAGGCCGATAATGCCGCCTACCAATGTTCCATTCATACGTATAAATTGCAGATCGGAACCAATGCTCAACTCTATTTCACTGACATAGTCATCATTTTCCCATTGTTGCACAGTCTCTGAAATATGCTTTGCAACCGCGTTTCGCAGTGTTTCCCCATAGTTATTCACCAATGTTTCAAGATGTTCATTTAAAGATTCTTTTAATTCCCGGTTTTTTGACAACGTATGTCCAAAACCTGAAACAGCCTCAACGAACTTCTCCTGAACTTTTGAATGGGGCTGTTTCAGATCATTACTCAACCAGTTTTTAAGATCACTGCCAAGATTCTTCACATAATCGGATAAAAACGGGTTTTGAACTGCTTCAAGCTTTATTGCCTCTATCTTGGCCCGCAATACATGGTCATATTTTAATCTGGCTATAAAATCTGTCACAGCGGAATCAAATGTATGTCTGAGCTCATGGGCAGGATCAGCGTTGACTTCCTGGATATATTCATTAATTTTTTTAACAATCTTTTCTCCGGCTCCTTTTGAAAACTGGTCCCGGTTAGGAATAAAGACGCTAAGGAGCGGATATTCTTTGGTAATCATGGCATCGATTGAATCGGATAATTTTACCTGAGCATCCGGAGTTGAAAGCCACACGGCAAAACGGTTCAGCATCTCATCAAGAACTATTTGATGGCGGTCGTTATTTCTGAGTTTATCAAGGAGAATACCTGCCGAAGAAGAGAGGTCAAAGTTTTCAATCCGGTCATACAGCACTGCTCTCAGTATTTTTTGAACACGGTCGTCATCGACAAAATCCAGGGAATCGGATATTACTCGGGATATTCCTTTAGCCAATCCATCAGCATTTGTTTTTGACATTAAATAGTTAGTGAGACGTTCAGCCGGATTCAGCTCTTTCAGCTTGCCTATTAACGTCTCAGGTGCAAGAAACTTATCACGGATAAAATCGGCCAGATTTCCGGCAATTGCATCTTTCTTGTTTCTAATTATTGCAGTATGGGGGATCGGAACTCCCAAAGGGTGTTTAAAAAGTGCGACAACGGCAAACCAGTCGGCAAGCGCGCCAACCATGGCAGCTTCTGAAAAAGCGGCAACCCACTCCCATACACCAATCCCTTTGTGGGTGCGTGCAACCACCAGCAGTACTGCAGCACCTATCATCAATCCTGTGGCGATGGCTTTGTTCCTGATCAGCAAACTCTTTCTGGTATCCACGTATCAACTCCAAGTGATTTTTTATGTAATTGTGTTGTGAGACCGTAACCCTCTCGGAGTGGCTGCACTATCAGCCACAAATCAGGGGTCAGGCAAACCGGTGAAGTTTAACCGATAGGGTTTGGTAAAGTCAACCAAGCAAGATTAGCTTTTGATCGACTGCCTCTACTAAACAGCATGGGGAAAGAATAGTGATAGTAAATTTATCAGGCAAGAAGAGCTCTCCACAAAGACTGTGGATAACCTGTTGATAGAGAGAATTGGCCTCACAGAATACCATGAATTGTTGAGGTTTTTATCGGTTTGCATAACGAATAAGCACTTCTTGTAACCACTTGATTTTGCGTGTCAATGGTTATTTTTACCTGTATATGATTCAAAGTATTCTGGGGGCATAGCGCAGCTTCTAATGAAGATGCAACAGAGTGGATAACTTAGGGAAAACTTGAATCAGGCCTACTCGCCGTAGGCAGAAATTATGATCTGCCTTTATGCACGTATGGATCAAACTTTCAGATCATAATCCAACCATGTTAACTGAATCAGCGACCAAATGATTGATAGCTCTAATCGAGTCAGTTGTCAAATCCGTCATTTCGGGTTATTTTACCCGTAATCAGTCATAAACATGCAGAGTGGTGTAAAAGGCTTTATTGTGGGAAGCTGGAGAAGTCGCGGATAGTGGGTAAAAATTTAGCACATTGTGAAATGAGATCAGTCATGAAAATAAATAATCTTCTCATAAATCTTCATAACAGCGTTGACGCCTTTTCGCTTAAACCGCGTCATGTCGAGTTTATAGGCGGTAATCTTCTTGAAACGCCTATAATCATCGCAGATGAAAATCATGATTTTCTTGAAAAACTCCCGGAAGCAGATTGTGTTCTGACATGGGTATTCAAACCAGAATGGTACGATCGCGCCCCGAAGCTGAAAATGCTTTTTACGCCCGCCGCCGGCCATGATTGGGTCGCCGTGGACCCAACCGGACGCGTTAAGACCTTTTATGGTACTTTTCACGGTCGTATCATGCGCGAAAGCCTTCTTTCAATGATTCTGCACTTCAACAGAAAAATGGGGAAGTCCATTGAAGATCAGAAGAAGAGGATATGGGGACGCCTCGGTTACAACGAAAATGTAGCGCTCTTCAGCCAAAAGGTGTTGATAATCGGTTATGGGGCACTCGGGCGGTCGATGGCAGAGCTGCTGAAGGCATTTGGAGCGAAGATTACTGCCGTCAAGCGCACTACGGCCGGATTCGAGCACGATCCCACCGTTGACAGGGTAATTACCTTTAACAGCCTGGAAGAGGAACTCCCGTTTGCTGATCACGTGATTTTTGTGTTGCCGGGCGGGGTAGAAACCGACGGCATTTTTACTGCACGTCATTTCAATGCCATGAAGCCGGGGGCGTATCTGTACAATCTGGGACGCGGCAACTGCTACCGGGAAGAAGACCTTTTATTTGCCCTCGCGAATGGTCCTCTCGCAGGCGCCGGACTGGATGTCTTTGCAGATGAACCGCTTGCTCCAAGCTCGCCTCTATGGGAACAGCCGAACCTATTGCTAACACCGCATTCCAGCGCTATCACCAGAGAGTATATTGATCTCTTCATTCAGGAATGGCTTGGGATAGTCCGGGAGATGTAATGACGAATAGTCTTTCCAAAAATCAGTATGCATATCCCACTGCCATGGCCGATTTTATGACGCTGGCGCGCCACGCCCCCTGCCGGGTGCACACAACAATAGACCCTCCGAAAAAATCCGGAAGGTCTATTGTTTCGCCAGCATATGCAGTGAAATGATCAGGCTTGTGCAGACCAAAGCCCGTGCAGGTTGCAAAATTCGCGGGCTGTCAGTTTTTTTGCAGAAACATTAAATGTAGCGGTCGGCGCATCCCCCGGTTTGAGGAACTGGCGATACGCCTTGCCGTCGGCAACCAATTCGATCCACTCAATGTAATGTTTTTCTTCCATCGGATGAGCAACAGAACCGATGGTCACTTTCACAACACCGTTCCCCACTTCAATAACGGGGACGTGCTTCTCTTTGGCGGCGTCAACAGTATTTTCCGTCATAAGCTTCATCGCTTGGCCACAACAGAAAAGCTCACCATCTGCGGCATGAACAACTTCAACAATATTTCCGCACAACTCACATTTGTAGACTTCAAGTAGCTTTGCCATAATTTTTCTCCTTTTTTTGCTGCATAGATAGGAGCTCCTGAAAATTCCACGGGGAAATCAGGGCTCTGGTATTTACCAATTTTCTCCAAGCAGTTCAAAATGCACTTTTGTATGCATGCATGCCGCACAAACTTCAGGCGCCTCTTTGCCTGTGTGAAGATATCCGCAGTTACGACAACGCCAGACCACATCTCCATTTCGAGAGAACACACGACCGGCCTGAATATTTGCCAATAAGTCGCGATACTGTTTTGGTCCCTTTTATCGAATCCGCCATCAGTTCTCCTCATGGTCATTCAAATACGACAGATACAGTCTTTTATACCGCACTTATTTTTTTTTGCAAGCAGGAAAATAAAAAGGGGCGCATTTCTGCGCCCCTTTTTATTGCGTTAATTATTACGTTCGTGCAATTACGACAGTTGACGGCCACCAGCAGCAGCCCATTTTTCGAGCATTGCTGTTGTAACGGATTTGGGACGCTCAATAGCGTAGCCAAGACCGCGGTCCCACGTGATGTTAGCCATGCAGCCGAGTGCACGCCCTACGCCGAACAGAACGGTGTAGAAGTCATATTCGCGGAGACCAAAGAAGTACTGAATGACACCAGATTGGGCATCAACATTTGGCCACGGGTTCTTGGTTTTGCCATGCTCAGTCAGAACTCCCGGAGCAACTTCAAAAATCATGGAAACAACCTTGAACAACGCATCGTCCTTGAGGCCGGGGGTAGCGAGGCAGAACTCACGCTGAGCCATGTAGCGAGGATCGGTCTTACGCAGAACGGCATGGCCGTAACCGGGGATAACCTGGCCGGCATTGAGAGTATCCCAGAGAGCGGCTTTGATCAGCTCTTTGGTCGGCTCGACATCTTTGCAGTATTTGGCCTGGAAGTTCATGGTCCAGGCAAGAACTTCCTGGTTGGCGAGGCCGTGCAGCGGTCCTGCCAGACCGTTCAGACCTGCAGAGTATGCATAGTACGGATCGGACAGTGCCGAATGTACCAGGTGAGTGGTGTGAGCCGATACGTTACCGGACTCATGATCGGAATGCAGGATGAAGTACATACGGGCAACATCCTTGTACTCTTCACTCTGGCCGATCATATGGGCAAAATTGGCACCCATGTCAAGGGTCGGATCAATAGCAATCTGCTTGCCGCCACGATACTTGAGGTTGTAGATGAAAGCTGCGATGATCGGAATACGGGCAACGATATCGCTGGCATCTTCATAGACAGATTCCCAAGCGGTCATTTTGTTGAATTTCCCGGAGTTATAGAACGCAGCAAATTTGGAATCTTTCTGCATTGCCAGGATAGCGACCGAAAGCATTACCATTGGATGGCTGTCGATCGGCAGGGCTTTGATAGCATCAAATACATACTGTGCAACAACCTGACGTCCCTTCCACTCGGCAATCACTTCATCAGTCTGAGCCTGAGTCGGAATTTCTCCGGTAAGCAGGAAATACCAGAAGGATTCAACGGTTGGGTAATTGGAGCCTTTTGCTTTGGGAAGTGCGGCAAAGGTTTCAGGAATTGTTTTGCCACGGAAACGGATACCTTCCTGAGGATCCAGATAGGAGATATCGGTTACGAGCGAACGGATATCACGGGCACCACCGATGCACTGGTCGATGTTTACCTGATCAATGATGACCTTGCCAAATTCTTTGACGAGTCTGGTGATGCGGGGGCGGTGTTCCTCGATCTTCAGCTTGAGCGTGTCTTTCAGGGCCATTGTTTTACTCTCCTTTTCGTGGTGTGGGGGTAAACCCGGATAAAAAGCTTTTTCAGCTTCCTGCCATCTATACATCATTTCTTACGGGGAGAAACTGCGACTCAATTCCAGCATACTGTATACGATTTTGTACGGCTGTTATACTAGACCGTATACGAAAATTGCAACAAAAATTTTGCCACGGTGATCAGTTTAAAATCACCAGTTCGTCATCAGAGTGAGTAAGGCGCTTAAGACCTTCATTACTCAAATAAAATGTATTTTCAATCCCCACTGAACCTTCACCCGGAAATACTACTTTCGGCTCAAAGGCAAACGCCATCCCTGCTTCAAATGTCATATTGGTGAAACTTCGGGCAATAAAAGGATATTCATCCAGTTCTATTCCCAGCCCATGTCCTAAAAACGAAACCTGCGCCCCTTTTGCCCCCATGAAACTTTCGGCGTACCCCATATCAGCAGCACATTTAAAGCAGACATCATACAGCTGCCCCCATGCCATTCCGATTTCAATAGTACACATCATCAACGCTTGAATCTCCCGCATATCGTCATACGCTCTCCGCAGGTGATCAGACGGCTCTCCAACCGAGAACACACGGGTCTGATCGCTCAGATACCCATCCACACATCCGGCGAAATCGATAATTACCGGTTCATGAGCTTCAATCCTCTTCAGCCCGGCTCCCTGGCCAAATGACGGGTTAAGCCCCATACCTCCCAACGGCGTATCTGTGTAGGATGGAACGGCACTATCGGTACCGGAGAAAATCTGACCATAACAGATATCTGAATTAAAACTTCTCATTCGGACCAAACCTTGATGACCATCCTTGCGGGCGGTGTATTCAAGTTCAGCTGCTACATCCAGATCTGTCATACCAGCACGAATTACATCCCTGGCGCGAAGATATACCCGATTGACCTGATCAGCCGCATCCTGCATGAGGTGAATTTCATAGTGTGATTTTATCATCCTTATTTTACGAATCAAGGGAGTTGCATCAGTAAAAGTGGCATTCGGGTAAACCGCACGATATTTCTCATAGAAGTTTACCGGCAAAACGTCCAGTTCCAGTCCGATCTTTTTCGGTACGGCGTACCCGTACTGAGCAAGAATAGCTGGAATATCCTTTATTGAGTTGAAAGACAGTACTTCCTTGAGACCGGACTCCATCCGGGCACGCCTGGCATCCTTGCGAACCATATAGAGCGGCTGGCCGCAGGATGGAACATACAGGTTTCCACTCTGTACAGTGCCGGTAAAATAAAAAAGGTCGGCATTCTGGGCAACAATAACGGCATCCAGAGACTCTGATATCATATAGTCCTGAAGTTTTTTACAGCGATATTCGAGTTCAATTGCTGGTGTCAAGCGCATCAAATTCCCCTTTTTTCATATTATTTGGAGCGTTCAGGCCGGTAAATCAATGCGTTACCATAGCCTTTCAACAGTTGGATACCATCACGTAATTCACCCTTCCGTCTGTCAATGTCCTTCCCTGCTTCAAAAGAAATATCCAACCCCGACAGCCTGATGACGAATGGATTATAAACAAGTTACTACAGGATGCAAGAGCTGCCCAGAGTTCAAGACTTTTGAGTATTTCCCAGCAAACGGTTGACCGGCAGATGCAATTTGTCTACTATCACCAGCACGGCAAAATGGTCGATTCAAATTTTTAATATGGCGGTACTATATTTCATGCATTCTTATCCGTATACCATAACAATCTCTTCTGAAAAAGGTGGCGTCGGCAAGACAACCCTTGCTACCAATCTTGCAATCTACCTGAAAGCGATGCGCGAGAACTTGCCGGTAACCATTTTCTCCTTTGATAATCACTTTACAATCGACAAAATGTTTGAACTAAAAAAACGGGATGAGGACTCTCCTGATGTTCATGCCCTTCTGATGGGGGCAAAAGCCGGCGAGGTTGTTCAGACGGGACAGTATGGAGTCGGCTTTATCCGTTCTTCAACCGAGCTTGGAGATATCCATGAACGTTTCAAGGGACCGATGACTTTGACGCGGATGCTCGCTGAGTCCGGTATCTCCGGTATTGTTATTATTGATACGCGGCCGGATCTCAATATACTGACCCAAAATGCTCTGTATGCTGCTGATCGGGTGCTGATCCCGGTTAAGGATCTTCCAAGTCTCGAAAATTGCAAGAACATCTTTGCACTATTTGACCAACGTGGTATTGACAAAAAGTCGCTGGCACTACTCCCCTGCCTTATCGACTCGCGCATCAAATTTGAGGGAATATTCAAGGATCAGAAAACACTTCTGCGGGCAATTGCAGTTAATCGTGGTTATCGCTGTCTGGATTCATATATTTCAAAAAGCCCGAAAGTCGAAAGTCTGAATACAAACCCCGAGGGCAAGATTTATCCGATCCTGACCCATGCCCGCGGCACCGAAGTCCATGGCCAGTTCATGGATATTACCCGTGACATCCTCAGAAGCGTCGATACAACAAAAGAAACCAGGGCGTGCCTGTATCATACCTGGCTGCTTGAGAAGGAGGCAAACAAGAAGGAGTCATATCTGGCAAGACTTGAAGGTCTGGCAGAGCGCTGCCTGATCTGCGGTACAGTACTGGCAGACCATCCCGATGACCGCAGCTTCTACTTTGAAACGTCTGACCGTTCCTCCCGTGGTTTCCTGCATGGAAATTGTGTCAGCAGCATGCTCTGTTCAGCACTCTACGGTCTGCAGGAAAACGATCCGACATTTGATGCGGCCAGGGCCCTTGTCGCCGACAAGGTCACAAGATCCGTATCACTTTTGCTGCCCCGGATTGATTCTGAAACATGCCGGCTTGATTATCGTCAGTTCAGCATGACAGGAGAACAGTTACTTCAGAAGAATGTTGAAATGCCTGGATTTGATGCGGGGGAACTCAACACCGTCCATGATCGTCTCTATCTGCTTCTCAACGAAGCGCTGGCGGGGTTTGAAGGTTCTTTGCGAAAAGAGAGCTGGTTATCGGTTTATCCGGTAGATCCGGGCAACCCTGAGGCCGTGTTGCATGAAGAGTCGTACAAATCCATCCACAGGTTGCAGAAGCATTTTGCTGAAGCAATTGTGCCTATTTGACAAGCTGTGACACAGGTATCAGATGCACACCCTGGCCGGCAAGTCCGGGCAGGGTAGCTGCCAGGGTTGCTATTGTTACCGGATGTGGATGGCAGATTGCAATCGCCGAGCCATTTTTCCTGGCCAGTCTGATCGCCTGATTGATTTGACCGAGAATATAGGTGGGATCCTGTTCATTATCCAAAAATACATTCCGCCGGGCAGATTTGACACCCAGTTGTTGAGCAACCCTCCAACCGGTACTTTCCGGCGATGTTACACTGTCGATAAAGAACAGGTCGTTCTTTTTCAATGTTTGAAGCACCACCCTCATTTTTTCCTCTTGTTCAGTAAATTCCGAGCCCATGTGATTATTGACTCCGATGGCTGCAGGAAACTGTTGCAAAAATCCTGATACCCGTTTCTGCAACTCTTCGGCATCCATGGCCACCAACAGACCATTTGATTCCAGACGACGTGCCGGCCATCCTTTGGGCTGCATCGGAATATGGATCATTGTCTCAATATTATTAGTCGTTGCATATGCCGCAACATTCTTATCAGCCCGCAAGCCTGGGATTATTGCAAACGTCAACGGGACATTAATTGCCGCCAGCGAACGGGCTTCCGACAAACTACTCCCCATATCATCGATAATAATTGCCAAACGACCAGACGGAGCAACAGCCTGTCCAGATCGTTCGGGTTTGGTAATTGGAGCAGGCGATGGATAATCACTCCGTTTTTTGTATGGAAGCGGGGGCTCGGCCGCCGGTTCCGTTTTGGAAACTTCCGGAACAGGCGGAGAAAGATTGCCCGGCTTGACCTGCGTAATGCGTGGTTGAGGAGGAGCCACTACCGGTTTATTAACAGGAGGAGACATGAAGTACACGACAACTGCTCCGATAATCAGCAGTAACACGACGAAAGCAGCCGTCCGGGACCCGGACGGCTGCTTTCGTGATTTCTTTCTAACTGGAACGGCCATTATTGTTCCGACTTCCTTTTAGTATAATCCGTGGTACATACTCATCTGAGCTGTAATAAAACCGAAACAACGTGGGCAAACTTATAATGATTTATTACTTTTCTTTCCCCATCAATTTCATGAGTTCCCACCCTTTAAGCAGGTCAAGAGCGCGCTGCACCTGATAATCGTTCTTCAAATTTTCTTCCAGTTTTTGAGGATTTTTTTCCAGTTTTTCATCTTTTTTATTATCTTTCATTTCTTCTTTTTTTACGTCTTCTGGCGGTGTTTTATCATCGCTTTCAAAATGGTTTTCAAGATCTTTTTCACTCAGGTGCATAAGATCTTTTTTAGCGGTTGTTTTTGGGAGTTCAAGCGATTCTACCACAATATCAGGCGTTATTCCTTTAGCCTGAATTGAACGACCACTAGGAGTGTAATAGCGGGCGGTCGTCAAACGCAGGCCGGAATTGTCGGAGAGTGGGATAATGGTCTGTACCGAACCCTTGCCAAAACTCTGGGTGCCAAGAATAATGGCGCGTTTATGATCCTGCAATGCCCCGGCAACGATTTCCGATGCACTGGCACTGCCGCCATTGATTACGACGACAATCGGATAGTTTGGTTCTTTGTCCCCTTTTTTGGCGACAAACTGCATCTTGGATTCTTTTTCGCGCCCCTCAGTATAGACAATCATCTGGCCTGCGGGAATAAAATGGTCAGCAACCTTGACCGCCTGATCAAGCAATCCGCCTGGATCATTGCGCAGATCGAATACCAGTCCCTTAAGCTCACCTTTGGACTCTTCTTTCATGATTTTAAGCGCCTTTGACAGGTCTTCATCAGTTTTTTCCTGAAATTGGGTAATGCGCACATAGCCATAACCGCCATCCATCAGGTGGAACCGGACGCTCTTGACCTGAATGATGTCACGGACGATCGGGAACTCCTTCGGCTTTTCGAATCCATTGCGCATAATGGTCAGGATTACCTTAGACCCTTTTGGCCCCCGCATACGCTTGACGGCGTCATTAATATTAAGATCCTTGGTAAATTTGTCGTCAATTTTGAGAATCATGTCACCGGGTTTGATCCCTGCTTTGTATGCCGGGGTATCTTCTATTGGTGAGATGACAGTCAAAACGCCTTCTTTTACGGAGATTTCAATGCCCAGACCGCCAAATGCTCCCCTGGTATCAATCTTCATTTCCTTATAGGTATCGGGTGGCATAAATGAACTGTGCGGATCAAGCGACGAGAGCATACCGTTTATGGCACCATACACCAGTTTTTTAGTGTCAACTTCTTCAACATAGCTCTTCTTGATGATCGCCATAACATCCGTGAAGAGTTCGATCGAATCGTAATCACTCCCCTTTCCCTCAGCCATGCTGCGTTGTTGGGAACTGATAATAAAAATAGACAAAAATGCTACGATAACTGCAAAAACAACAATCATCTTTGTTTTTTTACCGCCCGGTACACTCATTTGTTTCCTCCAGATATTTATGTACTTCCCGTACTATAGTCGTTAGTGAACCCATCCGGCCGGATCGACCGGCTTACCCTGATACCGTATTTCAAAATACAGCAGGCTTCCCTTTGTTGAATCGATATCGCCCACTGTTCCGATTGTTTCGTGCCGTGCAACTTCGGCCCCGGTTTTTTTTGTAAGACGTGACGCGTGGGCATACAGGGAGAAATACCCCCCGCCATGATCAATTATTATCATATTACCAAAACCTTTGAAATAATCGGCAAAAATAACGGTACCCTCGTAAATTGCCTTAATTTCGGTTCCGGTTGGCGCTGAGATCGACTCCCCTTTGCTGAAGGTAAACGAATTAAATTCCGGGTGTTTATGCTTGCCATATGACTCTATCACTTCACCTCGAACCGGAAGGGACATGCGCCCTTTCTGCGAGGCAAAGCCACGATCGGGAACCGGCGGCAGTTCTGCAAGTGGCGACAACCGGGAGCCAGGTTTTTTATGGCGAGATGAAAGTTTACGGCGACTTAAAGCTTCCAGACGGGTAATCATCGTCTGCAGGCGTGCGGCGTTGGACTCTAATTCCTTTAAGGAAGCTTCATAGCTCTTACGATCCTGACGCACCTTGCCAAGATAGGCAGCTTTCTTACTTTTTTCCTCTTCAATTTCGCGTTTCTTCTGCGCTATACCTGTCATAATGCGCTCTTTTTTTAACGCATCGCGCTCCAGATCCGCTTTAAGGCCCTTAAGCAGGCCTATTTTTTTGTTATAATCAAAAAATATTTTCTTGTCATTCTCAAGAATAGATTTCATGTAACGGATATTTTCGGCCAGTTGTGGAAACGACTCTGCGGAAAAGAACATCCGTAAAGCACCGAGTTCTCCTGCTTTATATAATGACGTCAAGCGTCGTTCGATCTCTGTCTTCTTACGACTGGCCTCTTCAGTTACCTTTTGAATCTCGTAACCGGTATGGCCAAGACTTGTCTCAACGCCATGCAGATCATGACTGAGGCGGCCAAGATCGGACTCTTTCTGATCAAGATTCCGCAGAATCCCCTGAAGCTCGGTGGAGACGGCTGCTTCGACCTTACGAGTCTTGGTGATAAGCTGTTTCTTAGCCCTGATCTCGCGTTTTACGCCACTTAACTCATCTTTGGGGTTTTGCGCCAATGCAGAAGAAGCAACCACAATCAACAGAGCAAATATACTTGCAGTTCTCCTCATCAGTTACACATTGATAAAGCGCTTCAGTGAGGTAAGGCTCCCGACAAAACCGAGCAGAGCTCCTGCCAGCAACAATCCGGCTATATACTCCAACGGGAGAAAATTTAATCCGGATGAGACCGGATTAAAAGTGAGAAAATTTCCTGCATTATGCAGGAACCCTTCAAACAAACCATACAAAATAATAATGGAAAGGACAGAACCTGCCATACCCTGTATCAAACCTTCCAGTAGAAAAGGCGCCTTGATGAAAAACCGTGTTGCCCCCACGAGTGCCATGACATCTAATTCGTCACGACGGGAATAAATAGTGAGCTTTATCGTATTTGAAACGATAAATACCACTGCAATCACCAGAAATCCGCCAAGCAGAGCGCCAAGTAACCGCATAAAATTCAAAAACGAGTTAAATCGGCGGACCCATTCCTCACCGTATTGCACCTCGGTAATGCCCGGAATCCGCTTTAGCGCCGTGACAAAACTTTCAACCGAAGCGGTATCACGATGGGAGCGCTTCAAGGTTATCTCAAATGAAGTGGGGAGAACCTCGGGGCTAATTCCTTCCAGAATGGCTTCCTGACCTTTCAAACGGACTTTAAAACGTTTCAAGGCTTCATCACGTGTAACATAACTCACGCGAGAAGCTCCGGGCAGCGCCAGAATTTTTTCACGAAATGCGTTTTGATCCAGACCGGTAAGCTCCTTGTCAAAATAAACGGTTACCTGTACCCGCTCACTCCAATTTTCAGCAGCACTTTCAATATTCACATATACAAGCAAAAACAGGGAGACTATCAGCAGTGCCAGCGTGATAGTCCCGATAGTTACGACATTGACAAAAACATTTTGACGAATATTGGTTACAGCCCGCCCAAGATAAAACCCCGCTTTACCGCCAAAAACATCACCGGAAAGTGCGGGGCGCTTAAGGCGCTTGATAGTCGCTGGCTGTTTCTTTTTCCATTTGTTCAACGATTTCCCCTTTATTCAACGTAACAAGACGCTTATGACTCTGCTCTATCAGACGACGGTCATGAGTTGCAACAACCACTGTTGTACCACGAATGTTTGCTTCTTTAAAAATTGAAAGTATCTGATTTTTGTTTGCATCATCAAGATTACCGGTCGGCTCATCCGCCAGCAAGATCTTCGGATCGTTTACCAAAGCCCGTGCCAAGGCCACCCGCTGCTGTTCGCCACCGGAAAGACGCTGGGTTTTAAGATTATATTTTGATTCTATACCCATCTGTTTGAGAATGTACATCGTCTTTTTGCCAACATCCGCCCTGCCCCACCCCAGCACTTCCAGCGTTATAGCAACATTTTCAAACACGGTGCGATTGTGCAGCAGCTTAAAGTCCTGAAAAACCACACCGATGGAGCGGCGCAGCAGCGGAATCTGAGATGCAGACATGCGGGTTACATTCTGCCCGTCAATAAGAACCTGTCCAGAGTTTGGAGTAAGTGCCCCATACAACAAGCGCAGCAGAGACGTTTTTCCCGCACCCGATGGTCCGGTCAGAAAGACAAACTCCCCCTTGCCGATTTTAAGATCGATATTATTCAGCGCCGAAGCATCCTGCTGATACGAAAGTGACACATTATGCAATTGAATCATAGATCACCATTCATTATAGGGGGTAGTCCCATCCGAACTAATCCGGTCAGAACCGCTATGAACGTCATACACGTTTCCAGGAGAGGTGGTACTATCAATATTCACACCATCTTGCGGTTGATTTTGATCTGAAGGGGGAGCAACAACCCAGGACTCAGATGAGCGGGTAAACGGATCTTTGGGAATTTCCCTCATATACCTTTTTTCTTTTAATTCGGCAATAGAATCCGGATATTTGCCCTGATCCGCATGAAACTGATCAATGACCGACCTGAAATTATAAAGATCTTCACGCAAGACAGCTTCTCGTGCTTTTATGACACCCCATTGATAATTAGGCACAGCGATTGCTGCCAGAATACCGATGATCGTAACGACAATCATCAATTCAATCAAGGTAAAACCACACCGTCCAACTTTTATCCGTACTCCGAAAAGTGGCGCCAGTGTAGTTTGCAGCGGAGTATCACCACTCATTATATTTTGTTTTACCATCAAGTGCGGTTCCTTCACTCATCGAGTAAACATCAAATACATCCTCTTTGCCCCAGGTTGTTGAATCCGGTTTATCTACAGAAGAACGTAAATTCCAGCCCCACGTGTCATCGCTGTTACTTTCGGGAGGGTGAAACGGATCGTATATCTTACGGCGGAGAAATTTAATTTTCCCCGTTTTTGCATCGCCAAAATCGCGGCCATCGAGCAATTCCTGTAAATCTTTCGGGTAGCCGGATCCGGTTTTTAGCGGTCCGTCCGGCATTTTATCAAATTTTCGTTTATAGTCGTCGATAGCACTACGGATTGTGCGAAGATTTCTGTGAAGTTCCATTTCTTTCGTACGCTGGGCTGTCATGCGGGTAAAAGGTATAACTCCAGCAGCCAGAATGCCCAGAATTGTCATGGTTACAACCAGTTCTATAAGTGAAAGCCCCGTTCGGGCTTTTAGCGCACCAAACATATCACCTCGAAACATTCGGGTTTTGAGATAAAATCTGCTTTAATTCCCACGTAAATTGCCAGTCACTGTAATGTTTCTTTTCATCAAGTAATTTTGAATCATAGATATCCTTGAAACTTTTTTTCAATGGCTCTTCCATGCTGTTACTTGCCACCCCGGAAAAGCGGGTGTCGTCACCAACAGGCGTGACTATCCGCCACTGTTTGTTTGTCATTGGATCCAGGGCAGCAGACGGCCTGAGACGAAATTTTTTGGTGGTCCCATTGCATTGTTCTTCCTTGCCAATGACGAGATCGTCGAGAATGGTCCCGTTTGGCGAATTAACAGGCCACAGATTTTGGTTCACCTTGCTAGGGTCCATCTTGGAATTATTGCAGAGCATCTTCTGGTAAACAACCTCGGCAACCTGGTCACCACGGAAAATCAGTTCTTCTTCAAGTTCCCGCTGTTTGATGGTTTTCCATGATTGCCCCACCATACCAAGCATAATTCCCATGATCATTACAACTGTCAGAGCCAAAATGTAGGTAAAACCATTTTGATTCGCAATTACTTTCATCAGCGAATGTCCACCGCCGTGCTGAAGGGAAGAATATTCAAGACAGCAGCAGACGACGACCCGAATGTTGCATTTTTGAAGGCAAAGTTCGCTGAACCTTGTTTTTTTGCCTTGAAGGAAGCTGTCGCAAGCGTACCGTCACCAGTCACACCTCCGGCTCCGGCTGCCCGTTCCAACGTAACCGTCACCACACCGGCACCAGGATTGGCCATGCTCCCGAAAGAAGTCTGTTTGCCGTCACTTTTCATAAAAGGACCTTCACTGATTGAGACAAAATCCACCAGTTCAGGATCATACGTAAGGTCAAATGGTGCGTTGGCAAGGTCTTTCACCTCACTTACCTTTATATCCATACTGAACAGTTGGCCAACAGTAGCTGTAGAGGGAGCAGCAATCTGGAGAAGGCTGCGCTGGACCGGAACTGCTGCGGGTACAAGCGCAGTGGAAGGGGGTGGAGTAACCGGCTCAGATGGTTTTTCAGTAGCCGGAAGCGCATGAGGAGCAGATTCTACCAAAGCGGGCGGAGCGGCAACCGGCTCAGGCATTTTTTGGGTGACCGGAAGCGGTTGAGGTGCAGATTCCACCGAAGCAGGGGCAGCCAGAACAGGCATTTTGGTTGCGACAGTGGGTGTGCTGGATACTCGCGCACCCGTTTTCTGTGGGGATTCCCCCTCGAAAATCAGCTCCTGGTCAAATGAAGACATTGGCCTGACGAGCGACGGATGGTCCTCTTTTCCGGAATCAAATGAAGCAAGGCCGGGCAGCGGGACAGAAACGCCCCGGACAAGCCGGGGAGTTATCGCCAACATCAGTTCGGTCTTGTCTTTGGATGAGTTGGAGTTGGTGAATAGTGGCCCGATCAGTGGTATATCGCTCAACAGAAATATTTTTGATTTATCATTATTAGTGCTGTTCTGGATAAGACCGCCGATAATGCTTGTCTCGCCATCTTTCAGACTGAGCACTGTTTCGACGTTACGGGTGCCGATTGTTACCACGCTGGTACTTTTGTCCGCCCCGACAGTTTCTTTCTGCAATATGGAACTTACTTCCAGATTCAGCTTGATGGAGATTTCGTTGTTCAGCTGGATGGTCGGTTCAGCGTTGACCTTTACGCCGACATCAACATACTGGACGTTCACCTGTGATACGGTGCCATTCAGTGTTGTTGTCGTTATCGGCACCCTGGTACCGACGTTGAATTTGGCTTTTTCCTTGTTCTTCACCCGGATTTTGGGGTTTGAAAGCACTTCTCCTTTGGCAAGGGTTTTCCCGAGGTTGTAGGTAGCATTGGGTACGGTGACGTACCCGCCAAAACCTTTCATGGTAAAGGCACGTACCAGATTATTAACAGTTGCAGGAGCAGTGGTCGTCGTATCGGTACTCGTTGTTGTTGTCGCCCCCGCCAAGGTGGTTGCCAACGGATTACCTTCCGGGGTAAATGCTCCCAACTGGACATTATAATTACTCAGCAGCAAACCGATATTTTCCGCATTTTTATCACTGACCTCAATCACTTCAACATCAAGCACAACCTCTGCATCAGGCATGTCGTTGGCATCAAGAATCTTTTCAACCACTGCAACAACATCTTCCGAATCCCGTATGACAATTGAATTTGAATCTTCATTTACATACGCCTTACGAACCTGAACCATCGTACGGATAAGATTGATGGCTTTCTTTGCGTCCAGATAATTGAGGTGGAAGGTGCGAAGAACCATATCATCATACTGCTTGCTCTTATCCGGTGTATTCTGGTACAGGAGCACGGTCGTTTCGTTGAGATTTTTTGCATTGAGCTTGTTCATGTCGGTCAGAAGATCAAGAGCTTGTTGAAATGAAGCATTTTCAAGAAAAATGGAGACCGGCGAATCTTTGATGCCATCATCGAAAATAAAATTGATGCCTGAAAGTTGCGTCAGAATAGTAAATACATCCTTCAGCTTAGCATCTTTAAATTTGAGGGTAATCGGCTTGGTTGATTTCAGACGCAGCTCATATCCCTCCAACCTGCTCTTGCTCAGTTGGGTGATTCGAGCAAGCGCCTCTTGATATTCCGTATTTTCGGGAAACAGTTCGGCAGCCTTTACATAGTGACGATATGCATCTTTCAGCTTGTTCCCCTTCTCAAAATTCTGTCCTTCTTGAAACGCCAGCTGAGCATCCTTGTGACGGGTCGAGATATCGATCTGCTGAGCAAAACGGCCCTGGGTCGGATCAATACTCTGTGCTGCCTGGAATTCCGGCAGTGCATCGATGTAATCGCCTTTTTCTTCCAAGGCCATTCCCATCTTAAAGCGCTGGTCGGCGGCTTTCTGGCGGATCTTCAAGAATCTGATCCGGGGCTCATTGGCTGTCGGATCGCTTTTAAATGATTCTGCGTAGCTGTACATCGCTTCTTCATATTTCCCTTCTGCTTCCAGTTTTTCTCCAGCCTTGAACGTGCGTGAAGCAGTGGAGGCACAGGCAGAAAGGAGAACCAGAGCAGATAACAGAGCAATATGTGGAGTCAGGTTCAGGTAGCGCATTGAGTGCGTCTCCTTGGAATATAGTTATCTCACCATGGCAAGCGGACGATTTTCAATCAATGGAATGGTAATTGTACCGCCGGTATCCATAACTTTCAGTGTTAATGACTGATCCGTAATAGCTGTTGCTTCATAACGGCCGGCGACTATATCACCTCTTTTAACCAGCAGAATATCATTATCTTTCGCCAGAAAAATGGTTTTAACAGATCCTTTTTTTAAAAAACCCAAAAAAGTAAAGTGCGCCAGCGGAGGAGGAGCTGGCGTGCTCACCACCGGCACGGCAGGAATGGGCGGTGGCAGGGGGGGTAGTTTTATCGCTATAGGACGCTGTTGCTGTTTGACAATTTTGACCTCATCGACAAAAACAGGCTTGAAAATATTGCGTAGATACCCCTTGAATGGGCTCGGTTGTTTATCAAGCTGACTGATTTTCAATTTGGTGCCATCGTCCGCATCACGTGCAGATTTATCTGGTGCGGGGCGCAACGATTTTGCCTGCTGGCCCGGTTTGAATGCCATCGTGCCAATCGTTTTGGGACGCGGCATCGCATTGTAGCTCCAGAAGGCAGCAATTCCAAAGACAATCACCAGGATAAACAGGATCAGGCGCTGGCGGTTCATGCACCCTCCCGGAGATAAACCGTGATGTGCAAATCCATAACAACATGTTCAACCAACGGATCGCTGTTTGAAAAAGAAACGGAATCAACAACTATCAATTCCGGATTTTTTTGAAGATCGGCAAGGTAACTTTTAACAGCAGCATACCTGCCGCTGGCGGAAAGCGACAACTGATAGGAAAGCAGCGCCTCTTTCTTGATCTGCACCGGTTTATAGCTGATTGCGCCCACATCGACAGCGCTGCTTGCTGCAGCTTCCAGCAAATCACTCAGAACCCCGGCAAATTGCCGTTTTTCAGGGATTCTTCCCTTCAGTTTTTCAAGATCGGTGGAACCCTGCCGATAAAGGACTGTTGCATCCAGTTGACCGGCACGGGCTGCCTGGCTGCGCAGGCTGCTCCATTTCATTTGCAGATCCGCCAGTTGAGGGATCTGGTAGGCAGAGATCACAACCGTGATGATTACGTTGAGCACCAGCAAAAATGAAATGATACTCAGCGCGCGCCATTTCTGACGGATTATTTCTAAAACATACTGTTTCATCAATTCACTACCATGCAAGAAAGCGTAAATTGTATGCCACGCATATTTTTGCCTATTGTCACAGTTTGATGTGAAAGTAACAGAACATTTGAAAAGTTTTTAGATGCATCCAGCTTTTCAAGGTAGTTCCGTACGGTTTCAAACGATCTGGCGCGCCCCTGAAGTTTCCATTCACCCTGCTCTTTGTCCGGTGATAGCGATGAAACAGATACCCCTTCAGGAGTCACACTTTCAAATAAATCAAGTATCCTGAGCCAGTCGATACTCTTGCGCTGAATAATTTCATTATAGAAGCGGATTTGAGATTTTTGCTGACTGAAATCTGATTCTGAAATGCCGTTCGGCCTGGATCCTATTCTACTTTCGATGGCTGCTATTTCAGCGGTTATCCGGCTATTTTCACCCACAAGTGACGTTAGCCGGTAGATATTCCACCCCGATACGACAACAAGGATAGCGATAGCTAAAATTGCAAGCCTGTTGAGGAGACGATGATCAAGAGAGGTGCGCGTCGCAAGATTAATAGTGAAACGCATCAGAAACTCCTCAAAGCCGCGCCGATGGCGGCAGTGCAGGGGAATAGCCGTGTCTGGTCACCCGGCGCTGAATTACCGGGCATTACCGCACCCTTCGCTTCAAGCAGAACCGGCGTAGATTCAGTTGCTTCAGCAACCATTTCTTGAAAGCTTTGAGCAACATCAGGTGATGCTAGACAAAAAACGGCCTGAGCAGACCACTCAGGGAAGCGTTCCTTATACACCAACAGGGAACTGTTTATTTCCATATAAACCCGGCTGTCAGTCGCCAGCGTACCGGATAGATATTTACTGCGTATGAACTCGGGAATTCCCTGGGCAAAAACCATTATTGACAGGGTACTGTCATAAAAAGATATCAGGATGTAATCATCCTGGAGCGACAGGCGCCGTTCAAAAAGCCGGTATATATTGAATGTATTACAATCAATGCGAGCAGGAGATAACCCTGCCTTCGCAATCAGATCTTCATATTGCGAGATAACCGTTCGCGATGAAATTGCCACCAAAAGCAGCAGGTCGCCATTTTCGCGAATCGACAACTGTTGATAGTCAAGATTGGTATCGGCACTGTCAAGCGGCATACTTTTCTTCAGTTTCCAACGGATCAAGTCCAGGGCTTCCGCGCGGCTTTTGAAGCGTCCTTCAAGATCAAGCAACATAATCCTGCACGCCGCATCGGGCAGCGAAACGGCAACCCTTTGTGATTTACAAAGCAACTGATTGTAGGCCGATTTTAAACCTGCAACGAATGCCTCGGGATCAAGAATATTCTGTTCACGGAGCGAGACCTGAATCGTCTGCGGAGAAAATGAGGCATGGGATACCCGTTCCACGCGAGGAGAAGCAATAGTGCCGCCGGTCAGGGCGCACACTACCCCGTAAGGACTTATTTCAACTCCGATCAGGTTACTGGCAAACAGCATGGGCATCCTGTCCCGGTCACTCAACAAACGTGACGCGGTTTATCTCCTTAAGTGTCGTTACACCTGCAGCCAGTTTCTCTTCAGCAGAATCTCTCAAAAACATGACGCCGGCATCACGGGCAGCATTTTTCAATTGAGTAGCGGGAACCTTGGCGATGATGAGATCACGAATTTTGTCATCCAGCTCCAGAAGTTCAACAATGGCTACACGACCGCGATAGCCGGTGCCATGACATGCGTCACATCCATGTGCTTCATACAGCATCTTGCCCCGGAAACGTTCCGGATCAACGCCGCCGTCAGTCAACTGCTCATCACTGTATTGTACCGGACGTCGACAGGCGATACAGACTTTTCGCACAAGACGTTGTGCCAGGACACAGTTAAGACATGACACAAAATTGTAGGGGTCAATACCCATGTGGATGAAGCGCCCGATAACGTCAAAAACATTGTTGGCATGCACCGTCGTGAACACCAGATGGCCGGTCAACGCAGACTGGACCGCAATCTGGGCGGTCTCTGAATCCCGTATTTCTCCGATCATGATCTTGTCGGGGTCATGACGGAGGATTGAACGCAACCCTTTGGCAAAAGTCAGGCCTTTTTTCTCATTAACCGGAATCTGAAGCACACCGCGCAACATGTATTCAACCGGATCTTCAATCGTGATTATTTTATCCTCTCCGGTATGAATCTCGGTCAACGCAGCGTAAAGTGTCGTTGTTTTGCCGGAACCGGTCGGGCCGGTCACCAACACCATGCCGTAGGGTTCCCGGATCTTTCTTCGCAAACGCTTGATCTCGCGCTCGCTGATACCCAGATTCTCCAGGGTCAATCCCTTTAAATCACTGGCGATGCTTTCCTTATCAAGAATTCGAATGACGGCATCTTCACCCAGAGAGCTTGGCATGATCGATACACGGAAATCGATCGATTTTTCTCCAAAGCGGATTTTAAAGCGGCCATCCTGCGGAACACGCCGCTCGGAAATATCCAGCTCACTCATTACTTTCAGCCGGGAAATGATCGGAGCCTGAAAGTGAAGATCAATTGTCTCGTTCGCTTTATACAGTACACCATCAATTCGATATTTGATATCAACCCCGTCAAGACCGGTTTCAATATGGATATCACTCGCTCTGCGGCTTAATGCATCAAGAATGGTCGTATTGATGAGTTTGATGATCGGGCTGATATCATCGGAGAGCGTTTCAACCGACAATACCTCTTCGCCCCGGTCGGTTTCCTTTACCAACTGGAGCATAAAATCTTCGGAAACTTCACGCAGAACCCGGCGCGTTCCCTCGCCGGCCTTGGTTACCGCAGCAATTGCCGAGTAGGAGGCGATGCGGATCTGAACCTGACGATCGAGCAGCAGCTCAAGTTCGTCCAGCTTGACAACATCTGTCGGGTCAGCCACGGCAACAACGATAGCATGGGGCTGTATTTCCAGCGGAACGAAATGAAACCGGTAAATTGCATCCGGTGGCAATTGATTGAGCAGTTCAGAGTCCATCTTGAAATTGCGCAGATCTATGTATTCAAGACGGAACTGTTCCGCTAACGCCTGGGCAAGATCTTCTTCAGTGACAAACCCTTCGTGAACGGCAATTTCACCAAAACGCCGACTGGTTGTAGCCAGCTTTTCAATAATCACCGGCAGTTGATCGGGATTGAGTTTTCCCCGCTCCATCAAAATAATGCCGATTTTTTTTCTTTTGAAGGTTTGCATCGCTATCCTATCCTATCGTGCCGCCAAGTTTAAATATAGGAAGGTACATCGCAATAATAATTACACCAATAACGACACCCATAATCAGCATGATGGCTGGCTCTATGAAGGTAGTCAACATATGCATCCGTTCTTCAAGTTCATCTTCCAGATAATTGGAGATATCAACCAGCATATCTTCAAGAGCTCCGGTAGTTTCGCCCACGCCCAGCATGCGCAGTGCCAACGGCGGCATAAAATGAATGCGTTCAAGCGCAACCGAAAGCAAGCCCCCCTCTTCAACAAAACGAACCGCCTCGAACAGGCGTTTTTCCATAAACACATTATTCAATGTCCCGATAGACATGCGCAATGCTTCAATGATAGGAATACCACTGCCCAGAACAGTTGCCAGAGTACGCGTGAAGCCAGCCACAGAATATTTGGTAAAAACATCTCCGGCAATTGGTACTGTCAGCTTGAAACGATCGAACGCATATCGCCCCGCTTCACTGTTTTTCCACGATCTGAATACGGCCAGCAATCCGATGGTGATGACTAATCCGAGAATGAAATAATGCCTGAGCATCGATGTGACAGTGATCAATAACCTGGTCAGGGCGGGAAGTTGCGACCCCGAATCAGTGTACACCTGGCTAAAGGTAGGCACGACATAGACCAACAGAAGCGTAATCGCCAAAAAAGCAACAACAACGAGAATAGAAGGGTAGAAGAGAGACGATACAATTTTTTTCCGGAGCGTTCCCGCTCTCTTTAAATATTCGATATAGCGGCGGATGGTTTGCGGAAGATCGCCGGTCCGTTCTCCGGCGCGAATTGAGGCAACATAGAGATGGGGGAAAGCCCGGCCGTGCTTTCCCATGGCAACCGATAATGCAGCACCCGCCTTTACATCATCGCGCACCTGGATCAGAATTTCATACAATGCACCGGAATCATGGCGTTCCATAATTGCATCAAGAACCTGCATGATCGGCATACCCGCTTTTATCAGCACGAGCATTTCCTGATTAAATGTCAGGAGAGCCCGGTTATCAATCTTTCTGCGGGTAAGGCCCTTATCGAACAGAAACTGAAACAGCTTCTTTTTTACTTCAAATACAAAAAAGCCCTGGTCTTCCAGATTTTTACGCAAATCAGCGCCATCAGCAGCTTCAATATCCCTGAAGATGATTTTGCCATCTAATGCACCAAGTTTACAGGAATAGAGCGCCATTGTTAAATTTATACCACCGACGGCAGAATAGTAAAAGACAAACCACTGAGTGGAAGCCTGTGGTCTCGACTATGCATGTTAACTACTGAATATAAATCAAGCATTAAGCATACCGATAACCCATATAAAGAACGAAAGTACTACCGCCGTCCCCCACTTGATTCCGCTTGAAACGACAAAAATATTCTTTTGGGGAAATGCTTTTAGCATCAACATGATGCTCGAAAACAACCATCCGATCAGACCGGTTATTAGTATAACTGACCAGAAGTCACGCCAGGCCATAATGATGTTTCCCCAATAGTCGCAAAAAAATACTATTCAAACGAAGCTTCCAGACGATCGTCACCGCTTCACGCACGATTGAACCTGACATCTTTGAAGTGCCTGAATGGCGGTCAATAAAAATAATAGGTATTTCAGTGATTCGAAACCCTTTTTCCATACAGCGATAATTCATTTCAATCTGGAACGAATACCCATCTGAAGTTACGCGTGACAGATCAATTGCTTCAATAGTGGAACGGCGGAAGCATTTAAACCCGCTTGTGCAGTCACGTATCGCCAATCCGGTAATCCACCGTGTGTAGACACTCGCAAAATAGCTTAAGATCAATCGCCTGATCGGCCAGTTGACAACACTGACTCCATGAAGATACCGTGATCCGATCACCAGATCGCTTTCCTCGATAGCTGAGAGGAAAACGGGTAATTGTTGGGGATCATGGGAAAAATCTGCGTCCATCTCCAGTAAATAATCTGCCCCCATCGCAAGAGCAGCTTTAAACCCTTCGCGATACGCAGACCCCAAACCCAGTTTTCCCGAGCGATGCAGCACATGGACTCGGTCATTTTGCGCAACCAGTTCATCAATAAGAGCGCCGGTACCATCAGGGGAATTATCATCGACAAAGAGAATCTGGAGGTCGGGATGCTGTACAAGGACCGCATTAGTCAAAGATTTGACATTATCTATTTCGTTGTAGGTTGGTATTACTACAAATGCCTTCAATATTTCTCCATCTGGCGTTCATAAACGCGTAACGAAACAAAGCTCATTACTTCGCATGTTTTAATGGTTTCGGGTAACAATACGAGATTTAAACAATAAAAGTCAAGATGAACAAAGAATAGCTCTTTTGGTGACCACCCGCCCTGTTCTACAGGGAATCGGCCCGGCGTTTTTTTGCTGTAATTATCCTGACCTGGCGTTCCTGAAACAAATATGCATATGTCCAGTTCATCATGACGACCAATCGGTTCCGGAATCCGATCAGATAATACAGATGCAGGAGCAACCAGGCTAGCCAGGCACTATAGCCGCGGAATCTGACCCCCGCAGTGACAGCAACAGCCGAGCTTCTGCCAATAGTCGCCATTGAACCTTTGTCAAAATAATGAAACGGGTGGGTAGACGTGCCCTGTTCACGCGCAAGAATATTCCTGGCAACATAATTTCCTTGCTGGATCGCAACCGGCGCCATCATCGGCAAAGGCACCCCTTTTTCAAGGAAGTATGCCATATCACCGACGACAAATACCTCCGGGTGCGCTTTGAGACTCAGGTCAGCCTGAACGGCAACCCTCCCGCCAGCACCATGCTCAACGCCAGAAAGAAATCCCGCCACATGTGCGGCAGCCACCCCGGCCGACCAGACCAAGGTATGTGAAGCAATCACAGTCCCGCCATACAATTCAACCGATTCGGCAGTTGCACCGATAACCCGGTTCTCCAGCAGGACTTCAACTCCCATGATGCGCAATTTTCGGCATGCATACTGCTGGAGGTCGACCGGCATCGCACTCAACAACGAATTAGCGGCCTCAACCAGAAGAACTCTGGTCTCCGAGGCAGCAATATCGGGATGGTCCTGCGAAAGCACATACACTATTAATTCTCTCAATGCTCCGGCAAACTCAACCCCCGTCGGACCGCCGCCGACTATTACAAACGTCAGCAATGCCGATCTGCGCACTGGGTCAGATTCCCGTGAAGCCTGTTCAAATAACAGCAGGATATGGTTACGTAAATCTTCGGCCTGATCAAGGCGCTTAAGATCAAAAGCATGTTCTGCAACGCTTTTAATACCAAAAAAATTGGTGTGACTGCCGGCGGCAATAACCAGATAATCATACGGAACCGCACCTGAATCGGTCAGGACAGATTTCCCGGCAAGATCGATTCCGGTAATTTCAGCAAGCAGAAACGAAGCACCCCGCCAGCGGCGAACCAGTGCACGCAGAGGATAGGCTATTGCTTCCTGCTCAAGGCCGGCAGTTGCCACCTGATACAGAAGCGGTTGGAAGAGATGATAATTGTTACGGTCAATCATTATCAGTTCGAAATCGTCTCCAGCCAGAGCTTTCGCGGCCCGCAAACCGCCAAACCCCATGCCAGCTATGACGACTCGTTTTTTGGACATATACAAGCACCTTTATCATTGCATTCTATTCAAAACAAAAATCCACATGATCTGACACTGTTGCATTTAGCTTCGACTTACCTTATAAACCGAAATACATTATGAGGCAAATTTCAAATAAAACAATTTGGTATACACAGCAGCTACTTTCCGGGAAAATGAATCAAGCGCTGCTTTTAACTATTTTTATTACTGCCTCCTGCGTGATATCTTGAGCGCCATAATAAAAATATCTGCACATACAATAAACACCTCTATCGGAGCGGAATGAATTTCATCCATAACAAACTGAAACTTCGCGGAAAACTTCTGGTACTGGTCCTGCCGCTCGTAATAATTCCCATCTTTGTTGTGGCTGCAGTTATCGGTTTAATAGCTAACCAGCAGGCGTACCTTGGTATTACCAAAACCAGCAAAGATGATTTACAACACCTATCCTCTTTCTGTATTGACCTGCTCAATTCCCACTACCAGCAGTTTCAGGTCTATAAACTGGATAAAACACGGAACCTTAATAATGAACTGTCGACATTGGCGTCACTCTCATACGACCTTGTCGAAAATGAACAAGAACTGTACGCCCAAGGCAAAATCGACCTGAAGACAGCCAAACGCGAAGCACGCCAGGTACTTAAAAAAACAAATGTCGGCGAGACCGGCTATATATATGCCATGACCAGCCGCGGTGATCTTCAGGCCCATATTGCTCGTGAAGGTGAAAATGTCTTTGATGAACGAGATGAAAATGGCCGCTACTTTATTCGCGAAATGTGTGCGGCTGCCCGGGCCAGTAAACCCGGCGAGACGTTGTTCATAACCTACCCCTGGCGCAATGCGGTGTTGGGAGATAAAAAGCCCAGAACCAAAGTGGTTGCCTATAGATATTTTCGTAAATGGGACTGGATAATTGCTGCCGGAAGCTATCTGGACGAAACTGCCGGCGATGTCGCTTTTGAACGCCAATCCTTTGAAAAGTTGAAAGAACGAATTCGCGCAAAAAAGGTTGGCGCGACCGGATACATATTCTGCATGGACAGTAAAGGCACATTTACGATACACCCCGATTCCGAAGGGAAAAATCTGATTAACGCCAGGGATTCGAATGGCAACAGATTCATCAAGGAAATGTGTACCAAGAAAAGCGGCTGGATACGTTATCCATGGAAAAACAGCACCGATTCAGCAGCCAGAATGAAAATAGTTCGTTATGACTATTTTGAACCATGGGATTGGATTGTTGCAGTCGGATCATATGAAGATGAGTTTTATCAGGAAGCGAACAAGATCAAGACACATATTTTGTTTAGTATGGCGCTTTTGGCACTTATCGTTGGCGCCGTTGCAACGTCTCTCGTTTTTTGGGCTTCAAACATTATCACGCGACCTATCACACACATGATGTCAGTCATAACACGGGTTAAACGCGGTAATCTTGACGAACGGATGGTCGTCAGCGGCGAGGACGAACTGGCCGAGATGGGGAGTGCCTTCAATCGTATGACCGATATTATCCAGCGCAACAAGGCTATTGAATCAAACCTTGCTCAACAAGGAAAAATGGCCTCTCTGGGTGTACTGTCATCAGGTGTCGCCCATGAGATAAATAACCCGCTCGGTGTTATTCTCGGCTATGCAGGCTACCTGGAAAGCAAGATGGCTGATGATGACCCTAACTACCAATACATCCATGAAATCAAGCGGGAAAGTAAACGCTGCAAAAAAATAGTTCAGGATCTTCTCTCTTACGCCCGCACGCCACGTCCGACACTTGAACTAACCGATCTCAACGATCTTCTGCAGCAAATTATTGATTTTGCCGCCAATCATACCGATATGCGAGGTATAACGATCAGCACCACACTTGCAAATAATCTGCCTCTTGTTGAACTGGATGGTGACCAGATGCGCCAGGTCGCTATAAATCTGATCCTGAATGCCGGCGGAGCTATGCCGGATGGCGGAAGCTTAACCGTCAGCACCGAAGCGGTCGATAGTACACATGTTCGCATAATATTTAGTGATAGCGGCTGCGGCATCCCGGCAGAAAGTCTGGAAAAGATATTCGAACCTTTCTACACAACCAAAGCTCGAGGCACGGGACTGGGACTGGCCATCACCCGGCAGATCATAGAGCAGCACCATGGCGAGATACATATTGACAGTGTCGCCGGCAGAGGTACACGGGTTACTGTTACGTTGCCGATAGAGCGAGAGGAACTTTAGATGGGTGAAAAAAAACGAATTCTACTGATTGATAATGAAGCAGGACTGTGCCGGATGATGGAACAGATCCTGCTGGACCACGGTTACCTGGCACGGTCCTTCACATCTCCGCACCAGGCGGTTGAAGAGTTCAAGGCATCAGCATGGGATCTGGTTATCAGCGATATCAAAATGCCCGGTATGAGCGGACTGGAGGTATTGCAGGCAATTAAATTGAAACAACATGATATTCCGGTCATCATGATTACAGCTTATGCAACCGTTGATATGTCTATTCAAGCGCTTCGTAAGGGTGCATACGATATGCTGACCAAACCGTTCGAGCCAGATGAACTCGTCTACCGGGTCAAAAATGCTTTGCAGCAACGACAATTGCTTGAAGAAAACCGCGAATTGCGTGCCGAGCTTGAAGAAAAGTTCCGCTTTGAAAACATCATTGGTGCCTGCGAAGGACTGAAGAGCGTTTTGGAGCGCGTCGGAAAAGTTGCCGTCCGGGATACGTCAATTCTTATTACCGGCGAATCCGGAACCGGTAAAGAGTTGATTGCTCAAGCAATCCATTACAACTCACCCCGTCACGAGAAAAGATTCGTTGCCATCAATTGCGGTGCTTTACCGGAAAATCTGCTGGAAAGTGAACTATTCGGCTATAAAAAGGGAGCCTTCACCGGAGCGACGGAAACCCGTTATGGACTTTTGGAGGCAGCCAACGGCGGCACTCTCTTTTTGGATGAAGTTGGCAATCTGCCCATGAATGTTCAGAAAACACTGCTTCGATTTCTTCAGGAAAAAGAGTTCCATCGTCTCGGAGACACTACCCCTACCCGAGTTGATGTACGGCTTTTATCAGCTACTAACTCTGATCTAAAAGAAGCAATAAAATGTGGAGAGTTTCGAGAAGATCTCTATTATCGCTTGAATGTTGTCAACATCCATCTCCCTCCTCTTCGGGAGAGAAGCAATGACATCCCATTACTCGCTGCGCACTTCATTCTGCAGCAAAACCAGAAGTTCAAAACTGCAATCAAAAGGTTTGAAAGTGATGCCATGCGGATGTTGTGCCATTTTGAATGGCCGGGGAACATCAGACAGCTCAAAAATGTAATTGAAGCATGTATGGCAATGGAAACCGGGGAGTTTATCTCCAGCACGACACTTGCACAGTTTATTGAAGCAGATTCAGTGACAAGCACTGTTACAAACAAGTCAATACCAGTCGATCTTGACGTACCGTACACGACAGCCCTGGAGCAGTTTGAAGCAGACCTGTTAACATCCCTCTTGAAACGGCAGGGCGGTAACATCGATGCGGCAGCTCGTGAAGCCGGCATAAACGTGGCTACCATGTATCGAAAAATTAAGAGGTACGGCATCAAAAAGGACGATTACTGATCGTACTGATTATGTCGTTGAAATAAAAAAGCCCGAGAGTACACCCGGGCATTCTCTGTCCTATAACAGGATCTCTGTCTTGAAACTATTGTTGTTTTTGTGCGACTGCTGCCTTCATTGGGCCATTCATACGGATAGCAGTGGCAAACTCCATCCAGAAGACGAGATAGATTGAAATCATCAGCGACAGGCCGATATTCTGATTTTCAGCACCCAACGCCTTAGCCAGAATGGGTGAAGCGAACCCTGCTCCATACGTTCCGGTGACACGCTCCAGTAAATAAAACGCTGGCAGCGTCAACAAGGTACCGACAACCATGATGGCAATGCCGACTGGGCGTTTGACCCAGTATTTCGGGGAAAAGCCGTACATCCGCATAAAGATGACAACCCAAATAATCCAGACGGAATAATCAACAGCTGCATCCGGAAGGGCCAGCTTGTTTTTTACCAGCACTACTTCAAGTACCGTGACAATTCCGAGCAGGGTAAACATCCAGTTAAACTTTTCATTGGCCTGTGTCTGCCAGTTACGACTGTCAGGTGCCTGTGCTTCTTTAAAGGAGTGATTGTGTGTTCCAAGGGCTGAAAAGAGTATCGCAAACCAGATGCCGGCATTATGGAAAAGTAGTGAGGCATGATTTCCTGCGACGTTAGCGATGCGTGACATCGGATCCCTGGCGAAGTCACCGGCAATTCGCATCAGGAATAGGTTGACTATCACAGAACAACCGATGATAACCGCTATGGTGAATAACCGGCGCGGAAGCAGATACGGGTCGATCCTGTCAGGAAAGCCGATGATAAAGGCAAACCAGATCAGAAACATGATAAGCGGGATCCCGAAGGTTATCCCGTACACAGCTTTACCGGCAAAGTCACCGCTTTGGGCATATATGATATAATTATTGTTTGGATCTGCATCGGTATTTGCAGTTTTGACAACATCCTTTGGCACCTTATTGACATGCGGCAACAGTCCCATGGCATACCAGCCATGATCACCCTGGGTAGTGTCGACAACCCAGTACTGGTCTCCCATCATTTCATCAAGACCGGCAAAGATCTGCATGCTGAAAGCGGCACAGATGACACAAACAAGCAGCAGCAATATGGCATTGGAAATTTTCATCGGCATTTTGGAACTCCTTCTGTAAAACAAGTCTCTTTACACAGTTTCCGGGAATGCAAAAACAACCGGTCCCCTATTCTTTATGTGTTGTCCAAAACATCGATACAGCGTTTGCCGCAAAAAGGCCATACAGCCACATGGTATTCCATGCCGGACCTGACCAGTGACTGCCACGTCCACCGCCGACCACGCCGGAGGCAATGACAATGCCGATGATCGCGGTAAAAGCGACCATTGCCACCGACCTTAAAATGGAGCTATTGCGCCAGGTGTGACGCTCAAGGTCTTCAATCCGTGCCAATAGTTCAAGCTCTCTTTCGCTCATCTCTTTTCTCCTTAGCAAGTAGTAGCACTACAAATAGTGTGCTCGTTAAAGCGGCCTGTACGAGATGTACGTGACTGCAATTGAGTGCAAGGTTGTATAACATGCTGTTCTCCAATTTGATCTGTATGGCAAATTAATACGTTCCTACGCAACATTGACTTTCTGTCGGAAAGCGGTCAGAAAGCTCGAGAAATTTGGTACAGTGAAGATGACGCCCACTGCAACAGTAACGAATGATCATATTGACGTCATGCGGTGAGATATAACCGCAGCCGACATCACACTGGTCGTCATTTTTTCCGTAAAAGGGGCAGATCGCTTTTGATATCATGTTTTCGTTTTCCTCAATTAACTCTTGCTTTGCAACCTTTAAAGCACATGCTGTGCCAAACAGCCATTATTCATACTTTAATCAATAAATACAGCATGTTATATTATTTCAAATTTTTATTTAATACATACTTTTGCAAACATGCAAATTTGTATCGATCCACTTGAATATTTCAAGCTTGCTGCAGACAAACATACGAATCTATATAGCTAATATTTACAATTACATAGATATATACACCGTCGTTGAACAACTTGTTTTGCATATCTGCAAATTGCGTTTTTGCATTTTTGCAAACCATACATATTCATCTTTTACGCCCTGCCTGTAATCATCTTAGGTGCCTGGCCAGTTACAAACTATCCTGCCGTAGAAGGAAAATGGTGAACTCATCTTGCGTGAGGCCCGGTATTCTGTTAAGTCCTCGCTCGCGACGCGCACCCTGCCGGGCGCACACACAAAAAAAAGGCTGCATCCGAAGATGCAGCCTTTTTAAATGCTATGAAAAAGAAATTACTTTGCAGCAGGAGCTGCTTCTTCTTTTTTCATTTCCATTTCTTTCATTTCTTTTTTAGCTTTTTTAGCTTTTTTTGCTTTCTTTACTTTTTTTGCTTTCTTTACTGCTTTTTTTACTTCTTTTTTCTCTACAGCAGGAGCGGCAGCATCAGCAGCAGGAGCAGCAACTTCAGCAGCAAAAACTACAGCAGAGAAAGACATAGCAACAAGAGCAGCAACGATTGAGGCAAGAACTTTTTTCATGGGTAAAACCTCCATATAATTTGGTGAATCTATTTTTATTCATAGCAGATGGTGTGCCAATAATTATTTTAATGCAACATACTAAAAACACACGATAAATACCGCTACTGTTATTTCAGGCCAAATCAAACCAACTCTATATGCTCCAAACTATACCTCATATAAGGCACGGTTATACAAATCAGTCTTACGTTAACCGATCAAAATAATCCCGTAATTTAAATGTCATGTGAGTTTATCAACGTATTCCAAAATAAGGTGAATACGCTATTGACTGGTCTCAAACCTCCCGTTCATTACTATGAATCCCTTACAGAAAATCGGTCAAGCGCAGTGACCCTGTTGATCACAACAGCATCACAATTACCCCGCAGATAAACTTCGCTGGCAAGCCAGGAAAGTTCGTCTTTTTCATGAGCTTCCGGAACGCTAACCCACCATGCTTTGTTGCAGCCTCCTTGAGACCCATCGTTCCAGCGATAACCGCGTTGTTTCAAAATATCCTTTTTATCAAACGGTGCTCCCACAGCAGTAATCCTTGAAGTCACTTCTTCATAGGTATCCAATAATGCCTTGAATACCGGGGTTTTGCTTACGGGCAGCTCTCTCAGAAGGATTGCCAGCACGCCTTCGGCATCATCCAGGGCACGGTGTGCGTTTATAAATAAACCAAATTTGAAGAGCAGGTATTCCAAAACCCGTGTTGAAATCCTCTCTGCCTGCCAGTTGATCTGATTGACGGTACATGCCCAGGGTAAACTGGCAAAGACCGGATAACGATCTTCAACAAAGGGGCGATCGAAAGAAGCATTGTGGGCAATCACTAAGGATGCTTGATGCGCGAGGCGGATTACCCATTCATCGTCAAACGATTGCCCGCGAACCATATCATCAGTGATGCCAGTGATTTCAATAATCTCTTGCGGGAGCGGGCGCCCCGGATCTTCAAAGCCGTTATACCGGTCTGAAATCCGTATAATTTCCGCTGTCGCCGGATTAAACTCGAATGCAACTATCCCCAACTCGACTATCCTGTCTTCGGTATGGCTAAGACCAGTAGTTTCAGTATCGACGCAAAGACCTATTTTTGAGCCCTGGGCCGATCCATGGGAAAAAGCGGTCTCTTTCTCCAGATCCAGCTTGCGGAGTACCTCAAATTCTCCCGTGGCATGAAGGGAAGTTATGGCAATCTCCGCCTCCAGAACGTTCAAGGGCTCATTCTGAAAGTTTCTGATTTTTTTGGGGGGCTTTTGTTTTGGCGAGACACCCATGGTTATTCCGGCCTCTTTCCACGCAGCATGTGCGTAAGCATGCGGTCAAGTGATGACGCAAAGCGTTGCCGGTCGGTGAGGCTGAACTGGCCGGGCCCTCCGTGGGCAAATCCTTCTGCGCGAAGTTCCATCATCATATCGCGGATGGAAAGCCGCTCGCCAACATTGTCTTCGGTATAAAGTTCACCCCGAGGGTCAAGGGCAACACCACCACTTGCAACGATCCTTGCAGCCAAGGGGATATCGGCGGTGACTACCAGGTCTTCAGGTGTTGAATGTTCGGCAATATAGTCATCAGCAACATCAAAGCCGTCATCGACAACAATTGACTCGACCAGCGTGGAGTCGTGTTTGCTCAGGCTCTTATTAGCCACAAGCAGGACCGGCAGGTTAAGTCGTTCAGAGGCACGAAAAATGATCTCTTTAATCACTCGTGGGCAGGCATCGGCATCAACCCATATTTTCACGGTGCAGGCCTTTTATTAATCTGATCCTTCAAAATCACGCTCGGCTTGAACGTCAAGATCCGTCTCGCCTCTATGGTGATCGTCTCGCCAGTATGCGGATTACGACCACGACGGTCAGCCTTCCGCTTGACAATAAAACTGCCAAACCCGGATATTTTCAGATTATCGCCGGATTCAAGTGTGGATTTCATGATAGACAGTACTATTTCCAGTATCTCGGAGGCTTCCTTACTTGAAAAATCGGTTTTTGTGTGGATACGTTCCACGATATCTGCTTTGGTCATTATTCCCCCCCTGCTTGATCAAATTGACTCCATACTACATTCAGATCATAACTTTTTCCAGCACTTCCGCTGTTTTTTATATTTGATTCTTCCGGTAGAATTGTTTCGAAGCTTCAGATACAGAGAAACACCTCGCAGTGGCGGTACGTGAAAATTTGCACTTGCGCAGATCAACAGCTCAGCTTCATAATAAGAACATGTCCCCAAAGAGCAAATCCCCTATTGAAGTAACCCTCGAAAAGTCATCCTCCGGAATATGGACGGTGCCTGAATCTCCTAAGCGCCAGTTAAAACCATGGCAGCGCCTTTGGCTTACAACCGGGTTAATCTACATTCTGATTCTGGCTGGAAGTTTTTACGTACTCTTGCCAGACCGGCAGAGCATAGAAAAGCGGATGATCACGTCCGTCATTGAAGAGGTTAAGCGTTACGACGGCATGGCATTTGCCGGCGAGTCGCCACGAGATATATTTGAGTCTGCCCGTTCACAGGGATATGCCACATGGATAGCATTAATCCGTCTCAAATATCGGATTGGGCCCGAGGCCAATGCAGATTTTGACTGGATCGGTAAAGTCTATCGTGATGCCCTCTCCGATCTTTCGGCAAAACGGAAGCTTGGCCTGATGATCTGCCTTGTCACCTGGCTAATGCCCATGTCAGTGTTGTATGCATTGGGTTTAGTGGCGGACTGGATCAAGCGAGGAGCACGTGGCATCCAAAAGTGATAAGTTTAGACATGATTCAGTTGAGTGGAATGGGGTAACAATAGCCTACATCTGGTGCCATTCACGGCGCAAAACCCTCGGTATTACCGTTCGCTCCGACAAGTCGGTATCGGTACGGGTGCCAATGCGGACCCCGGAAAAAGTTATCAGGGCATTTGTAGCGAACAGGGCGGAATGGGTATTAAAGACCTGGAAAAAACTGAATTCGCACCTCCCCAGACAAAGTCAGGACTATGGTCGTGGGGCTCTGTTCATGTTTCAGGGTGAAGAGCTTCGTCTTGAGTTTACAAAAGGAGTGCCTCGTTCACTGCATCGATACGATGGACTCCTGATGCTAACAACTCCGGAGCCGCCGCCAGAAGAAACTGTCCGCAGGATGATTGACAACTGGTATCGTAACCAGGCATTATCGATTGCAAATGAGCGCTCAATTGAATGTCATCGGTTGATGGCGGGAGAAGGTATACCATTGCCTCCAATCACCATCCGTACCATGAAAACCCGCTGGGGCAGCTATTCATACAAAACCCGACGGATCACTCTTAATCTGAACCTGGTCAAGGTGCCACCAGCCTGCCTTGATTATGTAATATTCCATGAGCTTTGCCACATCAAAGTACGGCATCACGGCTCTGACTTCTGGAAGATGGTCGGTAGTTACGTACCGGACTACCTGGCAATACGCAGACAGTTGCAGCACTATACCTGACCACACACCTTCCCAAAGATACAATGCAAATGGTAAAACTTTATATACCCCCAGAGTAGTAATATTGTATACTGACCTGTGATTCCATATCCCTGTTCCAGATTACAAACTTATAAATTGATGCTTTTATGTAAATATTACGGTATCCACCTATTCCATAAATTTTATCGGAGGCCAGGATGACGAAAAATATTGGGAATCTGCCACTTAATAAATTACACGTTCTTGATACCTGTAGTTTGATCGAAGAAAGGTGCGCTCATATTTATCGTCATTTTGAGCGAATGTTTTCTGACTCACCTGATGTTGCAGCACTGTGGCATAAGATAGCGAATGATGAAGACAACCATGCTGCTCAATTTAAATTGGCCGCTCTCAATCTTGGACACAATAATAAAGACATTGATTTTAAGGACAGAAAATTTACAGCCGTTTTAGACAAGCTTGATTCAATGCACCGTACTGTTGAGACCAATCTATCCTCATTATCAGAGGCATTTGAAATTGCATTGGTTATTGAAATGAGTTTGGCAGAACGTCACATCGAATCAATCATAACCTATGGTGATTATGGACTTTCGGACCTGTTTTTAAAAATGGAGAAGTATGATCAGGGTCATCTGGAGCTATTGCAGGATGCGATTGATTCTTTAAGATAACGGAGTGTCTGAGGGCAATGTGCATCAACGGAGACGATATTCTAAAAGTCAGTCACAGATAAGGTTTTATGCACGATCGATCGGATAAAACCCTAAAAGGCAATCGTATATTGAATAAAAAGTGAAGCCCACCGAATAATTGGTGGGCTTTTTAAATTTAATAAGGAGGCAGTTTACAATTTTACAAACGACAAATCAAATTACCCCCATTTTCGGGATAGTCAGCCATGCCTATCCACAATTCTTCATACGAAAGAAACCGCCGGGGAAAACAACCACCGCTTCGACGCTTTTGTTAATTAAATTTATTTTTCGTTATCGTGCCTTCTTACGCAGATCACATCGTAAGGTTTTCCCCTAAAGTCCTTCATATATGTATATTCCATACCAGCTGCGGTACATTTGTTAATTTTTACATCTAATTCTTCCTGACTAACATTGGAACAAGCCGAAAGCGACACGACAAACAGTATCCCAAAAAGCAGTTTCATGCAGTTCCCCTTTTTATGTATTATTTTTTTGCACCTAACTCTCGTATCGTTTGGATGTGAATAATCTTTATTAGTTTTGTTCCCGGCGGCGGTTACTGACGAATAATTAAAACTACAAACCCCGTTTCTGACACGTGCCAGAAACGGGGCTATAGAAAGATAACACACGTCAGATATATACGATATTTTGATTCGTAGTGCAAATTATTTGTATGACGTATATTAATTGGCAAGTTCGAACAGTAAATTATGCATTACTGACTGCAATTTTAACTTTCCAGATCAGTAGTCAGTTCATATTTATCAAACTTCTCTTGCTTTACTTGTATAAATTCCCTATAAAACACACTATTTTAGGGGAGTATTCGTGATGGTACTCAATTAAGACCAACTATTTAACATGGAGCAGATGTAGTAAAGATTTTATCGCATCCGCCCCGTTAGTAATTGATGCGGGACAATGTACAGCGTTAAGAACATCAGAGAATGTCCCGGAATGCCATAGATTACAGGACGTAATACTTGTGTCACCCCTAAAAGACGAAGGGACAATCAGGGAAATGAAAAAGGTATAGACGCTCACTGCCGTGTTGACAGAGATTTTGCTCAAAGGATCGTGGCCAGGTGCACTTGGGGGAAAAATGTTGCTATTAAAAAAATTTATTTCATTCACATCCATCACCCTCAAGCGCTTTATTTTTACTGCGACTCTTATCGTTTCAATTGTGACCTTTCTTACTGTAGTAACGACCCTGACTTGGATTTTTCTCAAGCAGACCGAGGATATTTCAGCAAGCACTTCTTATTCAATAGCCAACAGAATTTCGCATTTAGTTACTGAGGCAATGGAAAATGGGAAGACTCGGGCAGAAATGATGGAGACGATCAAAGAATTTAAGAGCTTTATTCCGGACAGGTACACAATATCAATTCTGACCGGCAAGGAGAATATAACTGAAAACGGTAATATCGTTGCAAAAGGCCCGATCCAGAAGGCTTTTTCTGAGGGAGTATACAGTCGTCTTCGGACAATTAAAGGTTTGGAATATGCTTATCCGCTAAAAGCAGAGGCAAAATGCCTTAGCTGTCATACTTCCGCGAAAGTTGGAGATGTATTAGGTGTATTATCCATAAAAGAAGAGACAAAAGGCCTCCGCGGTTCTTTCTTGCAAGAGTTTATTACAATTTTTCTAATTTTCCTTCCGATTCCTTTCATTATGTCATTTTCAGTGTCCAGATTCGTGAATTTTCATCTTGGAGATGCCGTAGGGAGACTTGATAAAAAAATTAGATCCGTAAACAGCATGTCCGACCTTACAGAACTTGAAGCGGAGTTGGAAAATGAAGAATATAGGTTTCAAGAATTAGAAAATATTTTTAATGAGTTCACCAAATTTATCGCCAGAATCAAGGGATTGGCCGTAGGCAAAGAGATGCTTGAATTTGAGATCAGGGTTCTTGAAAGATTTATTATAACATCCGAAACCATCCGTGACTGGAAAGAACGAGTAAGCCAACTTCTTAACGAAGTGAATACAGTCATGCAGGCATACATGATTTTTTGTGTTTTTCAAATCGAAGAAGAGTCATACGACATTGAAATTTTCTGGTCAAGCCCTCCATCCGATAAAACCATGCAAATTATGGACGAACTTGTCCGCCAGCGTATAAGCCACGAAAAACTGTGTATTTCTGAGATCACCGAAATAAAGGTAATTCATAACATCGTCAATCCAAAATTCTCACTTTTGAATCTTGACAAGTCAGAGATTGAATTCCAAACAAAGTCTCTTTTCATGGAAACTCCCCAGATTGGCGGTGTCGTTGGTATTGGAGTCCAATCACAAACAGTTACTGATCCGATACGTTCCTTGGTCATCAATGGTATATTAACCACTATGCTGAATGTCGTGGGCTCCATAAAGGCTATATACAAGTACACCAAAGATCTTGAATATTATGCGACCCGTGACCCATTAACTGATCTCTATAACCAGCGGCTCTTCTGGGAACTTCTTGGATATGAAATAGGACGTGCAGACCGTCATCAGGAAAGTTTTGGTCTGCTCATGATAGATCTGGATAATTTTAAACACGTTAATGATCTGTTCGGCCACATCATTGGTGACAAATTTCTCTCCAAGGCAGCGCTTACTATTCATGAATGCCTGAGAAAAGGTGATATTCTCGCTCGATACGGTGGCGATGAATTTACGGTAATCCTCTGTGAATCCAGCGAGGAGCAAGTATATATGATCGCTGACCGAATTAGAGAAGCTCTTGATCACATGGAAATTACCGCTGCGGATGGCACGGTAATACGCGGTTCTGCATCTGTCGGCATGGCCATGTTTCCAATGCATGCTCAAAATGCAAAAGATCTCTTCCTGTTTGCCGACAACATGACGTACAAGGCAAAAGCAATGGGGAGGAACTGCATTATTCTTCCAACCAGTGAAGATGTTTCAGAAGTATTTGAAAAGAGCAGCGAAATGTCACGGTTGTTATTGCAGGTAATTGAAGAAAAAAGGGTAATCCCGTATTTTCAACCAATTGTATCAACCGGAAACCGGGAGATAATCTGTCATGAAGTACTCTGCAGAATTGAAATCGAAGACAAGATAATTACCGCCTCGGAATTCATTGAAATAGCCGAGAAGCTTTCCATTATCAGCAAACTGGATAGTATTTTGATGGGAAAGGTTTTCAAAAAAATACAGGAGACCGGTTACGAGGGGCTCATTTTTATCAACCTTTCTCCGAAATCATTGATTCTGAAAGAATTTGTTCCCATGGTGATTAGTTTGACCCGCAAGTTTCAAATTCAGCATGACCATGTAGTTTTCGAGATAACCGAGCGTGAAACTGTAAAAAACATGACGTTGCTGGAAAAGTTTGTACTCGACCTTAAGCTGGAAGGTTTCAAATTTGCAATCGACGACTTCGGTTCAGGATTTTCATCATTTCAGTACATTCGGAGACTGCCGATTGATTTTGTCAAGATAGAGGGAATGTTTGTGAGAAACATGCTGGCCGATACAAAGGATATGTCCTTTGTCAAGACGCTCTCCATTCTAGCTGCTGAATTCGGGATTCAAACCATAGCTGAATATGTTGAAGACGAAGAACTGCTTAATGCAGTGCATGCTTTAGGGATCGATTATGCGCAAGGATTTCACACAGGCAGGCCAATGCCGGATTTTAGCACAAACCGGTTAACATCTCAGGAGTTGAATAGTGTCAGGAAAGCGGTAACGGTAAAACCATCCTGAGCGAATTAAATATAAAACCACTCATCTAAATATTTCCAGAGAGATGCAGTCTGCTGATAAACTGAAGGCACATTGATAGATAACAGAAAAACTTACCACTGTTCATAAAATTACTTCCAATAAAAGTCATTGTATATAAGTATGTTAGCCATTTAAATCTACTTCACCTGTATAATGAATTAACAAACTAATATCAACCAATATGTTCGCAACACTTTATTATTATGACATTATTTAACCAGTCGTTTTTGGCATACAATATGATCCTAGCCATGACAGGCAAATGTCTCGTATTTCATTTATCAGCCATAAGGGAGATTTAAATTATGCTTTATTTTGTTCAGGAGAATAAGCTTCATCGTTTCCCGACGCCCAAACGCTGTGGCTGTAAACATAAGAATGAACCGTTACGTGACACAATTCCGCATGGTGTCAAACAGTGTGAATTTTGCATAAACTACTGGCCAGGTGATGATTGCTGACACCCCATTCTGATTGAAACTGATTCAGTATGGCTGTTCGTATGACAGTTCAAAACAAGATTTAAAATTACCAAATATTTCAGTTGCAAAAAAATAATCGGGATCAAGATGTTCTTTGACAAATTGTTCTGGAGTTTTCATTGTACGCTGTTGTGATGTCTGCCGATAACCAATGATTTGTAAAATATCAGGGTACAGACGTGGTGTGCAGGCCCTCTTAAAGAGGGAAGCCTGAAGCGTTTTCCCTGTCAATGCTGTGGCAAAGGGCAGATAGGTCAACAGGTATTCAAGATACCAGAACAAGTCGCTGATTGACGCACGTGAGAGGGGAAGATACTTTTGTTCTTATCCGCGAGGCATGTAGAAAACCGTTTAAAAAGGTGGCTGCTAAAAGGTTTACTCTTTACGTGATGCAACAGAGTATGTAATCTCAATCAAACTTAATTAGTCTTTACCGACAGGTTTTTTTAAGATAGATTCTCAACGTAGCGTCAATCAGCGCTTATGAAAAGTCCTGAAATATTTCAAAGACATATGTAGCAGATTGTTCTATGGCGGTGAGTGCCTCAAAGCCTGTGTTCTATTAGAACATAGGCTTTTTTTTGTGTGCGCCCTGCCGGGCGCACACAAAAAAAACAGGGACTTAGTCACTATGACTAAGTCCCTGTTTTAACTGGTGCCCGAAGCCGGAATCGAACCGGCACAGCATTTCTGCCGAGGGATTTTAAGTCCCTTGTGTCTACCAGTTCCACCATTCGGGCGGAATTGCCAGTAGAAGATTTATTCGCAGTTTACCCGTTCTTTAAGATCTTTACCTGTTTTAAAGAATGGAGTTTTCTTGGATGGAATGCGTACAACTTCGCCACTTTTCGGATTTCTCGCTTCACGTCCGAGACGCTCACGAATGGTAAAACTTCCGAAACCACGGATTTCTACTTTATCACCGGATTTGAGCGCCTCTTCAATTGAATCAAAAACCGTATTAACAACAATTTCTGATACTTTGATGTTCAGCATTCCATGTGATTGGACAACTTTTTCAATAAGTTCGCTTTTGGTCATACGTCCCTCTGGCACACAAAAAATTAGTTGGATCTGTTGTTTAAGCCCTTCTTCAGCAAATCGCCAAATGTCGACGTTGACTCACCCTGTGACCCCATGTACTGCTCAAAATCAGCCTTTTCTGCAGCAACATGTACCGATTTAATGGAGAGGGATATCCGACGTTCTTTAGGATCGCAGCTGAGCACAACCGCTTCGAGGGTATCACCGATAGCCGCAAATTCTTTGGCTGACGCAACTTTTTCACGAGAAAGTTCAGATACGTGAATCAAGCCTTCAATTCCTTCTTCAAGTTCTACAAAAATTCCGAAATCTGTCAAAGAAGTAACTTTGCCGGTGACCAGCGCTCCGGTACGATATTTACCCGGAGCAAGGCTCCATGGATCCGGTTCGAGCTGCTTGATACCAAGGGAAAGTCGCTCGTTTTCGACATCGACTTTCAGGACAACCGCTTGCACAAGGCTCCCTTTTTCGTACACGTCGCCCGGATGCTTGATACGCTTTGTCCACGACATATCCGAAACGTGTACCAAGCCGTCAATACCATCTTCGATCCCGATAAACATCCCGAAATCGGTCATATTCTTGATCTGGCCTTCAATTCTGGTGCCTGCAGGGTATTTTTCAGCAATTGTATTCCAGGGATTTTCGGAAACTTGCTTAAGTCCCAGAGATATTTTGCGGTTACCCATATCAATGCCAAGAATAACTGTTTCAACTTCATCACCAATATTCAACACATCGGCGGCACGGCGAACCCGCTTGGTCCACGACATTTCAGAAACGTGAATCAGACCCTCGATACCAGGCTCCAATTCGACAAATGCACCATATTCCATCAGGCTGACAACCTTGCCACGTACACGCTCGCCAATCGGAAACTTGGCAGGAACATCGAGCCAGGGATCTGCCAGAGTCTGTTTGACGCCCAAGGAAATTTTACCCTTGGAACGGTCGAATTTAAGAACTTTTGCTGTAATCTGCTGTCCCGGCTTAAGAACATCCGCAGGCTTTCCTACTCTTCCCCAAGAAAGATCGGAAACATGGAGCAATCCATCAACGCCGCCCAGATCAACAAAGGCACCATAGTCGGTAACATTTTTAATCGTACCTTCAACGATCTGTCCTTCCTCAAGCTTTTCAAGAGTCACATCGCGTATTGCTGCGCGTTCTTCTTCAAGAACAGCCCGGCGCGACAGTACGATATTATCACGACGCTGGTTAATTTTAATAACTTTGAAACGGGACTTCACTCCAATGTAACTATCAGAGTCTGATGAAGGGCGAATATCAACCTGTGAAGATGGCAGGAAAGCTTGAACTCCGATGTCTACGGTAAAGCCACCATTTACTTTTCCGGTAATAGTACCTTCGATAATACCGCCTTCCTGGCAGGCATCACCGATCTTGTCCCATGCAGAAAGATAGTCAGCTTTCTTTTTGGAAAGGACATATCCTTTTTTTCCATCCTGACGAGTCATCAGCACACGAATCTTATCGCCAACCTGTACAGACACTTCACCATCAGCATCGAGAAATTCGGCAACAGGCACATGGCCTTCCGACTTCAGCCCGATATCAACAAGGACCGTATCCTGATCCACGCGCACTACAGTTCCCTCTATTATTTTATCCCGTTCGGGACGATCTTTTAAACTCTCAGTGAATAGCGCTGCAAATTCACTGCTTTGCTGATCGCCGTCGAGTTCCTCATTCTCTTCTCCGGCAGCGTCAAGCCTTTTAAAATTAACCATTACAAAATACCCCCTGGACGTTTATCGTTCTTCTATTTTTATTGAGCTTGGCAATGTATCAATATGACCAAGATATTTCAATCGCTTTTATTCAATTCCTCAATTTTGTTCATCACTTCATCAATTATCCACTTCGGTGTTGAGGCTCCGGCGGTAACCCCTACCCGTTCCGCACCCTCAAACCAAGCCGGGTTAATCTCTGCAGCAGTTTCAATATGATAGGTACGCGGTTGAAGTTCAGTACATACTTCAAGTAACCGGCGGGTATTAGCACTGTTAAAACCGCCAATCACCAACATGCAGTCAACGCGGCCGGCCAACTCTTTTGCCTCCTCCTGGCGAACGGCAGTAGCATCGCATATTGTGTTATACACGCGGATTTCACCGCCCCGGAGCAAACACTCAGAAACAATATTTTTCAGATTTTCAAATGATTGAGTTGTCTGGGCTACCACCCCTATTTTGCTCATTTGAGGGAGCTTGTTCACCTCTTCGCCAGATGCAACAACAAAAACCTTCTCACCACCGTACGAGACTATACCCTGAACTTCAGGATGATCCGCATCCCCGACAACAATAACTCCATACCCGGCTTCAGAAAGACTCTTTACATGTTCCTGAGCCTTTTTGACAAATGGGCAGGTTGCATCGACAATATCAAGTTTTTTGTGCTGCGCCTCATTAATGTCGTTCAGCTTCACTCCGTGAGAACGGATAATTATTGTCCCTTTTTCCAGGCCTTCGAGAGAATCAAGAGCACGGATTCCAAGGTCTTCAAGCTTTCCGACAACTTGAGGTGAATGAATAATCGGCCCGAGTGTGTAGGTTTTCTGATTCTTGCCGGCTGCTTCAAAAGCCATTTGCGTTGCGCGTTTTACCCCAAAACAGAAACCGGCTTGTTTTGCAAGGATCACTTTCATTGTGTTAATTCCATTGTCCTTATTTTTGTACGACACAGTGCTTCCATTCTGGTCAACACATCGTCAATTGAGAGCCGTGACGAATCTATCAGTATGGCATCATCCGCCTGTCTAAGCGGCGCGATATCCCTTTCTGAATCCTGCCGGTCCCGTTCGGCGACATCAGCAATAGTTTCAGCAAGTGTAACCGGTTCACCCTTGAGGGTCAACTCTTCACAACGCCTTCTTGCCCGCTCTTCTACCGAAGCACTCAGATAAAATTTCATTTCAGCATCAGGAAAAACCACAGTACCGATATCCCGCCCTTCAAGCACAACTCCCCCTTTTCGTCCCATCTGCTGTTGTGATTTTAACAACGCCTCCCGCACAGGCTTGAGCGCCGACGTGCGAGATGTCAACAGCGACATTTCGGGAGTGCGGATCTGATCGGTCACATCCATGCCATTGGCAAGGACCGACTGTCTGCCGGAAACAGACTCAAACCGGATATCAATATTTCTGCAAAAATTCTCCACTGCAGTTGAGTCGCCTAGATCAATTCCGTCCCGGGCCAGGAGAAATGTTGCGGCCCGGTACATGGCGCCGGTATCAATCTGTATATAGCCAAGACGCTCTGCCAGCATGCGGGCAATGGTACTTTTCCCGGCGCCGGAAGGGCCGTCGATAGCAACGATAATTCCGTCTGGTCGCATATGCATCAGTTATTTCCCCACTGTTTTTTCCAGCAAAGGGAAAAAAGTCGGGAACGATGTTGCAACACACCCGATATCCGTCACGGTGATTGCACTGGACGCAACAAGTGCGGCAACTGACATGGACATAGCGATTCGATGATCTCCACAGCTGTCGACCGTCCCGCCGAGAAGCAGCTCTGAACCGATAATATCCATACCGTCTTCGAATTCGGTAACTGTAATGCCCACTGTTCTGAGATTGCCCGCTATGGCAGTTATCCGGTCAGTCTCCTTTACCCGCAATTCCTTGGCATCCCTGATAGTGGTAACACCTTCCGCACGAGCTGCAGCAACACAGATCGCAGGAAATTCATCGATGGCACGCGGAACGATATCACCGGAAATAGAAATTCCTTTAAGTTGAGAGGAGCGAACAAGAATATCGGCCACCGGCTCACCTGAAATTTCGCGTTGTTCCAGGAGTTTGATATCGCCCCCCATGGCTTGTAAAATGTCTATTATACCGGTTCGGGAAGGGTTAACACCAACATTTTTTATCAACAATTCTGAATTTGGCGTAATCAAGGCTGCAACCATAAAAAAAGCGGCTGATGAGATATCTCCCGGAACGGTCACATGCTGGGCAGTGAGTTCAATCCCCCCGCGAACCGTCACCGCATTTTCATGTCTGGTCAACGAAGCACCAAAGAACTTGAACATCCGTTCCGAGTGGTCCCGGGACAGACTCGGCTCAGTAACTTTTGTTTCACCATCGGCATAGAGCCCGGCCAGCATAAGCGAGGACTTGATCTGGGCGCTCGATACCGGCGATTGATAGTCAATTCCTTTCAGAGGGCCGCCATTAATAGCCAACGGAGCTAACGTCCCGCCATTGCGGCCCGCAATGCGGGCCCCCATGAGTGTAAGCGGTTCTACTACACGCCTCATCGGGCGTTTCCGGAGATATTGATCGCCAGTAACAACTGAAAAAAATGACTGGCCGGAGAGAAGCCCGGAAATTAACCTGATTGTAGTTCCCGAGTTTCCACAATCCAGAACATCGTCAGGTTCTCGCAGCCCATGTAGACCACGACCATAGATTTGGATCGTTTTACCGTCATCAATTATTTCAACACCCATGGCACGAAATGCATGCATGGTTGACATATTGTCCTCGCCGCGAAGAAAACCGTGTACCGTTGTGATGCCATGTGCCAGAGCACCAAGCATTATTGAACGGTGGGAAATTGATTTGTCACCCGGGACGACTATCTCACCCTTGACTGAAACTGCTGGTTGTATGGTAATTGAATTCACAGGCTCTCCGGATGATCGTAATCAGACAATTCCATCGCGAAACTGTTTTGCAGTAGTGAAAAACTCCGTTAACCCGGCCTGATCGCTGCTGTCGATTCGCCTGCGGAGGTCAGCAAGGCTGGCAGAAAAACCGTCAATGCTCGCAAGCAGTGCCTCACGGTTCATCAGGGCAATGTCTCGCCACATGACCGGGTCTGAAGAAGCGATCCGTGTAAAGTCACGAAACCCGCCTGCCGAGTAAGAGAGGACGTTTTCACCTTCGACATCGGCCATGCCGACAGCATGAACAAGCGTGTATGCGATGGCGTGCGGAAGATGCGAAATTTCGGCAAAAATCCTGTCATGATGTCCGGGGTCCATGCAGCACACATCTGCCTCGGCAGCACTCCAAAGGCGTGAGACAGTTTCCAGGGCAGCCGGAGTGGAAGTCATGCCTGGCGTTATTACGCAGCGTTTTCTCATAAATAATTCGGGAAAAGCAGCGGCAGCACCCGAATGTTCAGTACCCGCAATGGGGTGACCACCAACAAAACTGCAACCGGGAGGCATCAGAGCGTCACACTGGCTGACGACTGCAGTCTTGACACTACCACCGTCAGTAACGATACAGCCGACGGGAAGTGCGGCAGAAATACTTTTTACAACAGCCGCAATCGCGCAGACAGGAACGGAAATAAAAACAACATCCGCGCCTGAAACTCCGCCAACTGCGTCCTCGGCAATCTCATCCACAATTCCGAGCGATAGTGCTCGAGCAAGATTGTTCCTGTCGGTGTCAACACCGGTAATTCGCCCGACAACTCCTGCCCTGCGGAGAGCCAGCGCAAACGAGCCGCCGATCAGCCCCACACCTATTACCGTTAGACGGTTTATGAGCATTGGACACGCACCTACATCGACCGCGGATACGATCCGAGAATTTTTAGGAACTGGCAGCACTGCTTGAGGTCATCGAGAGCAGCCTGAACATCCGGGTCCGAAACATGACCAAAAAAATCCACAAAAAAGATATATTCCCAGGCTTTCTTTTTGAAGGGGCGTGACTCTATCTTGGAAAGGTTGATGCCGCGCGAGGCAAAAGGTTCCAGCATCCGGCACAATATTCCCGGCTCATCCTTGACAGAAAACAACACAGAAGTTTTGTCATTACCGGAGCGATCACACCCTTTTCGGGAAATTGTCAGGAAACGGGTAAAATTATTGACCTGATCCTCAATCCGGCTGCGAACAACTTTGAGATCATACAGTGATGCGGCCAGTTCACTGGCTATCGCCGCCGAGGTGTAATCATCGCTGACAATCTGTGCGGCGACAGCAGTGGAAGCAACATCAACTGTGGGAATCCCGGAAAGGTTTTCATCCAGCCATTGCCGGCACTGGGCAATCGGCTGGGCATGAGAGTATACTTTTTTTATATCCTCAATCCGACCAGTGCGTGAAAGCAGATCATGATGGACTTCAAGCATGATCTCGGCCGTTATCTGCAAGGCACTCTCCACAAACATGTCAAGCGTATGAGAAACAACGCCTTCGGTAGAATTTTCTACCGGTACCACACCATAAAGAGCCCTCCCTTTTTCAACCTCTTCAAAAACAGCCGGGATTGACTTCATGGGCACCAGTTCGGCCGAAAGACCAAACTGCTGCATGGTAGCCAGATGACTAAAAGTCGCCTTGGGGCCTAAAAAAGCGACTTTCATCGGAGATTCAAGCGCCAGACAGGCTGATATTATTTCGCGATAAATATTTTTCAGGGCATCATTCGGAAACGGACCCTGATTTTGGTTTAGGAGACGCTCATAGATCTGACGCTCACGCCCCGGAACATGAAAATCAAGATTGTTACCTGATTTCAGTCGGCCAACATCGAGGACAACCTGCGACCGCTCATTCAACAAGGCAAGTATGGCATCATCAATACTATCGATACGCGAACGTAGATCCTGAATGCTTAACTCATTCTTCTGCAAGGGAAACCGCCTGGTAGGTAGTTAAGTGATAAGAAGCTAAAAAGGAGGGCTAATGTAAAACACGGGCCGAGAAATAGCAACCGTTTTTAATATGTTAGAAGTTATTTCCCGCAGTTACCAGACGATGCAGTTATCATCAATAGTAGATTTCTGCGGGTAATACATCACGGTGGAACGATTTTAAATTTTTTCTATGTGTCAGCGGCAAAGATCATTCCATTCAAACCGCTCAAGCCAAGCGTCAAAGACAGTTATCTTCTCTTCGCCAAAAGGAAGCAATTTTTTTCTCACCTGCGCAACACTCTTGCGTTTATCCAATCTGCCTGGTTTTTTAGAATAAAACAGGTCTGCAAAACAGATTATCTGTTCAGGAAGTGTCTGCGGGCACATCTCCCGATGCGGCAGCGGTAATCCTTTTCGGATAATCTCTTCGCATGTCAAACCGACACCGGTATGTCGTTCACATATAAGAGCATGAAGCGGATACCCTTCCAGATCCAGAATAGCTCGCCCAAGAACGCCATGCATTATATACGGGTTCGTACCATGCAGGCCGAGTTCGGGCGCATAAACCTGACAGACACCAATATCGTGCAACAGTGCCGCTTCTTCAATAAAGTGCCGATCATCTTTTGTCAGCGAAAGCCGATCGGCTACTTCCAATGCTAATGCAGCAACATAACGGCTATGCTCACGAACAATTTTTAAGGATTCTCCCTTAAGATATCGAGCTAATAGTTTCTCTGCCCACATTGATGCAAGCTCCTGTCATTTTTTTGAACAAACATCACAACTCACGCGTCGCAACACGTCAATATTACGTCAACACATGCTAATAATCTGTTTTTAAATGATTTTTTTGAATTGGCACTATTTGTGCTGAAAGAAAACCAAGTCGCGATCAAGAGCAATTGATCGTACCTAAACACCTTTTCCAGGAGTCCGCCATGTATGCAAAATTTCCATTTTATTCAGTGGCCCAGATGTATGCACTGACATTGAACATGCCCGTTGCCATCATGCTCGGGGAAGACCACCTCTACTGGGTTGTCGACCAGAATAACGAGCTCAAATTCATGAATGAAGGATGCTCATTGTTATCACATGCCGTATAACTATTTGAAAGATTTCGGTTTTAGAGCAGAGAACTATTTCTGCTCACGTGCAGTATATTGTTTATCCAAGATGAAATATGTCAACGCGGAAGCAAACTTATAATACACTGGACATATTTTCCTCTTCCTGATGAATAATCGAACTTCTCCAGTTAAAAGCTTCAAGTTGTGCCGTCAGCAATTGATTAAGTGATACTCCGCATTCCCCAAGCAGAACATTTACCGCCTCAAAATCAGTCACCTCAAGCCTTTCAGCCAACATTAACATCTTGCCAAGTTGACCTTCACGCTTTAACAGAGCCGAACTGACATCGTCATTGAGGTTCAAGTTGGCAATTATTTCTTCCATCGGTGTTTCAAACAGGACATCAAGCAGTGACAAAATCCCTACCATGAAAGCCGCTTCCGCCTGTTCATCGCTGAAAGCACGGCCACCCAACTGTATCATCATGATCTCCATTAGCCGGCCACGGACGGCAGCCAGTTCCAACAGCGGGTGATTAATACTCCGCGAATCATGCCCGGCAAAGAGAGAAAGCTGTGTCCAGCGCCGCAAGTGGTTCATTCCCAACATCAGAATAGCATGACGGAGCGTTTTAATTTTTTCACGCATCCCAAGCGCAACAGAATTCACCAGACGCAGCAGATTATAGGAAAGTCCGGGATTTTCCTTGAAGGTCATCTCGATCATCTCAATACTGGCACCTATTGTCAGCTGTTGCAGCAGTTTTAGTAATGCCAGTCCGGAGACATCTAACTTTCTGCGATTAAGCACAACCGGCCGCGCAAAAAAATACCCCTGAAACAGATCAAAACCCAAATCGAAACAGACCTGAAACTGTTCTACCGTTTCAACCTTCTCTGCCAAAAGTTTGACAGGATACTTTCGCAACTGCCTGACCACTTCAGGCAATGCCTCCATTCCAGTCAAAAGAATGTCAATTTTAACAATATCGATAACATAATAGATTTCATTGTTGGCGACATCAAACTCATGGTCATCAAGTGCAAGTAAGAAACCAAGCTCCTTCAGCTCACGGCAACGTTCGACCACCTGATCATCAAGCTTAATCATCTCAAGCAGCTCAAGCACCGTCTGCTTTACCGGCAGAAGTTCGAGCATTTCTGACAGCAACAGGCTGAGGTGCACATTTATGAAACCGAATTTGCCCCCCAGAACTTCATTCATACCAAAGGAGGCAAGTGCATGCGTAATTACATTGGAGCTGGCATGGGAATAGCTTTCAAAAACAGCATGGTCAATGTCAGCAGAACGGAAAAGAAGTTCATAGCCTACAATTTCCTGTTTACGATCAAGAATCGGCTGGCGTCCTAAAAAAAAATTTTCGGCAGAAATTCCCATAAAAAACTTTTACCACGTTAATGGAAACTATTTCTAGAAAATAAAAACACCTGTTAGACAGTGTAGAAATATAACAGAGCTCGTGTGTCACAATCTCGGCTTCCGGCTTTACAATCGCTTGTACATCATGCTAGCCTTGAAAAAATTTGGTCCTGTGACGGTCACGTCCCTTTCTGAATGTTCTCGTCATGGAGCCCCAGGAGCTCTTTATATGAAACGAAAAGCAATCGCCCTTCTCTCGGGAGGACTCGACTCCACTCTGGCCGTCAAGATGATGCTTGACCTCGGAATTGAAGTCGAAGCCCTCAACTTTACCTCCCCTTTTTGTACCTGCACCGGAAAAAACTCCGGCTGTAAATCTGAAGCTGTTCGTGTCGCCCAGGAATACAACATTCCGATCAAGGTCATGCATAAAGGGGTGGAATATCTTGAAATCATCCGCAACCCGGTTCACGGTTACGGAAAAGGTGTCAATCCTTGTGTGGACTGCCGCATATACCTGCTCAGAAAAGCCAAAGAGTACATGCTTGAGAGCGGTGCCGATTTTGTGTTTACCGGAGAGGTGCTTGGTCAGCGGCCGATGAGCCAAAGGCGCGATACATTGCGGGTTATCGAACGTGAAAGCGGGCTGGAAGGACTCTTGCTGCGTCCCCTTTCCGCCCGGCATTTTGAACCGACGATTCCCGAAATAGAAGGGTGGGTAGACCGGGACAAACTGATGGCAATTGAAGGGCGGTCACGCTCTATTCAAATGCAAATGGCTGAGGATTTGGATGTCAAGGACTACCCCTGCCCGGCCGGTGGGTGCCTGCTGACCGAATTATCATATGTCCCAAAAATACGCGATGTATTTGACCATGCTGAAGAACTCAAGCTGCGCGATTTCCGTTTGCTTAAAACCGGTCGTCATTTCCGGATCGGACCGGAGAGTAAAGCAATCATGGGACGTAGCGAGGCCGACAACAACCTGCTTGAACAGCTCCGGCAACAGGGGGAAGCCGCACTGACCTGGTTAGATGGCAACACTCCGGTGGCAATCATAGTCGGCAGTCAAGAGGATGATTTTTACAATCTAAGCGCCAGAATCCTCCTCCGCTATACCAAAGCGGAGCCTGGCTCTGAATGCCGAATTGAGTTACGTACTAATGATTCTAAACAGGTTTTTTCCGTGGTCAATAACATGACTCCGGAGGATGTAAATAAGTATCTGGTCGCATAACCAGACCGTTTCTTTCATATTCGGGAAGATAAACAGGACGGGCCCCGGCAGAAACTCCGAAGGCCCGTTTTTTTAAGCCATTCATATCAATCTGTTTGTATCTCTCCCTAGTTTTTTCTGATTATTTCTGTTCTCAGTAATATTGATGGTCCAATCTTCATTGTTTCTTATATACAATATGTCCCAAGCATCTGGATTATCATCTTGACACACAAAATAGTTTTTAGATGGTTACAGCATTAAACATCAAGTTATTTATAAACACTGGGCACTTAACTCTCTGTTATAAAACGCTATAACTGTGTGCAAGCAATTCTTGTTTTGCAAATGCGAGTTTTAATTAAATTGATTTTCCAACAGCAATGTGAAACAATTTAAAGTAAATTTAATTTAATAAATAATGTCAGTTCAGAGAGGAGATCGCTATGTCATTTTTCAGGAAGATAAATCTTGTATGGAAGTTTGGGATCTTCGGGACTCTTGCCAGTGGCCTGCTGCTGGTGGCACTAATAGTCTCCTACCTTGGAGCAAAGGGTACCAATGATCGCTTTGACTTTTTTACGGATAAATATTCCGCCCTGGCTCTGACGGTAAGCGAAATGTACACACAGGGATTTCAGACTGAACAGGCTGTCCGCAACGTAATTCTGAATCCGTCTGACGAAAAGGCGCTCGAAAACTACCAAAAAGCTTCCGAGGAATTTCTTGATCTTCAGAAGAAAGCGGCAGGCATTGCCAAAGGAATCAAGGATTATGACAGGCAGCTGAATAAACTACCTCCGATGTGGCAGGAAAGCAGCACCATTAAAGAGGATATCATCAAGCTTGCCAAGGACGGCAAACAGTCTGAGGCCGTTGAAATGCTGGTCAAGAAAGAGACCCCCAAGTGGCGCGATATCAAGGTTGTGATTAATGATATTAAGTCTGCCCTCAAGAAGGACATGAAGGCGGAGCACACAAAGCTCATCAATTATACTGACCTCAATTTCACAAAGACTATGACAATTTTGGTGGTTGCCCTACTGGTGATTAACCTGCTGCTGATTGTTTTCTGGAGGATTATGCAGGGATCGTTCAATGAAATGGTAGAGCGACTGAAGGATATAGCTTCAGGTGATGGTGATCTGAGCAAACGACTTGAGGTAAAAGGGAAGGATGAACTGGCTCAGGCAGCCCATTGGCTTAATCAGTTCATTGAGAAAATATCCCAAACAATATCCTCGGTGGTTGGGACCACCTCCTCCCTGGCATCAGCAACTTTCGAATTGAATAGTACTGCTGACCAGATGGCAACCAGCGCCGAAGAGGTAGCTGTTCAGGCTGTCACGGTCGCTACCGCCAGTGAGGAAATGGCTGCGACCAGCAACGATATCGCTAACAACTGTCACCTCGCTGCTCAAAGTGCCCAGCAGGCCGCCGATACTACCCAGAAAGGATTTGATGTCGTAAAGTACACGGTTGCAGGAATTCGTAATCGTGGAGAAAGTACCAAGCAAAACGCCTTGGCGATTTCATCACTTGGTGAACGCTCCGACCAGATTGGTGCCATTGTTGCCACCATTGAGGATATAGCGGATCAGACCAATCTGTTAGCCCTGAATGCCGCAATTGAAGCTGCCCGGGCTGGTGAACAGGGCAGAGGCTTTGCCGTAGTCGCCGATGAAGTACGTAATCTTGCGACAAGAACAACAAAGGCAACCAAAGAGATTAGTGAGATGATCAAGGCAATCCAGAACGAAACAAAACGAGCGATTGCCTCCATGGAAGAGGGTGTTAAGGGGACTGAGAAGGGTGCTTCTGAGGCTACCGAACTGGAAACTGCCTTGCAGGAAATCATGGAACAAGTTAATGTCGTAACATTGCAGGTCAGCCAGATTGCTACTGCTGCTGAAGAGCAGACAGCTACTACAAGTGAGATCACCAATAATATTCACCGTATCTCAGAGATCATCGAAGGAACATCCAAAGGCGCTCAAGACACAGCTACCGCTTCCTCAAGTTTGTCAAATATGGGGGAAACACTTCAACAACTTATGGCTCAATTTAAGCTCTCATAGCGGCAGTGCTTGTTACATCTGCACCAATAAAACCGGCCTCTCATTCGAAGGCCGTTTTTATTGGTGCAGAGATGCACAACCGTACATAGTTTAAGCATTTCAGAATGCTACCCGTGAAGTTCGGGCACACAGACGTATTAATGAGCAAAAAACGAATAGATTACCCCAGCCTCAATTCATCAAGCGACAGCCGGTATCCGGGAAGAAATTTTTCCAAAAAGTAAAGCACCTCTGGCTGCTTACAGTCAGATAACTGCTCAAAATGTTCTGTTTCCGCCCTGCGGAACTCATGGTTGCCACTCTTTCCCTCTTCAATACACTTCGTCAACGCGGCAATTTTGTCAGCAGCCTTTACCAGATGGACATACTCGTGCTGATCATCGAAAAAAAACAGCTGTTCGTATTCTTTTGCCAGCTCAGGAGGCAACATTGCAAGCAGTTTTCTGCGAGCCCTGTCTTCGAGCTGATGAAATGACTGTTTGAAATTTGGATTAAAATGTTTCACCGGCGTCGGCATGTCGCCGGTGAAAATTTCACTGGCATCATGAAAAATACCATACATTGCCGCACGGGCAGGGTCGAGACTGCCACCATAATAGGTATTGCGGATTATAGCCAGCGCATGAGCAATGACGGCGACATCAAGGCTGTGTTCCTGGATATTTTCCGGAACAGTGTTACGCATCAGTCCCCAGCGACTAATGTAGCGCATGCGGGATAGGAAAGCGAAAAAATCAAACTGTTCGGGGGTTGCTGCTACTTTCATAGCTATACTCTTTCATACGGCTCGAATAGTCGTTTATATTCATCAAGCGCAAACCGGTCGGTCATGCCGGCAATGTAGTCGCATACCACCCGCTGCAATCCGAAACGCTCAAAGCGCGACTGGTATTTCGGCGGCAACAGATTAGGATGGCGTACATATGTTTCAAATAGTCGGGTAATAAATATTTCGGCTTTTACCCGCATCTTGTCTACCTTGTAGTGACGATACAGATTCTGGAACAGGAATCGTTTGAGCTCCAGACTTCGAGAAGTTATATCTTCGTTAAAATGAACCACGGCTCTGTTTACGCGCCGCAAATCATCAAGCGATGCTATGCCCAGCGCCTCGATATTGGTTGATGTCATTGTACAGATGTCGTTGATCAGCAGTCCGATCAATGCACTTATTGTCTGGCAGACCAGACGCCTATCATCGATTGACCGATATTTATGGCGGACCCCGGAGCAGACTTCGCGCCACAAATCCACCTGTTCCAGCATCTCCAAGGTTATATATCCTGATTTCAGGCCGTCATCAATATCATGGTTGTTGTATGCAATTTCATCGGCGTAGTTAATAATTTGTCCTTCGATTGTAGGGACAGTTCCCGGAAGAAATTCAGCCATTATTTCGCTGGAAAGGTCATATGGTGTTGAGTGCTTTATGATCCCCTCACGCACTTCCCACGTCAGGTTCAGCCCGTTAAATCCCGGATATCTTTCTTCAAGCTCGTCAACGACACGAAAAGACTGCATATTATGCTCAAAACCGCCAAAACCGTCCATCAGCCGATTTAAAACATCTTCACCGGTATGGCCAAAAGGTGTATGCCCCAAATCATGAGATAACGCCAGCGCTTCAGTCAGTTCTTCGTTAAGACTGAGATTGCGGGCTATTGCTCTCCCAATCTGGGCAACCTCAAGCGAATGCGTCAGACGTGTGCGATAATAATCTCCTTCATGGTTTACGAAAACCTGCGTCTTGTATTCTAGCCGTCGAAAGGCGGCGCAATGAATAATACGATCCCGGTCACGCTCAAAAGCCGGCCGATTATCACGATGTTCTTCGGTATGCTTACGGCCACGTGAAGCTGCACTAGTGCAGGCATATCCAGCCAGATCATTTCGTTCGGTTGAAGTGCCCATCTTTTTCCCCTGTTGCAATAAATGAAGGACCAGCCCGTTTGAGATCAGTTATAAAAATTTATCTTTTTTATGTGCCGTTTTGTACCATTCCTTTTTTTACCTGTTACCCCGGCAATCGAAAAGACATCCGCCAACTGCATCTTCCAGACTCCCTCCTGGCGTGTAAGCTTGAATTCACGGGTAACAGTTCCGGAGGCATATGGAGTACCCTCCAACCCAAGTTTAACGTAGATGGTGGCTTCGGTTTGCTTTTCATTTATAATCCGGAAATGTTCCATCTTCTGCCAGCAACAGACTGGGTGAACGGTGGATTCCTGCATTTTTTCCACAAATGACTCGCGAGAGGTTTTACCTCGATGTGCCAACTGTTCAAAAAGTCGTTCATATTGACCCTCCCGCCAGAGATCAAGAGTATCAGACATGCTTTTTTCTAAGGGTGATTCCGTTTCCAGCGCGTGTCCAGCACCTGTATTTATCAGAATTGCCATCACGGCAACAACCACAGCAAACAGAACCCTGATTTTCATCGTTCACTCCCTTTAAAAATAAAAGCATCGTAGAGTAAATACTGTTAATCTGCAACGCCAAAAATAGCAATGAGCAGCCATTTCTTGGCTAATTGATAAATAATTATGAATAAAGTACTATGATCAACAAGCGGTAGCCAAAGGGGGTATTATGTGGTGCCAGGAAGATAAACTTCGCAAGATCATCTATCTGGGCAATGAAATTTCTCAGATCAAAGATATCGATCCTCTCCTTGAAAAAATTCTGCGCGAAGCTCAGGGTCTTACAAGCCTCGCTGGCAGCAATATTTGAGACACAGGGCTCTCCGCCAGGACTATATCACCCTGTGTCTCGTTTTTTTAAAATACTGACACCTAAATTGTCCTTCCATCCACCTCGGCAAGTAGCCGCAACTTTTGCATCATAGTCTCGAATTTGACCGGTTTGAGAGACTGAGCACCGTCAGACGATGCGTGCTCAGGATCCGGATGTACCTCCACAATCAATCCGTCGGCACCCGCTGCCACAGCGGCATAACTCATGGGAGCTACATAATGATGATTACCGGTACCGTGTGATGGGTCAATGACAACCGGCAGATGTGTTTTCCCTTTCAAAACAGGGATTGCCGATAAATCGAGGGTATTGCGGGTAGCTGTCTCAAAGGTGCGGATACCACGCTCGCAGAGTATCACAGACTGATTTCCCTCGCTCATGATATATTCTGCGCTCATCAGGAGTTCCTGGATTGTCATCGCCATCCCCCTTTTCAACAACACCGGTTTACGGAGCTGGCCTACTTTTTTGAGCAGCGCAAAGTTCTGTGAATTACGGGCACCAATCTGCAGGATGTCGGAATACTCCGCCACCATATCGGCTGTTTCAGGGTTAATTACCTCTGTTACAAATGGGAGTCCAGTCAGATCACGTGCCTTGGCCAGTAGTTTCAACCCCTCTTCTTCAAGTCCCTGGAAAGAATAGGGAGAAGTACGCGGTTTAAATGCCCCACCACGTAAAATATGTGCCCCGGCTTTCTTGACAGCAAGAGCTGATTCAATAATCTGTTCTTCACTTTCGACCGAACATGGACCAGCCATGACGACAATCTGTGAGCCGCCAATAACAACGTTTTCACTGATGCGTACTGTACTGGATTCTTTCTTAACTTCTAGCGAAGCAAGTTTATACGGCTGGAGAATCGGCACAACATTTTCCACGCCATGAAGAGTCTCCAACGCCTGCAGTGCCGACTTGCCGCGTTCGTCACCGATAGCCCCGATCACATCACGCGTCTCGCCATGAATTACATGTGACGTGTACCCCAACTCCTTGATACGCCTGAGAACTTCATCCTGGTCTTTCTTTGTAGCACCTGCCTTCATTACAACAATCATTTGCTGGTCCTTTCCCACAAACAGTCAGGGCCGGAGATCCCCCCGGCCCTGACTGTTCTGAGTATTCAGACAGTAAAAAACCGGGGAGACTTTCGTCTGCCCCGGTTTGTGGTTTCGTGTAATAGCTTCTTCGCTTACACCTCTACCCGGGCAGACGGCCTGAAATAAAAGCCGAACCAAAAGTAAAAGCTGAAAGCGATGTAGAAGCGGTTTGAGTCCATGCAGAGAAGTAAATCACAGAAATATCCATTTTGTCAAGAGCGAATCACGCTGTCAACTCATCCACTACATTGACCAACCTCGGTAAATCCGGTTTGGTTAAAATACAGTTAGCTCCAAGTCCAATCCATTTGCGTTTATTGTCCTCGGAAGCAAGAGAGGAAAAGATCGCAACGGGCAGATCCTTTAATGAATCTTCCTTTCGTACAAGCGAAGTAAGATGCAGACCATCCATCTGGGGCATTTCCACATCTGTAATCATCATATGTATTTTATCCCGGAACACTCCCCCGTCACGAGCGACATTTTGCATGGTTTGCTGAATAATATCCCACGCTTCGGCTCCATTTTCTGCCTCAACGACCGTATATCCGGCGGCTCGAAGACTGCTGCAGAGGGTCTTGCGTATAAAAACAGAATCATCGGCAACCAAAATGGTTCTATGGGCACGTTCTGGATTCGTTTCCGCACGATTCATCATAAGAGAATCAAGCGGCTTGAGGGCACTCTCGGAACAGAGTTCGGCAACAATTTTCTCAAAGTCGAGTACGAGTATAATTCTGTTATCCATTTTAACCAGGCCGGTCACCTCATCACTGTGAACAGCCGCCGAAGGGGCCTCTACATTCTTCCAGGAGATTCGATAAATCCGTGATACGGAATGAACCAGTACCCCCACCATCAGATTATTGAACTCAAGGACGACAACCCGGTCGGCTACAAGTTCTCCGGTCGATTTATTGAGAACCGTTGCAAGATTAATGATGGTAATGACCTTGTCACGCAACTTGATCATCCCTTCGACACCAGGCTTGGCATTGACCACTCGCGACATCTGTGGCAAGCGGATGATCTCACGTACTTTTGCAACATTGACACCATAGTAACAGGGGATCACATTACCATTCCCGTCGACTTCGTCGATTCTGAACTCAACTATTTCAAGTTCGTTGGTATCACTTTCAAGAAGAATTTTGCTTTGCTGCATGATAATCACCTTTCGTGTTGCGCTAATAGGCCAGTTTATATCTGACTTTATATATTAAATATAGTCTGCTGTAAAAAAAAATATACCGACTGCCAGACACAACAGTCATATTCGGCTGAACTTGACTCTCTGTAGAGCCTGTGTTAGCTTTTCAGATAGGTTTTTCTCCCATGAGGTACGTAATGTATTTCCCACCACGAAACAAATTTTATTCTCTTGCTGAAAAAGGCAACCTGATCCCGGTCTTTTGCGAAATTATGGCAGACATGGATACGCCGGTATCAGCTTTCAGAAAACTTGACGACGGACACTTTTCCTATCTCCTTGAGAGTATTGAGGGTGGTGAAAAATGGGGACGGTACAGCTTCCTCGGCTCGACACCATCGGTCGTCATTCGCTCAAAGGGCCATCTCGTTGAAACTATTTCTGATGGAGTTGTTGTTCAGAAAGAATCATCCGATCCGCTGGCCTGTATCAAAGAGCTTCTGGCACAGTTCACGCCAGTTGAGGTGGATGGCCTTCCCCGTTTTTTTGGCGGTGCCGTCGGTTATCTCGGTTATGATATGGTGCGGCACTTCGAATCTCTGACAACGGAAAAGCCGGCGCTGCTTGATGCATACGATTCATATTTTCTGATAACAGATACCATTGTAATTTTCGACACCATGCGTCAAAAAATCAAGGTGGTTTCAAATGCCCATATTACTGAAAAAATATCTCCTTCAGAAGCATATGAACGTGCAATAGAAAAAATTGACGAAATTATCAGCCGATTGCGCATACCACTACCGCAGAATGCGGCTTCACTTCCTGGAAATCCGGTCAAATTCATCTCTAATATGTCCCAAGCTTCATTTGAGGATTCTGTCGAAAAAGCCAAGGAATACATCCGGTCAGGCGATATCATACAAATTGTACTTTCCCAGCGCTTCAGTGGCGAGCTTACTGCCGACCCGCTCGATATCTACCGGGTACTGAGAACACTGAATCCTTCACCATACATGTTCTTCCTGCGCCTTGGCGATACGGTGATTGCGGGCGCTTCCCCCGAGGTCATGGTGCGCAAGGAAGGAGACCAAGTGGAATTACGCCCAATTGCCGGTACTCGTCCCCGTGGCGCAACCCCTGATGATGATGCCAAAATGGCCAATGAACTCCTTGCCGATCCAAAGGAGTGTGCGGAACATGTCATGCTGGTAGATCTCGGCAGAAACGACCTGGGGAGGGTCTGCACAACCGGATCTGTCAGCGTATCCGAACTGATGCTCATTGAACGCTATTCCCATGTCATGCACATTGTATCAAACGTTCAGGGGCAATTATCGGCTGACCGGGATGCTTTTGATCTGGTAAGAGCCACATTTCCTGCCGGCACCTTGTCAGGAGCTCCAAAAATCAGGGCAATGCAGATCATTGACGAGCTTGAGCCGTTGCGTCGTGAAATATACGGAGGAGCAGTCGGTTATTTTTCCTTTTCTGGAAACATGGACCTTTGTATAACCATTCGCACCTTGATTATAAAGGATGGAAAGATCCACCTGCAGGCGGGCGCCGGCATTGTAGCCGATTCTGACCCCGCAACGGAATGGCAGGAGACGGTCAACAAAGGAATGGCCGTTATGAAGGCAGTAGAGATTGCTGAGAAAGGTTTGGCCTGAATGTTACTGATGATTGACAACTATGACTCGTTCACCTTCAACATTGTCCAGTATTTCGGACAGTTGGGCGAAAATGTACTGGTACATCGTAATGATAAAATTTCGCTATCAGAGATAGAAGCTTTGCAACCTGAACGAATTGTTATTTCACCTGGACCTTGTTCTCCGGAAGAGGCCGGGATTTCCGTTTCAGCCATCAAACACTTCGCCGGAAAAATTCCAATTTTGGGCGTCTGTCTCGGGCACCAATCCATCGGACACGCCTTTGGTGGCAGGGTTCTCCGGAGTTCATCCCTGATGCACGGCAAAACATCACCAATTATTCACAACGGGCAGGAACTGTTTGCCGGAATGCCGAACCCTTTCCTGGCTACCCGTTATCATTCCCTGATTATTGATCGCCCCACCCTACCCGATTGTCTTGAAGTAACCGCGTGGGTTGCTAACGGTGAAATCATGGGATTGCGCCACAAAGATCTGCCGATCTGGGGAGTGCAATTTCACCCGGAATCTATTCTGACTGAGGGCGGAATAGACATATTTAAGAATTTCCTTACAATAAGCAGCCGCTGAAATTCATGCTATTTCTTCAAACGACGCGGTTTCCCGCCAATTTTTTCCGTTGACTTTTCTCCGCAAGAATTGCTAGAGTAACTATTCGTTGGAGAACAAATTCAGGAGGAAGAAGCATGAAGTGTCAAACCGTACTAGCAGGTACCGAGTGTACCTTTTGGGGAAAACAAGGGTGTATATTTACTGGAGGTTCCTGCCAGACTATTGCGGAGAACTGTGAAGGGTGCGAACGCATTGTGACCGGCAGCATTGGTCAGGTTTGCAGTGCATATCCCGCACCAGAAAAGAAGTGGATCGGTGGAATCTGCAACTTTGCTTCCCACGTAAAAATTGATCTCAAAGTTGAAGATGCAAAGGTCAATCCACTCAAAGCTTCCAAAAAAGCCGCCGGTGCCAAGAAAAAGAAATAGTTTGCGCTTTCAATATTTTCGATCAAAGGGGGGAATTAATTTTCTCCCCTTTTTTATTATGGAGATACCATATGTCGTTTACCACCCTCACCTGTCCATCCTGTGGTTCCAGTGTAAGACAGTACAGAAATCCATTCCCGACGGTAGACATCATTATTGAGCTGGACAGCGGCATAGTCCTGATTGAACGACGGAACGAACCCTTTGGTTGGGCCCTGCCGGGTGGCTTTGTAGACTACGGAGAATCACTTGAATCTGCGGCAGAACGGGAAGCACGTGAAGAAACATCACTGGAAATTTCAAATTTGCAATTATTGGGATGTTATTCTGATCCAGCACGGGACAACCGGATGCATACGATTTCAACGGTATACATCGCACAGGCACACGGAATTCCCCGCGCCGCTGATGACGCACTGAATCTGGACATATTCCGCCTGGATTCACTGCCGGAGCGGCTTTGTTTCGACCATGCCCGCATTCTTTCCGATTATGCGAATAGAGTTGTGGTAACTTCACACAACCAATGAAGCATCAGATGAGCGGTGCAGCAAAATTCAACGCAGGGACGGTTGTTATCAAGCCGCTTTTAAAACATTTAGTATAGTAGAGCATCAAACCTGCCTCCGCGCTTTCATCAAGATCATATGAAATATTATCACGCCAATATGATAATAATTGATCATATCCGAACCAACTGACTTCTTTCGCACGTACCGCAATTCGTTCAAGATTACCGGGGACTAGCTTTTTAGCCTGAACCAACTGCTGGGCAAGCTTCTTAAGCTCTACCCCTTCGGCGACCTCGTTACGACAGAACCAGAGAGCAAAAACAAATGGATAGCCGGTCCACGAGTGCCACAAGTCGCCAAGATCGTACACAAGCAGATCCGATTCCTCCATATTTTTCCGTAGGGCGGAGTCTCCAATAAGCAGCAGTGCCGGTGAATCACTGTCAGTGACAGATACGCCAGGTGGAGCTACTTCGAAGGTACATGAGCAGCCAAAGCGCTGGCTTAGCAGGATTTTGAGCAGATTCACCGAAGTGGCAGATTCAGAACTAAGCGTGATTTTCCTACCATCCAGTTTTTCAATCGGTACCCGGGAAAATAACAGTACGCTTGCCACCGCTCCGACACTTGAAATGGAAAGCTGCGGCAAAATGGTGTAATGCTCCGGGTGATACGCATACTCAATTGAGGATGACGGGCACACATCTATCTCCCCCGCCAGAAGCATCTTATTTAGTGCGGCAGGTACTCCCGTAACAAATTCATACTCTGAACAAGGGAATTGCTCACGCAGGACATGGAAGAGCGGAGTGCAGTTTGCGTACTTTATTTCGCCAATTCTCAACATCAGCGACTCTTGGAGTACAGTTTGTCGGCATCACCTTCTACTACCCGGATTCCTTCTCGTTCCAGGAGTTCTCCAGTTACCTGCCAATAACGGGTCAGGGCATTGGCATATCCGACAACAGCATTTATCTGATTGCTTTTAGCAACGTCCAAATCATTTTCTACATCCAGAACATCTTTAGAAGTAGCCAAACCAACCTCATTTTTACGGATAAAAGATCTCAGGCGTTCTTCTGCAAACTTTGCCCCCCGGTCAGTTACCTCAATCTGCTTATAGCCTGCTTCAATCCCACGTATAGCTGCTCTGGCTTCATTTGCAGCAGTTTCTTCCAGACTGCGAATCTGCAATGAAATCTGCTCAGTTTTTAATCTGCTTTTGCGATAATCGTTTTCGGCCTCCCCATTCCCAAGAGGATAACTGAAATTGAGCCCGATGCTCCAAACCGGGTAATCAAATGTAAGAACCTTGTCAAAGTTCCGTTGATACGCACTATCCTGGCCGGTTAGCTGGGCTGAAGCCATTAATGTCAAATCCGGGCGGATCTTTTGTCTCAAGTTCCTGGTTTGGAGTTCACTTAGTTCCAGATTGCGTTTTTGCTCCCGGATATCAGGTCGATTCAAAGCTTGCTGGATTGCTTCGCTTTCTATAACGACAAACCGGTCACGGGGCGGCAGATCCACCGTCTGCAAGTCCTCCCCCTTTTTGTCGTTCATCTGTAGAAGCAGGCGCAGAACGTCTACCTGGTTATTCACTGCCAGTTCAGCGTCAATCAACTCTTTTTCTCGTGTTGCAACACCGAATTCCGCGTTAAATATTTCCATAGCGGGTAAAACTCCCGCTTTGATGCGCCCTTGCGTTTCAGAAAGTATTTTTTGCGCCAGTTCCAGAGAAACTTTTTTCACGTTTCGCTGTTCACGCAGGCTGTAAAGTTTAAAATATTCTGTACGCACCTGAGCTACCGTTGAAAGAAGAATTGAATTAAAGCGTTCAAGCGAAGCAAATTTTGAAAATCGGGATACATTTATGGCTATCTCAGTTGCTTCACGTCCCATGTTCTTTAATAGGGGTTGGCTAATGCTGACTCCCAGACCGGTCTGCCAACTATTCGAAGGTATAGCGACATTACTGCTGATATACCCATTATTGAATGTAACAGCCGCACTGCCACCGGTCCAGAAAAGTTTGCTGAGGGAAGAATTCAAAGTGAACGTTTGACCGGAGGAGTTAATCATAGCAGCATTAGAATCAGTATAACTGGTCTGCAGGTAAAAAAGAGGGTCATATATTGCGCGATATCGGTTTATATCAGCCTCGTACTGGGCGGGATTGTACAGTTCAGCACGTACATCCAGATTCTTCTCGGCAGCCATGCGAATCGCCTCGTTCAGAGTCAGCTGTAGCGGAGTTCCAGAAGAATATGCCAAAATTGGTAGAGCTAAAATTATAAAAGATAACAACATCGCAAAACGCACGTCAATAATCCTTTCGAATAAAACAGGGCGAGATCACTGTATGATCTCGCCCATATACAATAGCTATGTCGTTCCTTAATCCCTGTCTTCGATATAGTCGGCATAATCATCGGCAGACAACAGATTTTTCAACTCTTCAGGATCGTCAAGCGAGACTTCAAGCAACCAGGCGCCATCATACGGATCATCATTGAGCAGTTCCGGATTGTCCAGCGCCTCATGATTTACGCTCCGGACAGTTCCGCTGAATGGTGCATAAAGTGAAGCAACCGTTTTTTGTGCTTCGATTGATCCAATTGAGTCATCCTGTTCTATTTCGTCACCTTCATCAGGCAGTTCCACTCCGCTGATTGTACCCAGTTCCTCCTGTGCAAAATCAGTAATACCGATAACCGCTGTACTATTTTCAATCCTGACCCAGATATGTTCCTTCGAATATTTAAGCTCATCAGGAAAGTCCATGATATTTACTCCAGCACGATTCGTTCAAGAAAAGAGGTGTCAATATCACCTTCAATAAAATCCTTGAGAGCCATGATGCGCTTGTGAAAAAAGATAGTTGTTTTAATTCCTTCAATCCTGAATTCGTCAAGCGCTCGTGCCATTCTCTTGATGGCTTCCTCACGAGTATCTGCGTGAACAATCAGCTTTCCGATAAGCGAATCATAATGAGGCAAAACAGAGTACTGGTCGTACACAAAGGAATCGACCCGGACACCAAACCCGCCGGGTGGATGATACGCGGTAATTTTACCGGGACAAGGAGTAAACTTGAAAGGATCTTCCGCATTAATGCGACACTCTATCGCGTGTCCCCTGATCTGGATGTCCTCCTGCTTGAATCGCAAAGGTATTCCTGCAGCTGAACGTATCTGCTCCCGGACCAGGTCCACACCGGTAATCATTTCAGTCACCGGGTGTTCAACCTGAATACGGGTATTCATTTCCATGAAGTAGAAGTTATTCTGTTTATCAACCAAAAATTCAACAGTGCCGGCACTGTTGTATCCGACAGCTGCAGCAGCCCTGACAGCGGCATCCCCCATTGCCTTACGGATTTCCGGAGTTACAACCGTAGAAGGAGCTTCTTCGATCAGTTTCTGGTGGCGACGCTGGATAGAGCAGTCTCGTTCACCGAGATGAATCACATTGCCATGCTTGTCACCAAGAATCTGGATTTCAACGTGACGGGGTTTTTCACAGTATCGCTCAATATATACTTCGGGATTGCCAAATCCGGATTGGGCTTCTGCACGAGCAGTTGCAAATGCATTCGGCAGGGCTGCCTGTGAATGCACTATTTTCATGCCGCGGCCTCCGCCACCGGCAGTTGCCTTGATGATAACGGGGAATCCGATTTCCTTTGAAACTTTGACAGCCTCCTCAACAGAATGAACACCCTCTTTAGTACCTGGCAGAATTGGTACGCCCTGCTTAATGACTGCTTGACGAGCACTGATTTTGTCGCCCATTATGCGCATACTCTCGGCAGTCGGTCCGATAAAAGTGATGCCGCATTTTTCACATATCTCGGCAAAATTCGCGTTTTCAGACAGAAAACCGTAGCCAGGGTGAATCGCCTCGGCATCAGTCAATTCAGCTGCGCTGATGATGGCATTAATATTCAGATAACTTAACGCGCTTGGAGCTGGCCCAATACAGACGCTCTCGTCAGCCAATTTGACATGCAAAGAATGAATGTCTGCCTGGGAGTAGACCGCAACCGTCTTGATACCCAACTCCTTGCAAGCCCTGATAATCCTGACGGCTATCTCGCCGCGATTGGCAATTAGTACTTTATGAAACATGAAGGCAAACCCCGCTTAAGTAAGTTAGAAGTCCTTTTCTGCGTTATTAGAACGGTAAAATCATATCCGCAGTATTTGCAGATATTGACTTTGTAAACGTTCTTATCCCGAATATCCGAGGGTTGCTGAAAAGAACCTTGTTAACGCACGTATCCTCTTTATTAGAACTGAGAATAAAATTAAAGTTTCTGTATGACAAACAGTGCATCACCAAATTCTACAGCCTGAGCATTGTCTTTGCAAATTTTTATGATCTTGCATTTACACTCAGACTCAATCTCGTTCATCAATTTCATTGCTTCCACGATACAAAGGACCTGCCCCTTTTCTACAACCTGGCCGACGGTTACGTACGGGGCCGCATCAGGGCCAGGAGCCGCATAAAATGTTCCAACAATCGGAGAATTTACTGTGTCGCCAACTTCAGCTTCAGGAGCGGCCGGTACTGCTGTCGGTGCAGCAGGTGCAGCAACAGAAGCAGGCTGATATCCAGGGGCAGGATATTGCTGGACTGGTGGAGCAGAAACCGTAATATATTCAGGTTTGTGGCCGCGCTTGATAATAATTTTTTCGTCTGAATTATCCATTTCAAACTCGGTGATGTCCGTCTCAGTTACAAGTTTTATCAGCAGTTTCAGATCTTTGATATCCATTTCAGTTCATCTCCTCTAATATATTGACGATAGTGATGCAACTCTATTTTAAAAAACGTTGGCCGGCCCTCTCTACAGAACCAGCAATTGCTTATCTGCACTGGTAAGAATACGACAGCTGTTGCCGGTTACTACCACGGTATCTTCAATCCTGACTCCCCCAAAACCAGGAATATAGATGCCCGGCTCAATTGTAACAACCATTCCCTCTTTCAGCACATCAACACTGCGCGGTGACAGTGTCGGCATTTCGTGAATTTCCAGTCCAACGCCATGGCCCAATCCGTGGCCAAAATTGTCACCATACCCTTTGCTACGAATGTATGAGCGGGCAACCTCATCCAGATTCTTGCAACTGATGCCCGGCCTGACCGCTTCAATCGCAAGATCATGGGCAGTCCTTACAATTGAGTGGATTTCACGCGCACGACTTTCCGGCTTTCCGCAGGCTATAGTGACCGTTTCATCAGAGTGATAACCGTCTTTTAACGCACCAAAATCAATCGTTACCATCTCCCCCGATTGTATGGCCTTGTCACTGGCTCTGCCATGCGGCATTGCACCCCGTACCCCGGAAGCAACGATAAAATCGAAAGCTTTCCCTTCCGCGCCACGTCTCCGCATCTCAAGTTCAAGCGCCAATGCAATGTCGATCTCCCGAACACCGGGCTTGATTTTCGGCAACACCGCAGTAAGAGCCAAAGAGGAGAGAGTGGCAACCATGCTGAGCTGCTCAATTTCAGCGCCATCTTTACAGACGCGGATCTCATCCAGATTGGGACCAAGCTCAACCAGTTCAATGCTGCTCAGTTTCTCTGCCATCCGTCGAAAGGCACTCACTGTCGTATGAGCAGCCTCAAAACCGATCCGGCCAAGACTAAATTCATGAGCTAAAGCAACAATCGTATCAATACGAATCGCTGCGCACTCCTTGACTTCGGCAGCTTGGACTTCATCAGATGCTTGCGCAGTATAGCGAGAATCACATAAAAACCACGCGTGATTTCGCGACACCAGTAACGCTCCTTCAGTGCCGCTGAAACCACACAGGTAACGAATATTTCTGAGATCGGTAAATAATATCGCTTGGAGCGAATATTCTTCAAAAAACCGTTTGAGACGAAGACGCCTGCTTTTTAGCATAAATGAAACCCTGACTACAAACAGTTTTTAGATACTGACATAAAAACAGGCTGCGATGGACTCAACGGCATTTATTTGTTTTTAACGTAATTAAATAATGCGCGCAGCCCAAGCAGATAGCTATCCTGCCCAAATCCACAGATCTGACCAATTGCAATTGGAGCGATCATACTGATATGGCGGAATGTTTCCCGGCGATGGATATTGGAAAGGTGGACCTCAACGCATGGAACCCCCACAGCCGACAGGGCATCACGGATTGCGATACTGGTATGAGTATATGCGGCCGGATTAATCAGTATTCCATTGCACTCAGCAGCTTGGATAACATTGATGAGCTCTCCCTCTGTATTGGATTGGAAAAAAGAAACCTCACAACCCAACTCTTCTGACAGCTTTTTCAGCTGAGTATTAATATCATCGAGAGTTTGAGAACCGTATATCCCCGGCTCACGCTTTCCGAGCAGATTCAGGTTAGGACCATGCAATACAAGAAACTTCATAGTTACGAAAGCTCCTGCAACACTTCAAATGATTTGAGTTTGAGCATATAGCGTCCCTTGCCTATGTTTCCGTCTCGACTCAATATGAGTGCAGCAAAAAGATCATCGTTTAAAACCCTGACGACGAGACAGGTTCGGGTAGTTGAAATTGAAACCTCTTCAAGATCACCCATCTTAATTATTTCAACAGCACGCTTGATTTCCTTAAGCACAGTTGCATACTCAACCGACAGGAGCTGCATATCGAACTCTGATTGTTCAACAGAGACTTCATCAATCGGAATCCCGTCGTAGGCCATTATTACCGCGGCCAAGGAGCCATCAACGCTCTGGACAATCTTGTTCAGTGCATCTTTTAGCGACATGTTTTAATCCTCCTGATATTTTCAAGCCACCTGTCAAGCGTGGAAAGCGCCGATTCCTCAAGAGGTACCGAAAAATCGGCCTCATCGCTGCAGACATCATCTGCGCATGTTTGCTGACTTTTAAGAGCAGGAATAATATCGGGTTCCGCCAGCGTCGTTGCCTCTGTTTCACGAGAAAACATTTCTGAATTTATACTGAAAACTGGCTCATCGGCAGTTTTCGCTTCAAAAGCAGTAGTAACTGTTACATCAGATTTAAATTGAGAAGTTTCCAGCGCCTCAAGCTCGGCTACGCGTTTTGCTATAGCACGATCCATAGGATTGTCGTCCAGAATCACACGGTAAATTTCAAGTGCTTTATCTATAAAGCCCTGTGTGACATATAATTCAGCAAGGGTACTGGTTGAAAGAGGATCAGAATGCGGACCAGAGATGAGATCAGATTCGCAGGAAACATCTCGAAACGGAAGCTCCGATTCCGGGTAATAATCTTCCAGTATTTCAAGATCCTCAATAATTGCTTCATCATCTTCATCCGATTCGAGAGCAGATGGCGCCAATCCCGCAAATCGATCAAGCGACTCCAATTCAATCCGGCACTCCACATCATCCGGGGCAAACTCAAGAGCAGTCTGGAATGCTTTTCGTGCCGCACTTTGGTTTCCAAAATCAACCAAAAGGCGCCCTAACAACTTTTGAGACTGTACATCCTCTGGCAACGCCTCGGCAATCAGCTTTAAAGCACCCAAGGCTTCATCTTTCAATCCCTTGGCAAGACATGCCAGCGCAAGAGCTCTTTGACCAGACAGATAGCGGGGATGTTTCTTCACTCCCTGACGGGCGACGTAAAGCGCATCATCAACCAACCCTACCTTGTGATAAACATCAGCAAGCTGGGCAAAACAAAACGAGTCCGGTACGTTGGCAAGCTGTTCCTCTAGTTCTTTAATATCTGTCCAGAACGAAGCTGATTCCTGCATGGTTACGCCTCCAACCCGCTCAGCACGAGCAGCTCTTCGGGAGTATGATATCGCATTGCATACATGCCAATGCCCCGGTTACAAATAAAGGTAATACAACCACCCTTTGACTTTTTATCAGCGGCAACTGCATTTATTAACTGTTGACGGTCAAAATGTGGAGTTTCTACCGGCAGTCCACACCGGGTAATAAGTGTAGTTATTCTCATTACATCCTCATTATTGCACAAACCTTCAGCAGTAGAAATCCTGGCAGCCAGCACCATTCCAATCGCAACAGCTTCTCCATGCACCAGACCACGATAGCCTGAAAGAGATTCAAAGGCATGTCCGAGCGTGTGTCCATAATTCAAGATGGCACGTAAACCCGCTTCCTTTTCGTCCTGCTCTACCACCTGTGCCTTTATTTGACAGGATCTGGAGATAATTTCTATCAGGACATCCGGTTCCTTAGCTAATATTGCATCACACTTTGCCTCTAAGAATTCAAACAACAGGGGATCAATGGCTATCCCGTATTTGATAACTTCGGCAAGTCCAGCACAGAACTGACGTTTATCAAGTGTTGCAAGAGTTCCAACATCGATTAGTACCAGGCGCGGTTGATAAAAGGCACCAATCAGATTTTTACCTTTTGGATGATCAATTCCTGTTTTGCCGCCGACACTGCTGTCTACCTGGGCTAAAAGCGTTGTTGGCACCTGAACAAAAGGAATACCTCTCATCCAGGTTGCTGCCGCATAGCCGGACACATCTCCTACGACACCGCCACCAAGCGCTACCACGAAAGAACCACGGTCGACACCAGCCGCAAGAAGAGCATCATAGACCTGATTCAGGGTCGCACTGTTTTTATATTCCTCTCCGTCAGGTATCTCTATAATTGAAACACTGAAACCGGCAGTTTCAAGTGTCTTCTGAACATCCTTGCCATATAAGGCGGCAACAGTTGGGTTGGTAATGACGGCCGCCACTCCCTTTAGCCCGACAGCACGGCACCGTTGCCCAAGCGAGGCAAGAACACCACGTTCGATGATAATGTCATAGCTGTTTTCAGCAAGATTAACGGACAGAACACCCACTCAAAACCCCTTCAAACGGCACAGTATCTCTGTTGCGACATCTTCCACGGATTTCCCATCCGTGTCAATTCTAATATCGGCGTCGGAATAAAATTGTTCGCGCTCATTCATCAACGTTGTTGCCCGCTCCAAAGTATTTTCTCCCGCCAACAGAGGTCTATCAGTACATTCCTTCAAACGAGACAAAACGTGTTCCAGCGATACTTTCAGGTTGATAATCACCCCGTGAGCGCGCATCAAGGTACGATTCTGTTCAGATATCACTGCTCCGCCACCGGTTGCAATCACACACGTTCCACCCGCAGTCAGAATTTGCTCCAACCGAGAGCTTTCCAGTAATCGAAATGCCTGTTCACCTTCATTGGCAAAGATATCGTTTATAGCACGTCCTGCCGCTGAGACAATTTCAGCATCCAGATCAACAAAGCGGTAGCCACATCGTTCTGCAAGAAGTTTACCGACAGAAGTTTTACCGCTTCCCATAAAACCGGTCAATATCAACAACTTCTCAGACATTTCGAATCTGCTCCCGATATCCTTCCAGATTACGCCAAATTTCAACAATAGAATCACCGCCGAACTTTTCCAGCAGAGAATTGGCAATTTCAATTGCCACAACCGCTTCCGCCACCACCAGAGCTGCCGGTACAGCACAGGTATCCGAACGTTCAACAGTCGCCTCAAACGGTTCATGCGTACGCAAATCAACTGAGCGGAGTGGCGAATAGAGTGTAGGAATTGGCTTCATGGCGGCCCGTACCACAATCGGCTCACCATTAGACATTCCTCCTTCAATACCGCCGGCATTATTACTATTGCGTTGATAGCCATCTTTGTAAAAAATCTCATCATGCACCCGCGAACCGGGCCTGCGGGCAGCTTCAAATCCGAGCCCAACCTCGACGCCCTTGATGGCCTGTATACTCATCAGTGCCATGGCCAGACGCGCATCCAGCTTGCGGTCCCACTGTGCATAGCTGCCAAGGCCGGGAGGAAGGCCGACAACCTGCACTTCAACAACCCCTCCCAACGTGTCTCCGCCAGACTGGGCTGCATCAATGGCCCGTTTCATGTTGATTTCTGCAGAAGCGTCACAGCAAAACATTTCTGAGTTCCCAGCCCGCTGCCACAGGGTTTCTATTGGTTCCTGCGGAGTGGTTGTACCGACTCCCCCAATCTCTGTGACAAAACCGCCAACCCTGATGCCAAATTCGGCAAGTAGGGCCTTCGCTACGCCGCCTACAGCCACCCGAACCGCTGTTTCACGGGCACTGGAGCGTTCCAAAACATTACGCAGATCACTATGATGATACTTCAAAACGCCTGAGAGATCGGCATGGCCGGGGCGCGGCCGGGTAACGGCAATCGAATCATCGCGATGCTCCGAAAGCGGCGACATTTTCTCAGACCAGTTTTCCCAATCGCGGTTAATCACCACAAGCGTAATCGGTGATCCAATAGTTTCTCCCCAGCGCACACCGGAGAGGAGTTGTGCAGTATCCTTCTCAATCTTCATCCGGTCACCCCGACCGTACCCCTGTTGCCGCCGTGAAAGATCATGATTCAGGGTTTCGACTGTGAGATGTATCCCCGCTGGAACCCCTTCAATAATTGCACTCAACTGAGGCCCGTGCGATTCACCGGCCGTCAGATAACGAAATATGCTCACAAAAAAACCTCCGCTGATGATTCGAAGCGGAGGCAAAGTAGCATTTATGATGCATTTACGGCAAGATAAAAGAGGTTACGTCAACAGTACTCTTCCTGATAGGCCGGCACTTCATCCAGAAATCCGGTACGCAGAGCAGCAAGTTTAAGAGCTAAATCCACATCCGTGATCAACCGCTCACGGTCCTTGGGATAACTGCCCGCCAAGTTGAGGAAATTGGAGACATGATTTGAACGGAGAATGGTTTTGACAGGATGGAGATATTGCAGCATTTCTCGAGCCTCCTGCATCAGTTCGCGACGGGTACATTGCTGGAGTGAGTGGATAAAGTCATCATTATGACGATGGAACATGGTTAACAGCGAAAAATATTCAGGATTTACCCGATTAACCCACTCTGCAGTCGCTCGTGCATGGTGCAGGCTTTGCTCACACCCTGCAAGACCGAGGATAGCCGTTACCGAAAGTTTCATACCCGCCTCACGGGCCCCAAGAGCCAGTTCAGCCAGTTGATCAGATTTAAAGCCTTTATTCACGGCCAACAGCGTCGCATCATCACCAGACTCCAATCCGAAATAAAGAATTTTCAGCCTCTTGGCACGAAGCGCTGCCAACTGTTCTGAACTCTTGGTTGTCAGGCTGTTGGGAGAAGCATACGAAGAGACCCGCGTCAGGCCGGAAAATGTTGCTATCAGCGCATCAAGAATGGAGCAGAGACCGTCAAACGGGTACACCAGTGCATCTCCGTCAGCCAGAAAGACCCTATCAATTCTGGGACGGTAATGAACCGGAATTCCGGCTATTTCTTCAAGTATTTCCTCGTATGGACGGACATGGAAGCTCTTGCCCTTATACATTCCACAAAAGCGGCATTGATTCTGGGAGCAGCCAATTGTGATCTGGAATATCAGGCTTCTTGCTTCACTGGGTGGACGAAACAGCGGTTCGACGTAGCGCGGCATTCTTGAATATCCTTATCAACAACGTAGATATCGTTTCTTTAAGTTAATAAACAAGAAATGTATTTATTAACTTACGACTCCTGATTATCAGGGCTATTTATTCAAAATTTGACATCCAGCCCGATTCCGAGGGATTGCGGTGGGGCGTTGGAATCGCCATGTGGTTGTTCCGGTGATAATGAGAGATATTTGTAGTCCATTTTCAGAGTGGAATTTGTACCAAGGCTATAACTGAAACCAAGCTGGGCCGCGACTCCTGTCTTAAAATTTATTATTTCGCCGGACTTCATATCCGGTTGATACGTATATGCCACCCCCGTACCCAAATACGGCATAAAGTCATTAGTGATTCTAAAACCATACTGTGCGGTTATCACGCCCGGCTCAGGAGCCATGACATCATGAGGTGTCGCAGTAAGACTCCCTACACCCAACGAAAATTGCCGATAAAGCTCTTCAGCAAACCCTGGGGATGTATACGAGAGCATGAATAAACAAAAAAGAAACACAGATGTAATGTTTGTGTAGAGATGTCTCATTTTTAAATGCACCGATGCCGATTCGAACAACAGTGTCATAAAAACAGTAGATCTATGCCTTCCTCGCTAAAGTGCGTTCGTATAAAATCCGTGCATAATCAATCTCACGCATGACTCCTTTTACGTCTGCCGGACTATTGTTCTGTTCAAAAACTCCTGTCAGCGTAGAAGTAGCGCTAAGTTTGCCACTCGCATACAGTTTCCAGATTTCCCTCCCGTAATCTGTCGAGGTCAGTTCAGGAGCAAATCGACCAAAGTAGGCGGTTATGTTTTCTACATCACGCTCAAGCATACTGCGGGCATTGTTATTGCCTGCAGCGTTAATTGCCTGTGGAAGATCTATAACAACGAGACCGTCACGACCGACAAGCACATTGTACTCAGACAGATCACCATGAATAATTCCGGCACACAGCATAAGTACGATCTCTCTCATCAACTCACGATGATATTCACGAGCCTTTGCACCTGTTATCCGGAGATCATTGAGCCGGGGGGCCGCGTTGCCATCGGCATCAACGACATATTCCATCAGCAGAACACCGGCTATGTAGTTATAAACTTGTGGGACACGTACCCCCGCCTCAGCCAGAGTTCGCAGTGCATCTACCTCGGCATTTTTCCAGGCTTCTTCAGTTTCCTTGCGCCCGTACTTCGTATTCTTCTGCATGGCTCGTGCCTGACGACTGTTGCGCCCCTTACGTCCCTCCTGATACTGAGCCAGTTGACTGAAACTTCGCTTGCGGGCATCTTTATACACTTTGGCGCAACAAAGCTCTCCCTTTGACTTAACGACATACACATCAGCTTCTTTACCGCTCATTAGCCGGGAAACGACCTCATCAACCAGACCGTTGAGGACCAGTATTTCAAAACATTCAGGAGTTTTCATATTTGACTGTTGTAAATGGAATACGCATAAACTGAAACATTTACAATTCCTTTATATCGTAGTGCTGCAAGATTCTAAGAACAATAACATCTTCTTTGTAGCTTATCACTACTATACTGATAACGGCAAGCCAGATAAGTCCGATGAAGGCAGTTCAGCTATGGACATGGCACTCAGCACTCCATACCAGCAAGCTTCCTGCATTTCAGTCCCCAATACACAAATCATAGTATCGTCTGAGATTCTTTGTAATCATGTGCATCAAATACGAAAGGCCCGATGAGAATGCACCGGGCCTTTCGTATTATTGTTTAAAATATAATTTTTAGGCGTTAGCAGCCATAGCCTTCTCAAATCCGATACTGAACGCCTTCCTGTTCAGTTCAATAAAAGCTTCAGGAACACTTGAAAGAACTGCCTTTTCGGCATTTTCACGGCTAACCTGACCAGTTAATGCAACCATAGCTCCCAAAGCAACGATGTTTGCAACAATCTCACGACCAACATCGTTTTTAGCTGTATTGATAATCGGGAAAGAGACTATCTTAAAGTTTCCTTTTGGAAGATTCGTTACAAGATCGGAATCTACCAACAGGATGCCGCCACTTTTTAGGTCGTGCGTATACTTGTCGCACGCTTCCTGTGTCATGGCTAATAATGCGTCGACAGATGTAGCTTTTGGGTAATCAATCGGGCCATCTGAAATGATAACTTCCGATTTTGACGCACCACCACGCGCTTCAGGGCCGTAGCTCTGCGACTGAACAGCCTGTTTCCCTTCGTATATCGAAGCGGCTTTGGCCATGATGATCCCGGCGGTGATCAGACCCTGTCCACCTGCACCGGAAAACCTGAGTTCATATCTTGACATGAATATATCGCTCCTTTTCCTGTAATTGTTACTTGGCAGCCGTGGCGCGCTCGATAACTTTAGCGTACTCGGCAGTATACTCAGGCTTGGTTTCGTCCTTGTAGAGAACACCGGTCAGAACTTTGCCCTGCAGTTGTTCAGCAGTCATCTTTTCGGCAGCTTTCACCGGCACCGCAACCTCTTTCAGGCGGTTCATCATTTCGATGACCGACTTATACTTGTTACGACGCCCATAGGTGGTCGGACAGTCGTCAAGGATTTCGACGACCGAGAAACCCTTGTGCTGGATTGCTTCTGCAATCAGTTTATCGATCTGGTTGGCATGGAATGCTGTGCCACGGGCAACAAAGGTAGCACCGGCACCGATTGCCAATTTGGCGATATCAAAACCGGGATCAGGGTTGCCGTAAGGAGTCGTGGATGCCTTGGCGCCTGTCGGAGTGCAAGGGGAAAACTGTCCGCCGGTCATTCCGTAGATATAGTTATTCATGATAATGTATGTCATGTTGATGTTACGGCGGCACGCGTGGATGAAGTGATTGCCGCCGATTGCAGTCCCATCGCCATCACCACCAACCAGAATAACATTCATTTCCGGTTTTGCCATCTTGACGCCAGTTGCAAACGCAGCGGCACGTCCGTGAGCTGTGTGCAGAGTGCAACAGTCGATATAGCCGGGAAGACGTGAGGCACAACCGATGCCGGATACAACAGCAGTCTCCTCTTTTTTAAGATTGAGGGTGTCCATGGCTCGAATCAACCCCTTCATGACGATGCCATGGCCGCAGCCTGGGCACCAGATGTGGGGCAATTTGCCGGGACGAAGATATTTATCATAATCAAAAGCCATGGTTATTTAACCTCCTTGATCTTATCGAGGATCTGGTCGGGATTGATCGGCTCGCCATCTACCCGGAATATACCAAGCACCGGAGCCTTGCCTTGTGCACAACGCTCAAGCTCAAGTGAGCACATTCCCAGATTCATCTCAGGAATTACAAATCCTTTGACCTTGCCGGCCAAAGCCTTGATTTGCTTGTCAGGGAATGGCCAGAAGGTTTTGATGCGGAACATGCCAGCTTTGATGCCCTGTTCACGGGCAACATTGACTGCATAACGTGCAGAACGTGATGTAGAGCCATACGCTACTACTACTACTTCAGCATCATCAAGCATATACTCTTCAAATGTAACAATATCGTCAACATTCGCATCTACTTTGCGAACCTGTCGCTCTTCTTCAGCCTGAACGAGACTGGCCTTGGTCGTCGGGAAACCATCTGCCGCCTTGTTAAGGCCGGTAACATGAAACTTATAACCGGAACCAAAAGCTGCCAATGGTGGGACGTCGCCGAAGCTGGTGTCGTATGGCTTGTACTGTTCAGGCGGTACTGTTGGTGACTTGCGTGGTACGACTTCAATTTCTCCCTGTTCCGGAAAAACAACCCGCTCACGCATGTGAGCTACGATTTCATCAGGCATAACCATAACCGGAGTGCGATACTTCTCAGACAGGTTAAATGCTCGAATAATCTCTTCGTAAGTTTCCTGGACTGAAGCCGGTACAAGGCAGATTGCCGGATGGTCACCGTGGGTGCCCCATTTTGCACACATAACGTCAGACTGTGAAGGTCCGGTAGGCATACCAGTTGAAGGACCGCCACGCATAACATTGTACACAACGCAGGGAATTTCGGCGATGCAGCCATAGCCAATTAATTCCTGTTTCAGAGAGAGACCTGGTCCTGACGTGGAGGTCAATACCTTTGCTCCAGTCAGTGATGCACCGAGAATGGCTGCCATAGCGGCAATTTCATCTTCCATCTGCATGAATTTTCCGCCGATTTTTGGCAATTCGGCAGACAGAACTTCAGAAACCTCGGTAGAGGGGGTTATCGGGTAGCCTGCAAAGAAGTTGCAACCGGCGTATAATGCGCCGTGTGCGGCTGCTTCATTACCCTGAAGAAACGCTACTTTTTTGGACACTGTTCATTTCCTCCTGTAGATTTTATTCGGTTATGACTTTGATAGCAAAATCGGGACAACGCAATTCGCACTGCATACATTTAATACATGCTTCAAGGTTTTTGACAGAGGCATAAAAGCCCTTCATCTCGAGCACGTCTTTAGGGCAGAACTCAACACAGATATGGCACCCCTTGCAGTACTTCTCAATGATTTCAATTTTTGGCAGTTTCTTTTCCATCTAGAAAGACTCCTTTTCCCGTAATAAAAGGTGGTAAATACAGGTTCCAGAAAGTAGCAAAAGAAGGGCGACAACTCCACCCTTCTTTCGCCAACTTCCAGATACCTGGAATCAAATACTACTTCATACTGCTCACAAGTTCCTTAACAGCAGCAACAGACTTGTCCATCATTGCCTGCTCTGTTGCATCAAGTTTGAACTGGATGATGCTTTCGACACCCTTCTCACCAAGCACGGCAGGTACGCCAACGTAGAAGCCGTTTACACCAAATTCACCCTGCAGGTAGCAGCAGGTTGGCAGGACGCGTTTCTGGTCCTTAAGAATTGATTCCGCCATGGTGATAGCGGAAGAAGCCGGTGAATAAAAAGCTGAACCGGTTTTCAGCAGGGCAACAACTTCGCCGCCAGCACCACGGGTACGTTTAACCATGGCTTCCATAACTTCTTTGCCCTTCTCGGCACCATACTTCTGCTCAAGAAGCTCTGTTACCGGAATGCCGTTGACGCTTGCATAACGGACCAGAGGAACCATATCGTCGCCGTGGCCACCTAGAGTCATGGCGGTTACATCCTTGACAGATACGCCAAGTTCCCAAGCGATAAAGCTGGCGAAACGAGCTGAGTCAAGTACACCAGCCTGACCGATAACACGGTTGTAAGGGAAACCGGTGATTTTCTGGCAGAGCGTAACCATGGCATCAAGTGGATTGGAGATTACAATAACAATCGAGTCAGGAGCGTATGTTTTGATACCTTCTGCAACAGAAGTCATAATTTTGGAGTTGACTTCAATCAGGTCATCACGGCTCATACCTGGCTTGCGTGGCAAACCGGCAGTAACGATGACAACATCGGAACCTTTGATGTCTTCATAACTGTTGGTTCCCTTGAGGTTTACATCATAACGGTCGACAGGGCCGACTTCAGCAATGTCGAGCATCTTTCCCTGTGGCAGACCTTCAACAATGTCAAAAAGGACAACATCGCCCAGTTCACGCAATGCACAAAGCTGAGCAAGAACGCCACCAATCTGACCGCCACCAATAAGTGAAATCTTTTTACGAGCCATACATTTACCTCCTCTTTCATTTTTTTGTAAAATAAGGCAGGGAGTTGTATCCCAGCCCCTGCTAACTACAATTTATTACATATTTTCTATCAAAGCATCTGCAAAACCTGAGCAGGAAAGTAATGTTGCACCCTGCATCATTCGTTCAAAATCGTACGTTACACGTTTCTGACCAATAGTTCTCTCAAGAGTTTTGACAATAATATCCGCAGCATCCTGCCATCCCAGATATTCCATCATCATTACTCCTGAAAGTATCACAGACCCGGGGTTAACCTTGTCAAGATTGGCATACTTTGGCGCAGTTCCGTGAGTAGCTTCAAAAATAGCATGCCCGGTTACATAATTTATGTTTGCACCAGGTGCTATACCTATGCCACCAACCTGTGCAGCCAATGCATCTGAAAGAAGGTCCCCTTCAAGGTTCATAGTAGCAACAACGTCAAATTCTTTGGCACGTGTCAAAACCTGTTGGAGCGTTATATCTGCTATGGTGTCCTTGATCATAAGCAGTTTCTTTAACTGACCATTTCCATGAGTAGGCAGCAGCGTCAGAGCAGCCTCGACCTCGTTGCAAATATCGTTTTGCTGCTGGGTGGACATCATTTCATACCCAGGATCGATCATCTTTGCATTTTCTTCGACTGTCAGGGCAGGATTACGGTCCTGATTATTAATAATCCATGATTCACGTTCAGTTATAACGCGCGAGCGAAATTCTGACGTGGCCATTGCATAACCCCAATCCTTGAACGCACCATCAGTAAACTTCATGATATTGCCCTTGTGAACAATAGTTACTGACTTGCGTTTATGATCCAATGCATACCGAATGGCAGCTCGAATCAATCGTTCTGAGCCGCTGCGGGAAATCGGCTTAATACCGATGGAGGAGCAGTCGGGAAATCGGATCTTATTGACTCCCATTTCCTTGATCAGAAAATGTATAATCTTCTCACATTCCGGTGTGCCGGTCATCCATTCAATGCCTGAATAAATATCTTCACAGTTTTCGCGAAAAATGACCATGTCCACATCTTCAGGCCTTTTAACCGGAGTGGGAACTCCCTGAAAATAGCGGATTGGGCGAAGGCAGGTATACAGATCCAGTATCTGCCTGAGGGCAACATTCAAAGAGCGAATCCCGCCACCTATCGGAGTTGTCAGCGGCCCTTTTATCCCAACGATAAACTCTTTGAACGCCTGTATAGTCTCATCCGGCAACCAGGCTTTATCACCCATCTCATTACGAAAACGGTTAAAGGGTTTCTCACCAGCATACACTTCCATCCAGCTGATTTTTTTCGCACCGCCGTAGGCTTTGTCTACGGCGGCATCGAAAACACGAACTGAAGCTTTCCAGATGTCAACACCGGTACCGTCACCTTCAATATAGGGAATAATCGGATTATTCGGCACAGTAAGCATGCCGTCACTTCCCATGGTGATTTTTTCCCCTGAAGGTACGGTAACGTATGTATATTCCATCTAGCTCACTGTGTGCTGTACGTCTAAGTTATGAAAGAGCGTTATAGCCAATCTTGTTAATTAATCGAGTCAACAATTGCATTCAGGGTTGGGCTCGGACGCATGGCTTTTTCCACCATTGCCGGATTAGGGTTATAATACCCACCCATGTCAACCGGCTTGCCCTGAGCAGCGATCAGCTCTTCATTGATTTTTGACTCATTCTCTTGAAGCTGTTTCGCTACATTGGCAAAACGTGTCTGGAGTTCTTTGTCCTTGGTTTGCGCTGCCAAAGCTTCGGCCCAGTACATTGCCAGGTAGAAATGGCTGCCACGGTTATCGATCTGGCCAACTTTACGCGCCGGGTTCCTGTTGTTATCCAGAAATTTGGCAGTTGCCTGATCAAGGGTATCCGCTAGGAGCTGGGCTTTTTCATTTTTGAAGGTATTAGCCAGATGTTCCAATGACACGGTCAGCGCCAGAAACTCACCAAGCGAATCCCATCTCAAGTACCCTTCCTGCTGGAACTGCTGAACATGCTTGGGTGCAGAGCCACCAGCACCTGTCTCGAAAAGTCCTCCACCAGCCAGAAGCGGAACAATTGAGAGCATTTTTGAACTGGTGCCCAGCTCAAGAATCGGGAACAGGTCGGTGATGTAATCTCTCAAAGCATTTCCGGTTACGGAAATCGTATCTAAACCGGCTTTTGCCCTTGGGAGAGTGAAGCGCATTGCTTCCACAGGGGACATAATCTGAATATCGAGACCATTGGTATCATAATCTTTCAGGTACTGATTCACTTTCAGAATCATCTGGGCATCGTGTGCCCTGTTTTTGTCCAACCAGAATATTGCAGGTGCACCAGTAGCTCGCGCCCTGTTTACTGCAAGCTTGACCCAGTCCTGAATCGGCAGATCTTTTGCCTGGCAACCACGCCAGATATCGCCTTCTTCCACGGTGTGCTGGAACAGCACCTCTCCAGCAGCATCGACGACACGCACCGAGCCATTTCCCGGGACCTTAAAGGTTTTATCATGTGAACCATATTCCTCAGCCTTTTGTGCCATGAGGCCGACGTTGGAGGTGCACCCCATGGTCGAGGGATCAAAGGCACCGTTTTTCTGGCAGAATGCGATGCACTCCTGATACCACTCTGAATAGCAGGTGTCTGGAATGACGCACTTGGTATCGTGCAGTTTTCCGTCCGGGCCCCACATCATCCCGGAGTCACGCACTACAACGGGCATGGATGCATCAATGATGATATCGTTACTGGCATGCAGATTGGTGATTCCCTTGGCAGAGTCAACCATCGCCAGCTCGGGTCTTTTCTTGTAAACGGCCTGGATATCGGCTTCTATCTCCGCCTGTTTGTCTGCCGGCAATTTCTTGATTTTCAGGTAAAGGTCGCCCATGCCAAGATCCGGATTGACACCCAGCTCTTTAAAAGTAGCGGCATGCTTTTCAAATACATCCTGGTAGAACACGGAGACAAAATGGCCGAACATGATCGGATCTGATATTTTCATCATGGTGGCTTTGAGGTGTACTGAGAACAACACACCTTTTGCTTTTGCGTCATCGATCTGCTCGGCAATGAATGTGCGCAGGGCACGAACATTCATAAATGACCCATCAAGGACTTCACCTTCCAAAAGAGGCAGTTTTTCTTTAAGTACGGTGACTTTTCCGGCTTGATCAACAAACTCTATTTTTACATCGCCAGCCTTTTTCATCGTAGTGGATTTTTCACTATGGTAAAAATCTCCAGCTGTCATATGTGATACATGCGTCTTCGATTCAGGACTCCAGGCACCCAATTTAACCGGATGCTTTTTGGCGTACTGCTTTACGGAAGCTGCTACCCTTCTATCAGAGTTACCTTCACGCAGAACAGGGTTAACGGCACTTCCCAGACACTTGGCATATCGAGCGTGCAGCTTTTTTTCTGCGTCATTTTTCGGCTCTTCAGGATAATCAGGAAGCTTATAGCCTTGCTCCTGCAATTCCTTGATAGCGGCCTTCAACTGAGGAATTGAAGCACTGACGTTAGGGAGTTTGATAATATTGGCCTCAGGCTTTTGTGTCAGATCACCCAGCTCAGCCAGATAATCCGGCATTCTTTGCTCTTCTGTCAGGTAATCAGGAAAATTTGCAATGATTCTCCCTGCTACAGAAATATCTCTTGTTTCAACAACAACACCAGCTGCCTTGGTGAATGCATTTACGATTGGAAGCAGGGAGTATGTTGCAAGTGCAGGTGCTTCGTCAATTTTTGTCCAGATAATTTTTGCGGTTTCTGTTGTCATGTATCTCTCCTTAGATTTAATACCAGATAGCCTATGGCCCTATGAAAGCGATAATGCGGTCTTGCAACCATCTATTTAAAAAGGGTTTTTTATCTCTCTTGGTTCCGTTTTAACAACAGAGACCATTACTTTTGATACGCCGTTTTTAATAATACTATATATATATACGAATATTTTACAGTGACGGTAAAAATCTTGTATACAGTATACAAAACCCATTTGAGTGTCAAGGAAAAATAGGTTTAAGAGATTGCTGCCTTATCCGCACAAAGAGCTTTGATACCAATTACTTTTTATTGGAAAATCGTCGTGCCTCAACGGCTTCGTCGCGGCTGAAATTACGGGGGATTACGAAGACTTGTCCAGGCCAGAGCCGTTTGGGATCACGGATCTGATCGCGGTTGGCTCTGTAGATAAGCGGCCATAATGTAGAATCGTTATAAATTTCCGTTCGTGCTGAAATTTGAGGCAGTGTTTCACCACGTCGGACTGTATACATTGTCGGTAGAGGTTGCGGGGTTTCTTTGTGTTTTTTCTGAGCCTGGCGCTCTGCCTCGGCTAACCTGGCTGCCTGTTGTGACCTCAGTCGTATCTCCGCTTTTGCAACGGCACGCAACAGTTGTTCTTCTTCAGCCTTCGCCGCAAGCTCCGCTAAAAGCTGTTGTTTCTCAGCTTCACGTTGTTTTTTGACGCGGTTGACTTCAGATTGCACCATCTCTGCCTTTAAAAAAGCCAGCTGATAATATGCATCTGCTCCTTTATCATCTTCACGAACGTGATGAAGTGCTTCACCGTGTTCAAACGTTTCCAGCATACTCCGATACTCCTGAGGAAACAGTATCGGGGTTTCCTGACGACCGAGACTTTCGACCAAGCGAGTTGTCTTTGTGCGCCAAGCCGAAATCGGTGCAGAACAAGCCGCCAGTAGTGCAATCAGCAACAGTATGTAAACTGCCTGGCGGATTTTTCCGATCATGGTCAACTTTGTTTTTCAGCCAGACGGATACCCAATTCACGAAGTTGTTTGTTGTCAACCAGTGAGGGCGCTTCAGACATCATGCAGGTTCCCTTCTGTGTTTTGGGGAAAGCTATAACATCACGGATTGAATCGCTGCCTGTCAGCAGCATTATCAATCGATCCAGACCAAATGCGATCCCTCCATGCGGAGGCGTTCCAAACTCAAGAGCATCAAGCAGGAAACCAAATTTACTGCGGGCATCCTCTACACTCATTCCGAGCAGTTTGAACATTAAAGATTGAATATGCTCTTGATGAATCCTGATAGAACCACCACCAATTTCGTTGCCGTTCAATACGAGATCATACGCCTTGGCGCGACAGAGTCCCGGATTTGATTCAATAAACTCCAGATCTTCATCCATTGGTGCGGTGAAGGGGTGGTGTACTGCACACCAGCGTTTTTCATCTTCATCCCATTCCAACAACGGGAATTCAGTTATCCATACAAAGCGGTAATCATCCTTGCTCGTCAACTTAAGAAGGTTCGCCAGGTGGTTACGCAACTTGCCGAGCGAATCATTGACCACCTTGGGCTTATCAGCAACAAAAAACAGCAGGTCCCCCTCTTCAGCTCCAAAGGAGCTGTTCATCGTAGCAATCTCTTCCGCAGTAAAGAACTTTGCAATTGGAGAATGCCACTCGCCATCCTCCATTTTTACATATGCAAGTCCTTTAGCGCCGTATATTTTGACAAAATCTGTCAGATCGTCAATCTCCTTGCGTGAGAACTTTGCACAGCCCTTGGCATTTATACCTTTTATGATTCCTCCCTTTGACGCAACATCGGCAAAAACTTTAAAACCTGACGCCTTGACAATATCAGTCAGATCGCACAGCTCCATACCAAATCTCAAATCGGGATTATCAACACCAAAACGACGTATTGCCTCGGCATACGTAAGACGCTCCACCGGCAACTGAACCGCAACGCCCTTTGCTTCAGTAAAAACACGCGCAATCAGCCCTTCCATGACAGTTATGATATCTTCCTGGTCTATAAAGGACATCTCGCAGTCGATCTGCGTAAACTCCGGTTGGCGATCAGCCCGCAGATCTTCATCACGGAAACAGCGAACGATCTGGAAATACCGGTCAAAGCCTGAGATCATAAGGATCTGTTTAAAAATCTGGGGAGATTGCGGCAGAGCATAAAACTGCCCCTGATTTATACGGGAAGGCACCAGAAAGTCACGCGCCCCTTCCGGGGTAGATTTAGTAAGAAAAGGGGTTTCAAGTTCGATAAAGCCGTTATCCGTCAAATATGAGCGGGTCAACTGTGCTACCTTTGAACGCAGAATCAGGTTATATTGCAACTGGGGGCGCCGAAGATCCAGATAGCGGTACTTCAAGCGAATGTTCTCATTAATCTCATTATGTTCGTCCAGCATGAACGGTAACGCCTTGGAACGATTGAGCAACTTGCATTCAAGCACTTGAATTTCTACTTCTCCGGTCTTCATATTCTGATTAACGGTACCTTCCGGACGCGGAATTACAGTGCCCCTGACCGCCAGCACAAATTCGCTGCGGACCAACTCGGCAACGGCATGCCCGGACGCGTTGACCTCAGGGTCGAACACGATCTGAGCGATTCCCTCTCGATCACGCAAGTCGATAAATATAAGTCCGCCATGGTCTCGCCGCCGCAGTGCCCAGCCCATCAAAATCACTTCACTGCCGATGTCTGCAGCCTTCAGGTCACCGCAGTAATGTGTCCGTTTCCAATTCCCGAGAAAATCCATAATATCCCCCAATTTACGTATAATTTATTTAATTTATCAGTTGGCCGATACTACCAAAGCGCGGCCTGAACTTTTCACTATCCCAGGACCAGTATTTAATAAATGCCAACCCCTTTATTTGATCACGACGCACAAATTTCCAGAAACGACTGTCATAGGAACGGTCACGGTTGTCACCCATCACAAAATATGAATCTGCTGGTACGGTAAATGGTCCAAACGTATCGCGCGGATTCACTTCCTTCGGTATCATATCCTTTTCTTTATGTACTTCGTGAGGGTTCACATACAGTTTACCATTGACATACACCTTTTTATCCTTCCCCTCCACTACATCACCAGGGACGCCGATCACGCGCTTGATAAAATCTTTACTGGGATCTTCCGGATACTCAAAAACAATCACATCCCCCCGACGCGGGTCACGAATCGTCAGGACTCGTTTATCTATGAAAGGAATTTCAGTGCCGTATATGAATTTGTTGACCAGCAGGTGATCACCAATCTGCAGCGTATCCTCCATTGATCCAGACGGGATCTTGAAAGCTTGTACTATATAAGTACGAATTACCAAAGCCAGCAGTATCGCTATCGCAATCGACTCGGCGTATTCTCGGATCAAACCTTTCTTTTTTATCGACTGCGGTTGAACCGGAGAAATTGTTGCTTGTGAGGAGTCTTGATGTTCTTTCATATTTAGGTTCCTTTATTAACGTAGTCTGTCAATCAACCTTCAGAATTGCGAGGAATGCTTCCTGCGGTAACTCGACATTACCGACATTCTTCATCCGTTTTTTCCCCTCTTTTTGCTTTTCCAGCAACTTCCGTTTACGGGTGATATCCCCACCATAACATTTTGCCAGAACATCCTTACGCATGGCTTTGACCGTCTCACGGGCAATAATCTTGTTACCGATGGCTGCTTGAATCGCCACCTCAAACATCTGTCGTGAAATCAGTTCCTTCATTTTTGCAACCAGATCGCGACCGCGAAAATATGCTTTTTCGCGATGCAGGATAAGTGACAGGGCATCAACAACTTCGCCGTTTATCATCACATTCATGCGCACCAGGTCGCTGCGCCTATATTCGAGATGCTCATAATCCAGAGAAGCATACCCTTTGGTGATTGATTTGAGACGATCATAAAAATCCAGGACGATTTCGTTCAACGGCAGTTCATAGATAATCATGACGCGGGTCGGCGTCAGATATTTGATCTCGCGCTGAACACCTCGTTTGTCTTCGCAGAGAGCCAGCACACCTCCAACAAATTCATTCGGGACATGGATATGGGCCAGGATAAATGGCTCTTCCAGAAACTCGGTGCTCTGCAGTTCGGGCATCTGGTTGGCACTCTGGATCGAGTACACTTCGCCGTTCATTTTGTGCACCCGATAGACAACCGTCGGAGCGGTCGTAATCAGTTCGAGTGCAAACTCACGTTCCAGGCGTTCCTGAATAATTTCCATATGCAGCAGACCGAGAAAGCCGCAGCGGAAACCGAAGCCGAGTGCCAGTGAAGTTTCCGGTTCAAAAGAGAACGACGAATCGTTCAGTTTCAGCTTGGCCAAAGCATCCCGTAACTGTTCGTACTGGACGGTATCGATCGGATACAGGCCGGAAAAAACCATCGGCTTGACCTCCTTGAAACCTTCCAGCGCCATCTCGCACTGGCGATGCAGCAACGTAACGGTGTCACCTACTTTGGCATCGGCAACATCTTTGATACCCGCGATAATGAAGCCGACCTCCCCCGCTGCCAGTTCCGGCACCTCAATCATCGTCGGGGCAAAGACCCCCACCTTAAGCGCTTCAAAGGAACTGTTTGTCGACATCAACTGGATCCGGTCACCCTTTTTGAGCGTACCGTCAAAGAGGCGCACCAGAATAATTACCCCCTGATACTGATCATACCAGGAGTCAAATAACAACGCCTTGAGTGGAGCATCCGGGTTCCCTAAGGGTGGTGGTATTTTTTTGACAATTTCTTCAAGGATCTCGTGCGTGCCGATCCCCTCTTTGGCACTGGCCAGAACAGCATCATGGGCATCAATGCCGATGATGTCTTCGATCTCCTGCTTAACCCGCTCCGGGTCGGCGGCAGGCAGATCAATCTTGTTCAATACGGGAAAAACCTCCAGATTAATATCCAAAGCGAGGTAGACGTTAGCGAGAGTCTGGGCTTCGACTCCCTGAGAAGCGTCAACGACCAGCAGTCCGCCTTCGCAGGCAGCAAGAGAACGTGACACCTCATAGGTAAAGTCAACATGACCGGGGGTATCAATGAGGTTAAGCACATAGTCAATACCAGCGTCGGAGCGGTAATTAAGGCGTACGGTCTGGGCCTTGATGGTAATACCCCGCTCCCGCTCAAGATCCATCTTATCAAGGAACTGGTTCTGTTTATCCCGGTCAGAAACTGTGCCGGTATATTCAAGAAGGCGGTCTGCCAGTGTCGATTTTCCGTGATCGATGTGGGCAATAATGGAGAAGTTGCGGATTCTACAGATTTCCATGAATTCCTTCGTACTCTAAAAATATGACTTTTGAGAATAAATAAAGATGGCGGGAATGTAAAGGGGAAAAGGGAAATACCTTCCTGGTCACATCTACATATATTCACACTTGACAAGTGGACGTTACATGAGGCTTATTTTCACCTCATTGAACAGATAAAAACGAATGCGCCATTATTAAAACATTAATTTTATAAGGATTTTAATTATTTCATCCTCCAGCTTTACTCACAAAAACGACCCGATTCTCAACCATGAATACTGGATGCGCCGCGCCATTACCGAAGCGGCTAAGGCGCAGGCCAAAAATGAGGTGCCAATCGGGTGTGTCATCGTACAAGATGGCAAAATCGTTGCCCGCGGACATAACCTGCGCGAAACAAGTCAGGATCCGGCAGGGCATGCCGAAATGATTGCCATAAGAAAAGCCGCCCGGAAACGTGGTTCCTGGCGGCTCCTTGACACGGTCCTGTACGTTACTCTGGAACCATGTACTATGTGTATGGGTGCCATCATACTTGCACGCATCCCCACCGTCGTCTTCGGCTGTTATGACCCGAAGGGGGGTGCGGCCGGTTCGCTCTATGACCTCTCCAGTGATCCACGCCTCAATCATCAGGTTGAACTTGTGCCGCGTATTCTTGAATCAGAGTGTTCAACCCTTCTGAGCAGCTTCTTTGCCCAATTGCGCATGCGCAAACGACGTGAGCGCATAACGTGACAGTTCTCCAATTACATTCGGGACGGGACGTGGCAAACAAAAGGGGAGAACATAATGTTGTTCTCCCCCGGATGGATCAGTTTTTTACCGACAAATGATCAGCCCGCCAGACCGAAACTTTCGTGCATGACGCGTACGGCCAGTTCGGTATATTTCTCATCAATGACAACCGATATTTTTATTTCTGAGGTTGAAATCATCTGGATATTGATGCCATTCTGGGAGAGAGCACTGAACATTTGCGTCGCTACGCCTGCATGGCTCCGCATTCCAAGACCTACGATCGATATTTTGCTGATGTTTTCATCGGAAATGACCTCTTTGGCCTGTACTTTCTTGGCAACCTCATTCGTAATCAAAAGTGCCTGTTTCAGGTCAGCTTTCGTTACGGTGAACGTAAAGTCGGTCATGCCGTTGTCGCTGACATTCTGAACGATCATATCTACCGAAATAGCGGCATCAGAGAGTGGCGTGAGAATCTTTGCGGCAATACCGGGCTTGTCAGGCACTCCCTTGACAGCAATCTTGGCCTCATTTTTATCGTATGCAACCCCTGAAACGAGAATTCCTTCCATATCCTTGTCCTCCCTGGTAACCATCGTACCGGTATTTTCATTAAGACTTGAGCGGACATGTACGTCCACGTTATATTTTTTGGCAAACTCAACCGATCGAATCTGAAGGACTTTGGCTCCCAAACTGGCAAGTTCCAGCATTTCGTCATATGATATCTTTTCGATCTTACGTGCCTCTTTACAAATATTGGGGTCGGTCGTGTACACTCCGTCAACATCTGTGTATATTTCGCACACATCTGCTTTGAGTGCAGCTGCAATAGCTACAGCAGAAGTATCGGATCCACCACGCCCGAGCGTAGTTACATTTCCTCCGGCATCAACGCCCTGAAAACCGGCCAGAACAATAATAGTGCCCTCTTTGAGATCGGCGCGGATATTTTTGTCGCCGATGCTCTCAATGCGGGCTTTCGTGGCGGTTCTATCAGTAATAATGGGAACCTGCCACCCCTGATATGATTTCGCCTTATACCCCTGTGACTTGAGATACATGGAAAGAAGCCCGATAGTAACTTGTTCTCCAGTCGCGACCAGCACGTCATATTCGCGGCCATCCGGTATTTCACACATTTCATTAGCAAGTGCGACCAGCTTGTTGGTTTCGCCCGACATCGCAGAAACGACAACGATCACATCGTTTCCGGCGTCATAGGTTTTGATGATTCTTTTTGCAACATTTTTGATGCGCTCGGGTGAACCGACCGAGGTGCCGCCATATTTCTGCACTACTAGCGCCATACTACTCTCCTTGAAAAAAATGGTTAAAGATATAAAGAGATAGGTTGAGCTCTATAACAGACAATCTACTGTCCGGTCAAAGATTTTTTTGTACATGAAGTTTCTCTGCCAGAAGTTCAAGAACTACGTCTGATTTTTGTCCGGAACTCGTCAGAGTAATCAGGCGCCGTTCCTCCCCTTTGTATTCAAACTGAAGAGTCAGCACATCTGACGGTAACAGTTCGGCAAGGCGCTCAGACCATTCAACGACACAAACACCGTCACCATAAAAGTACTCTTCAAACCCGAGTTCAGCAATATCGTCATCGCCGGCCAGACGGTAAAAATCGAAATGATAGACCGGCGTATCACCTGGATAGCAATTCATAATCGCGTACGTCGGACTTGCAACCAGATGCACGCTTTGAGGAGCAAGCGAAGCAACCACACCGCGCGTCAGACAGGTTTTCCCGCCACCAAGGTCGCCCCGCAAAGCCAAAAACGATCCAGACCGGAGCAGGGAGCCGATGTGGCTGCCCAGCAGCTCCGTTGCGCGCGGCGAGCCGCTTGTAATCTGAAGTCCGGGCACTACCGATTCATTGAGCGGATAATATCTATGCGCGACACTATTCCGACCAGTTTTTTACCTTCTACAACGGGAAGAGCATGTAATTTTTTGCTACTCATGATTTCGGCGGCACTGCTGGCAAGATCAGAAGGGGTAACAGTGACCACATCCGTTGATGCAAGCTCAGAAGCTGTTTGCGCAGTAATTTTATCGAGATCCCGCTGCAGGGAGCTTTCTCCCTCAAGCGGGATGATCCAATCAAAAAGAGATATAACCGTTGGTATATGAAGAGGACGGTCCTGTTCGACCAAATCCGAGGCGGTGACAATTCCGGTAAGATTCCCGGCATCATCAACAACCGGGAGCGTTCCAAAACGCATCGTATCAAAAATACCGGCCATTTCACGCACGGTAGTGGTCCCTTTTATTGTAACGACGTTGCTCGTCATGATATCAGCTACGGTCAGCATGGCATTCTCCTTGTTTTTGTATGTAAGGGTTAAAGCTCACCGAATATCTTCACATTCGATTGCGTGTGTTTTTCAACAATTTATTATAAGCATACGGCAGCTTTTCGAGGATGTCAGTGGCATTTATGCCAATTTCACCTTTTTCCTCTGCCACCATATCAGCGGCAAAACCGTGGATAAATACCCCCAGGCGACAGGCAACCCACGCAGTATACCTTTGCCCCAAGAGAGAGACAATAATGCCGGTCAGAACATCTCCCACACCGCCGGTAGCCATGCCGGGATTACCACTACCGTTGATAGCTGCGATTCCAGCAGGAGAAGCTATAATGGTGCGGGCCCCCTTGAGAACCACAAATACACCGTAGTTGCGGGCAAATTCCTGAGCGACTGAAATACGGATCGCCTCAACATCCGGGATTGAAATGCCCGCCAAGCGCGACATCTCTCCCGGGTGAGGAGTGAGGATCACCTGTTGTGATTTTTTCCGCTTCAAAACAGAAACGTCTTCTGCTAGGGCATTCAGGCCATCCGCATCAATTACCAGCGGCAGCGCAATAGTCTCCACAAGGTTATGTACCAGGGTGCATGTTTCGGGGTGACGATCAAGTCCGGGACCAATTGCAACGGCATCCTTACCCTCCAGCAGCTTTTCAATCATTGCAAAAGCGCTGTTTGCCAGGTGTCCTCTGCCTGAATCAGGCAGAGGAACGGTCATAACTTCAGTTGTCTTTAACTCAAGAATGCTGTGAATATTTTCTGCTGCCGCCAGAGTTACCAGTCCGGAACCAGCTCTCACGGCACTATTGGCTGAAAGAGCCGCCGCTCCGGATTTACCGGTAGATCCGGCAATAATCAGACAATGACCGAATGTCCCCTTGTGGGCTTGACGATCTCGCCGCTGCAGCAGGGGGCGTATTGCCTTCTCATCCAGAAAGTCGTAACCTGGCGCGGCTTCCATCAGATGTGGCGGTATTCCGATATCAGCCACGACAAGGCGACCGACATGCTCGGCCCCGGGGTAGAGAATATGACCCAGTTTGGCAAAGGCAAATGTAACGGTTATGGATGACCTGACTGCATCTCCCAGCACCCGCCCGGTAGTGCCATGAACACCGGAAGGGATGTCAACTGAAACGACAGGCCGCCCGGAAGAATTCATAAGATCAACGGCTTCAAGATAGATATTGCTGATATTGCTAGACAATCCGGTACCCAGCAGTGCATCGACAATGACGTCAGCCTGAAAAATATCTTCCATGAACTGGGAAGATAATCGGCCCTCGCTCGTGCAATAATGCATGACTGAGCCGGGAAGCTTCTCAAGATTTGTCGCCGCATCGCCACTGATCTGGTTACGCTCAGTAAGGATGATGACCTTGACATCCCACCCCTTCTGTTGAAGCACGCGTGCAATGACATAGCCATCTCCGCCGTTGTTACCTTTGCCGGCCATAATAATACAGTGACCTTTTAATCCAAACTCGGCGACGATCACGTCAACACAGCAGATACCTGCGTTTTCCATCAATTGCAGGCCCGGTATGCCGCATTCCTGTATGGCTTTTTTATCGAGTTCCTGCATCGTATGTGAAGTAACCACTTTCATTTTGACTCCACTACCACCATCGCAATTGCACTGCCGCCATCGTGAGACAGAGACAGATGTACAATGGCCGGATTTGTAACCTGAAGCCGTTCTGCAGCTTTTCCAGAAAACAACAGCTCCGGTTTGCCCAGATCATTATTCAACACTTCTATCTCCTGCCACGAAATACCATCTCGCAGGCCTGTTCCAAGCGCTTTCAAAAAAGCTTCCTTTGCCGCAAAACGTGCTGCCAGGCAAGAAGCGGCATCTTTTCTCCTCTCACAGACGGAACGTTCAGACGGCGTAAAGAGCCGTTCAATGAGAGCAGAATTGCCGTCATCAATAAAACGTTGAAAACGCTCTGTTGCTACAATATCGGTGCCGATTCCGTAGATCATGCGTATTTAAGCAATTCTACCATGTCTCGCACCGCCCGATCCAACCCCACCATCATAGCTCGGGCAATAATCGAGTGACCGATGTTATATTCTTCAATACCGCCCAGAGCGGTGATAGCCTTGATATTGCCATAATTGAGCCCGTGGCCGGCATTCACTCCCAATCCTACCTTGCGGGCAAGTTTAATTGCAATGTCGATATTTTCAAGCTCGCGCTGCTGTTCTTCCCAACTGACCGCATCAGCGTAGGAACCGGTGTGAATCTCGATATAATCAGTACCGGTCTTTTTGGCTGCCTTGATCTGCTCCTGGTTTGGATCAACGAATAAACTTACCACAATGCCGCCATCTTTCAGGCGTTTTACCGTATCGGTGATCTGTTTGGCATTGACGATCACATCGAGACCGCCTTCAGTAGTCAACTCCTGCCGTTTTTCCGGCACCAGGGTTACTTGTTCCGGCCTTATCCTGAGCGCAATGCGGATGATTTCCTGGGTAGCGGCCATCTCAAGATTAAGCTTGCTCTTCACGGTGCGCCGCAATATCTCCAGATCTCGATCCTGGATGTGACGACGGTCCTCACGCAGATGAATAGTTATTCCTTCAGCCCCGGCCATCTCGCCTATAGCGGCCGCAGTCACCGGATCAGGTTCAACACCGCCACGCGCCTGGCGAACAGTGGCGATATGATCAACGTTAAGCCCCAGCTTTGCCATCATTTCTCTCCAATATGCCGCTTCACCAGATCACAGATCTCATTGGCCCAAGTTGTGATCTCGTATTTATCCTGACCCTCAATCATAACCCTGAGCAACGGTTCGGTTCCGGAGTAACGGATCAAGACACGCCCTTCGTTTCCGAGCTTGCCTTCGACATCTTTTATTTTGGCAGCAACATCACTTATAGTAAGAATGTCCCGCTTTTCCTGGACTCTGGTATTGCAGAGCACCTGCGGTAGGGGAATCATGATTTCAGCAAGCTCGGAAAGCTGTTTATTTTCGCGACGCATGACAGCCAGAAGCTTTAGTGCCGAAAGGATTCCATCTCCGGTAGTACTGTAATCCAGAAAAATCATATGCCCTGATTGTTCACCGCCCAGATTATAGCCACCTTTACGCATCGCCTCGACCACATACCGGTCCCCGACATCGGTCTTGATGATTTTACCGCCTGCCTTTCGCAAGGCGATATCCAGACCCATATTGCTCATCACTGTTGCCACCAACGTCTTTTTATGGAGCAGCTTGTGTTTCAGCATATCGGTAGCACATATCGCCATTATGTGGTCACCATCGACTTCATTACCGAACTCGTCGCAGACGATTACCCGATCGGCATCTCCGTCCAGAGCAATGCCGATATCAGCCCGATGCAACTTGACCGCTTCACTGATAATCTCGGGATGAAGTGATCCGCAACCAGCGTTGATATTGATGCCGTTCGGATTGACCCCCAACGATATAACTTCGGCACCCAACTCTTCAAATACAGCCGGAGCGACCTTGTATGCCGCACCGTTGGCACAATCCAGCACAATTTTCAAACCAGATAGATCCATCTCCTGGGGAAAGGTGTTCTTGAGAAAAACGATATAGCGGCCAGCCGCATCTTCAATGCGATACGCTTTACCAACTTCTGTCGCTGTCGGCCGTAAGGCATCAATTTTTTTTGATTCAATAAGTTTCTCTATTTTCAGTTCCAGTTCATCCGGCAGCTTAAAACCATCAGCCGAAAAAAACTTTATGCCGTTGTCCTGAAAAGCATTATGAGATGCGGAGATGACTACACCGGCATCAGCACGCATAGATGAAGTAATATTGGCAATGCCGGGAGTCGGTAATGGTCCTACTTGAAGGACATCAACTCCCATTGAGCATATTCCCGCTACCAAGGCATTTTCCAGCATGTAGCCGGAGAGACGGGTATCTTTTCCAATCACGATGCGGTGGCGGCGATTTCTTCCACCTTTGAAAATATAGGCAGCTGCCCGTCCCAGTTGCATCGCCATTTCAGTAGTCATGGGATACACATTGGCGACGCCACGGACGCCGTCAGTCCCGAATAGCTTTTTCATTATTGTATGCCTCCTGGCCCTAACAAGACCAAAATAGTTAAAGTGTTCATTCTGATACAGGTGCCACTCTCGGCGCGCGCCGCCCTTCAATCGCCTTGCGGGAAAGACGGCGAATCTCGGCCGGGTCGGCATCATAAGTGATCTTGCCTTCATGAACAATTGATATTTTTCCAGTCTCCTCGGACACAACCAGTACCAGAGCATCAGTCTGTTCGGAAATTCCAAGAGCAGCCCGATGCCTGGTACCAAAGCTCTTCGCTATGTCCGGATTCTGGGATAAAGGAAGAAAGCAGCCCGCTGAGGTAATCTTTTCCCTTTGTATGATAACTGCACCGTCATGAATCGGTGAATACGGAAGAAATATTGAAGTAAGCAGTTCGCTGGTTACTTTGGCATCAATTTCGGTGCCGATCTCAACCAGGCCGTCAAGCGACATCTGTCTTACTATAACGATCAGGGCACCTATTCTTCGTTCGGCCAACTCCTGAAGCCCTTTTGACAGCTCATCGACTGTCGTCGACAGATCGAGAGTGCCACTATCAGCAGACTTGTGGCGTTTCCAGAATGAGAAAAGAGCGCGCCGTATATCACTCTGAAAGATTACTGCCAGAATAATCGGCGCTGAGGAAAGCAACAGATGAAAAAAGGAGGTGGTTACGGCGAGACCGAGCGCATTAGAGCAGTACTCCGCCGCAATAAGAGCTGCCAAAATGGCAAGTATACGGTGGGCAGCCTCTTTTCTAAGGATCAGCGTACAACCGTAAACCAGGCCGGCAACAATAATCTTGTCGAGAAGGCCAGGCAGAGTGACGCTGTCGAAAACTGGAGCCATACTTCCTCTTTGAAATTGGCATTTAGCACCATTCAGTCATGCATAACGGCATGAGCCATATCGGCAACATCGCGCATTGCCCGGACATCATGCACCCGCAGGATTGATGCGCCATTGGACACGGAGAGAGCTACCACAGCAGCAGTGCCGAAGATGCGGTCATCCGTCTGTTCCCGTCCCAATACCTTGCCAATGAACGTTTTCCGGGATGGCCCGATCAAAACAGGCAGCCCAAAACCGGAAAATTCCGCTAATCGCCGCACAACCTCCAGATTGCTTGCGGCACCTTTGCCAAAACCTATACCAGGGTCAATTGCAATACAATGATCGGAAATTCCGGCTTCACGAGCTCGTAGAACTGAGGCATGCAAGCCGGAGGTTATCTCCGCCATCAGATCATGATACTTCGTATTCTGCTGCATTTTATCAGGTGTACCTCTGGTGTGCATCAACACGACACCTGCACCGCTCGCGGCCGCTAATCCTGCCATCTGCGAATCAAAATTGAATCCACTGATGTCATTGATAATTTCCGCCCCGGCTAAAAGCGCCCTGCCGGCGACTTTGCTTTTCCAGGTATCGACCGAGATGGCACATTTCAATGAGGTGGCAAGCCGTTCAATAACCGGGACAATCCGGCTTATTTCTTCTTCAGACGATACCGGAGCTGCCCCCGGACGGGTGCTCTCGCCACCGACATCTATGATATCAGCCCCTTCCGATTCCATCATCAGGGCCTTTTCAATCGCACGGTCAGGATCATTACAGCGGCCGCCATCAGAAAAAGAGTCGGGAGTAATATTCAGGATTCCCATGATCAATGGACGGTCAAGTGACAACGAGCGCCGGGACGTGCGCCACTCCGTCGGCACAGATGTGATCCGTGCCAGTAATACGTCCAGTTCTTCTGCCAGTTCAGGCAAACCAAACGGTTGTGTTTCAAGTTTCCGGCAGAGTCGGTGAATCTGTTTGGCGGTACCGATCAAAATGCAATCGGTACTATCAATACTGCAGGCGACTGTACCTCTGGCAACAGCTGCGTCTCCTCCCACAGACAACATTTCCTGCTTAAGGACATTTGCTTGACGACATTTAATCTGTGGCAGATGAATGCAGAGCGTCTGCATCTTAGGAACCATTTCAACGATTCCATGATTGTCTACTGCTATTCGCTGCAATTCATGGGCAGCACGCTTTGGAGTCGGCGCTACCAGTAATCGAGGTAAAAAAGTGCCCATAGGGCTATGCATTTACATCGGTATGTACTGGCTCGGTCGCCACCGGCTCGACCGGTTCCACCTGAGTTGGTGCCGCCTGAGTTGGCGCCGGACAAGTCAGTTTGCCGGTGGTAATAATTTCTTCAACCTGGTCACCAGAGAGGTTTTCCTTCTCAATCAGGCACGCAGAAAGGTCATGGAGTTTCTGGAGGTTCTCACGCAACAACCCGATTGCACGCTCATATGATTCATCGACAATTCGCTTGATTTCATCGTCAATATGCTCGGCTGTCTTTTCACTGAAGTTTTTGTGCATGGCCATCTCGCGACCGAGAAAAATGGATTCATCCTTCTTGCCGAACGAGAGAGGACCCATCTTATCGCTCATCCCCCATTCACAGACCATCTTGCGGGCCATATCGGTCGCACGTTCAATGTCATTCCCGGCACCGGTTGTAAAGGTGTTGAAGATCAGATCTTCAGCAGCACGCCCCCCCATCAGGACGGCGATGCGCGCCAACAGTGATTCACGAGAATAGCTATGTTTGTCTTCGATCGGCAACTGCATGGTCACGCCCAATGCCCGACCGCGGGGAATGATGGAAACTTTGTGGATCGGATCGGTACCCGGCACCATCTTAGCAACCAAGGTATGACCAGCTTCATGGTAAGCGGTGCTTTTCTTCTCTTCTTCAGAGATGACCATGCTACGGCGCTCAACCCCCATCAAAACTTTGTCCTTGGCGCTGTCAAAATCGCTTGGGTCTGCAACGGTCTTATTCAGACGGGCAGCCAACAAAGCTGCTTCGTTAACCAGGTTGGCCAGATCGGCACCGGAAAAACCGGGGGTGCCGCGGGCAATTAACGCCAGATCGACATCAGGAGAGAGCGGCACCTTCTTTGAGTGAACTTTGAGAATCATTTCGCGCCCCTTGACATCAGGGCGGGGAACGACAACTTGGCGGTCAAAACGGCCCGGGCGGAGCAGAGCCGGGTCAAGAACGTCGGGACGGTTAGTGGCGGCAATCAGGATCACCCCTTCATTGGACTCAAAACCGTCCATCTCTACCAGAAGCTGGTTGAGAGTCTGCTCGCGTTCGTCATGCCCTCCCCCCATGCCGGCGCCACGGTGGCGGCCAACCGCATCTATTTCATCTATAAAGATAATACACGGCGCACTCTTTTTGCCCTGCAAAAACAGGTCGCGCACACGGCTGGCACCGACACCGACAAACATCTCGACAAAGTCCGACCCTGATATTGAAAAGAATGGTACGCCGGCTTCACCGGCAACAGCGCGCGCCAGGAGTGTCTTGCCGGTTCCCGGAGGGCCTATAAGCAGCACCCCTTTAGGGATTTTCCCACCAAGCACGGTGAACTTCTTCGGCTCTTTCAGAAAAGCGATAATCTCTTCCAGCTCTTCCTTGGCTTCTTCAATGCCGGCGACATCTTCAAAGGTGATCTTCCCTTGTGCCTCGGTCAGCAGCTTGGCGCGGCTTTTGCCGAATGACATCGCCTTCCCTCCCCCCATCTGCATCTGACGCATGAAGAAGATCCAGACTCCAACCAACAGAATAAGCGGGAACCAGGAGATAAATATTGAAAACCAGGAAAACTTTTCTTCTTCGGGTTTAGCAGTGATTGCAACCTTTTTTTCCAGCAACTTCTTGGTCAGGTCAGCGTCTTCATACGGTTTATAAGTATGAAACTCTTTACCATCCTTCCCTTCGATCTTTCCGGAAATATCATTACCCTGGATGACAACAGCGGTAATCTTTCCCGCATCGACCTGATTCATGAAGTCGCTGAAATTAAGCTTTTCGGCGGTCGGCCGCGGTTTGTTGAACATGTTGAATAGCAGGATCATCATGAGGCTGATGACTAGCCAGAGTGAGAGATTCTTGTAAAACTGGTTCAAGGTAAACCCCCGTGTAAATTGTATGTGTCTGTGACGTTAAAAATTTTGTAAAACTAGCATACTGGGTAGAGGTTGACAAGCTGAATTGCTGGTTAACATCCCCTGGAGTATGGATTTATATACCCCTTCCGGTTATACGGAGAATAATGAGTATTTCTTTGTCTGTTTGTTATTTTCAGCGTCCAAGCATAATACCGAGGTCTTCGGCCGTACGCACGATTTCCCCCTCCGGATCAACCAAGTTCAGATCACACGTGGCGTCCTCAAGAGTCACCGTCTCTATTTTTCTGCCCCGCAGACACGCCATCCGGCCAAACTCGGCGGCAGCAACCATTGCAACCGCTTTGGTGCCAAAACGACTTCCCAATGCACGGTCAAAAGTAGTGGGTGAACCGCCGCGCTGCAGATGGCCAAGAACAGTAACACGGACATCCATCTCCAGACATTGCGCGATCTGTTTTGCCACATATTGCCCGATGCCGCCCAGGCGTTCAATAAGATTTCGTTCGTCGGCCTCCTTTGCCACTACCCGGTCACCACCGGCAGGGAAAGCCCCTTCTGCTACGACAAGAACACTAAATCGGCTACCCCGGTCGGAACGCCTATGAATTGCCGTACAGACACTGGCAAAATCAAAAGGTATTTCAGGGATCAGGATAACATCGGCACCTCCTGCGATGCCGGCTTCCAGGGCAATCCAGCCTGCATATCGCCCCATTACCTCCAGAATCATCACCCGGTGGTGGCTTTCTGCAGTGGTGTGCAGTTTGTCCAGGGCGTCGGTGGCGGTTTCAAGCGCGGTATTATATCCAAATGTGACGTCGGTTCCGCACAGGTCATTATCAATGGTCTTGGGTATTCCAACTATCGGAACACCTTTTTTCACCAGTTCCAGCGCAATCTTGAGTGACCCCTCACCACCCACGACAATCAGCGCATCGAGTCCCAGCGCACGAATATTTTCTACCACCTTGTCGGATAGATCGACAAGGACGGTCTTGCCTGCCTGGTCCACCGGGAAGGAAAATGGATTACCGCGGTTAGTGGTGCCCAGAATGGTGCCGCCCCGAGGCAAAATTCCACGGACGCTCTCCAGAGTCAGAAATCTGCATTTGCTGAGATCGAGCAGACCGTCGAAACCGTCTTCGATCCCGATTACTTCCCAATCATGCCGGATAATGGCACTTTTGACCACGCCACGAATAACAGCATTCAGACCGGGGCAGTCGCCACCGCCAGTGAGTATGCCGATTTTTTTGCTCATGAGAATCTCCTGTAAAGTGTCTATCTTCACTGTGAATATTGAAAGCACATTATGTAGGTTATGTTGCCATATCACAAGTAAAGCGCAAGACAGCACTGTTTTTTGCCGATCCGCCCAATACAACCTGAATAAATTATTGCAGTTTATCCTTTAAATGGTGGTATTTGTCTCTCTTCTTCGTTCTGCAATCAAGGAAAACTTCCGGGACGCCCAAGCTGTACATATGAAGCGAGCGGTGTTAAGATCGGAAAATAGGAGTAACTATGAAAATTACAACAATCATCGCCACAATCGTCGCTGTTCTGGGGTTCGGTATTTTTTACTTTCGTGGCACACCCGGTCCTGTGCTTACACTTTCCTCCATACCGGGGCCCATTTCGGCAAAACGAGAACTGACTTTGACGCTTCGGGATTCCGGTGCCGCGCTAAAAGAAGTTACGGTAAATGCCGTCCAGGGTGACCGGACCATAATTCTCATCTCCAAGCAGTACCCTCTTGGTATCCGTGAGGCACGGGAATCCATCAAACTGGCGCAATCCGGTCTCAAAGAGGGTCCCTTTACGCTGCTGATCACCGCAACCGACCGGTCATTCTACCACTTCGGCGCGGGCAACAGCACCCTTCAGTCTCTGCACTTTGACTACCAGAATACTCCACCCACCGTGATGGTCCTCAGCACCGCACATAATCTCTCCCGGGGAGGAGCAGGGCTGGTGGTATACACCCTGAACAGAGAAGTTGAACGAACCGGTGTCACCTTCGGCAACCGCTTCTTTCCCGGCTACCGGCAGTCCGGCGATCGCTACGCCTGTCTGTTCGCCTTTCCCTACGATGCAGAAGAAAAGAGCTATGTACCGAGAGTGCTCGCCGTAGACCGTGCCGGAAACGAGCGACAGGCAGGGATCTATTTCCACCTGATTCCCAAATCCTTTCCAAACGACCGGATCAATCTGAGCGACAGCTTTCTGGAGAAGGTAGCCGCCGAATTCAAGGGCCAGTTTCCGCAGGCGACAAGCCCCCTCGATGTTTACCTGAAGGTAAATGGTGAACTGAGGGAACACGATCTCAAATTTCTCACCGAATGCGGCCTAAAGACCTCTCCTGTACCTCTTTGGGAGGGGAATTTCCTCCGCCTGCCCAAATCAGCTCCCCTTGGCAGTTTCGCCCAGCGGCGCAGCTATTTTTATCAGGGAAAGCAAGTCGACCAACAAAACCACCTCGGCATAGACCTCGCGTCCCTGGCTCACGCTCCGGTGCCAGCCGCCAACAGCGGCACGGTTGTCTACGCCGACAATCTCGGAGTCTATGGTCAATGCATTATTATCGATCACGGTCTGGGGCTGCAGACCCTTTATGGGCATCTGAGCCGAATCGCCGTGAAGTCCGGAGACAAAGTGCATAAGGGGCAGATCATCGGCAACACCGGCGATACCGGTCTTGCCGGCGGAGACCATCTCCACTTTGGAGTCGTCATCTCCGGCGAACAGGTAAATCCGATCGAGTGGTGGGATTCATCCTGGATCAAAAACAACATCAGTGGCAAACTCACAACCGGAAAGGTATCCAAGGAGCAGTAACAATGGGGATGGTCAGAACATCAGCAGCATTCTTACTGATGGCAATCATTTTGATGCCAGGAGTGGTCACTGCTGCGCAGGAAGAATTCGATATAGACCTCAAGGAGTTGCGTCACGGCAGCAACAACGCGAAACCACACCATGCTCCGCAGCCATCCCCCCCCGCCCCGTTTGAGATTAACCTAAAGGAGTTGCGCAGGATCGCCCCCCCACTGGCCGCCAAACCAGAAAAGCACAAACGTCATGCCCCGGCTGCAGCTGTTCCGAAGGCAGTCGGTGCTGCTGAATCCGGCCGGGACAGTATTCACGTGGTTCAGCCGGGAGAGAACCTGTTCATTATTCTGATGAAACGGTACGGGCTGACTAACCAGGCTGCCGAGAAGTTGATTCCTGAGATTATGCGCTTGAACGGAATTGCATCGCCACAAGGGCTCAAGATTGGACAACGCCTGCATATTCCTCTACAAGCCGGAAACGAAAAAAACATCCCCGCACCGCATATCACCGAGCCGGAAGCTGGCAAGCGGGAGCCTGCTGCAGCACCTGACACCACAATTCCGCCCCCCCTCCCAAAACCAGCTGCAATTCCGTTTGCGATCACCAGCATCAGCGTCATGTCGGCTCCCCCCTGTAAACTGGCGCATGACATAGCGGAAAAAATGGGACTGCTGGTATCTACCGTTACCAGAATCAAGGGGTCTGAACCCGTTAGTGCAACCTATGCCAGCCGGCGTGTGATCGTCGTCTGCGGGCTCTCCGAGGCAGAGCAGCTTACCTATGAACGCCTTCTGGGCCATAACGGCACTCAGCTCCTGGCTTTCAATGAGGACGATTCCGACGCCAGCGTTGTTGAAAAGCTGGCTAATCAACTGGGACTGGTGTTCCGCAAGTATTCAGCTGACTCTGCTGCTCTTCCCCTGACCTATATTTTCAGCCCATTTGGTAACTGGTCTCAAGAGCTGCAACTGACCATCATACCAGCCCTACCATTCAAGGCATACTGAACGCGAAATACCTTTAAAATCATCTTGATGCTTCCTCTGCTTGTAGTTATAAAGAAGAAACGTTCATATTTATTTAAAATCGTGGGGAACTCTGTTAATCTGCTAGCCATTGCATGACGTGTTAATTTTTTTTAGAAATTTAAGGAGCATACTCCATGGTACCGACAGCCACAATCCAGACTATCCTGATCGTAGACGATGAGCCGCTTAGTGTCGCAATGCTCAGTAGCCTGCTTGAGGATGAGTATCATGTCACCATGGCCAATAGCGGACGGGAAGCACTGGAGATTATCTCCAGGCAGCCTCCTGATCTGATCCTGCTCGACATCCTCATGCCGGTTATGGACGGGTACGAAGTATTCCGTATTGTTAAACGGAATCCGGCACTCAGAAATGTGCCGATCCTGTTTATAACTGCACTGGGTGAGGCGGAGTGCGAATCTGAGGGGCTGGAGATGGGAGCGGGAGACTATATTGTCAAACCATTTAATCCTTCCTTGGTCAGACTGAGAGTCAGAAACCATCTTGAATTAAAGCGTCAGAGAGACCTGCTGACGGCGCGAACGGAGGAACTGCAGCGCCTTAATAGCGAACTGGCCCGCGAAGTAGAGGAACGATGCAGTGTTCAGCAATCCAACGAGCAGCTCATCAGCGAACTTCGCTCCGCCATGGCAGAGGTTAAAACACTCAGCGGACTGCTCCCTATCTGCGCATCATGCAAGAAGGTACGTGATGACCAGGGTTACTGGAGCCAGATTGAGAGCTATATCAGAAAGCATTCCGATATTTCCTTCAGTCATGGACTATGTACGGAGTGTGCTCACAAGCTCTACCCTGAATTTTACACCACAAACCCAACGCAGGATTGACGGCCGAAACAGAAATAAATACTGCATCCGATTAAAAGCCCACTCTCAGTCCGAGAACAGCATTATGGCTGAGATAATCCATAGTAAACGTATGACCATTCGCCTCAGTAAACCTGGGTCTGATGCTGCTGAAAAACCGATACCCGAGATCAAGATTCAGGTTGTCAGTCAGAGCATAATCAACTCCAGCCCCTAACTGGTAGCCAAAGACGATGTTTGAACCACTGCCCATGGGCTGACCGGCAACCTTTAGGCCAGAGGCTTCAATCCGCGCGGCACCAAACCCGGCTCCCGCATACGGCGACCATCGGCCGTTGTCGTGCAACACACCGAAAAAGTTGACCAACAGACTGTCCGTCGTCACATTCCCGCCCCCCGTGAAGCTCCCTTCGACAAACTTCACCTTGTCGAGCCGGTTGTTGCGTCGAGTGTATTCAAGCTCGATCCTTCCGTTTCCGACAGGGTTACCGGGTTCAAGATCCCAGCCAATGACCGCACTTCCGAGCAATGCCGGATCAAACTCGAAACCAAAGTCACCCAGAGTATCGGAGCTTTTGGCATCCATCAAGACGTCCCCACCCACGAAAGCCCCCACATAAGGACCTGCATGCTGCGCTATGGCCGGGCTGCAGAGCAAGAGCGGCAGGCATAAGGCGATTATTATCCGGCAGATTTGTTTCATGCAATACCTTCCTGATATCGGTAATGAATCTGACAAACTAAGGTCCTGTGACCGTGATGGTAGTGGCCAGGATTGGGGTCATGCCGCCGAAACTCGCCGTAAGTTTCGCCACACCGTTATCAACCCCCAAGACCAGCCCCGGTTGGTTAACACTGTCGGCCAGAATGGCGATGTTCGGATTGTCGACCGTCCAGGTCGTATCGGCGGTCACATCAACGGAGGTGCCATCGCTGTAGCCAGCCATTGCTGAGAACTGAACCTGATTGCCGGCAGCCACTGAAGAAATTTGCGGCGATATGGTCAGACTCCTGAGGGTCCGCGTTGCAACCATAACGGTGACTGGAAATTGAGTCGAAAACGTTACGCCGTTATACATATACGTGGCACTGATCGTAGTAGTACCGGAAGCTACGCCGGTGACGCGTTCCGTTCCAAATCCGCCGGTCGCTACCGTAGCTTTCGCCGTGTCGCCGGATGTCAAGGTACTGAGGGAAGTTACGTCCTGGCTCGTCCCGTCCCCAAAGTTGGCGGTCACGGTTAAGGGGCTGCTGGTCCCGGCAGTCAGATTCAGGGTTGCAGGGGAAAGCGCAATGGACAGGAGCTGTGGTGCGGTAACCCTCAGAGTGGTTGTGAAGGGGATAAAGGGGGTAATAGTGGCCGTAATTATAGTCGACTGTGTCGCCGCAAGGGCGGTCAGCCATTCCAGATTACCTCCAGCGGCGGTTACCGATGCCCGGGATGGATCGGCCGACGTCCACTGAACCGCCCCGGTGATGTCCCGTATGCTGCCATTGCTGAAAGTTCCGGTGGCAGTCATGCGGACGCGTGTATTATTGGCCAAAGTAACAATGGTGGTGGCGGCCGGTGAGATGGTAAACGAGGTTAAATTGCCGCCAGTCACTTTGAGATTCGATGCCCCGCTGACACCATTCAGAGTGGCGTTAATAGAGGTCGTTCCCTGCGAGAGAGTTGTGGCTGCACCACCGGTGGTGGCGATTGTTGCTACGGCAGGGTTGGACGAGCTCCAGGTAACCTGAGAGGTTATGTCAGGAGTTGTTCCATCGGAAAAATGGCCGGTAGCTGTGAAACTATCTGTGGATGACAAACTCAGCACCGAGGGATTGGCCGGCAAGACCGTAATCGTTTGCAGCACCGGCTCCGTGACAGTCAGTAGTGTAGTGGCACTGATGCCGCCAACAAAAGTAGCGCTGATTGTCGAAGGACCAGCAGCAATGGCTTGAACAAAGCCCTTGTTGCCGGGATCGTCACTGACAGTTGCCACCGCTGTATCGCTCGAAGCCCAGGCGACATCGAAGGTCAGGTCCTGGGTTGTGTTATCCGAGAAGGCGCCGAGTGCAGTGAATTGGGTGTTCAGACCTTTGGCGACGGTTGGAGCATCAGGGGAGATTGTCAGAGCAGTGATGGTAGCCGAGCTTACCGTCAGTTTGAACGTAGCCGACACGCTCCCCACGGTCGCGGTCAGGGTGGCGGTTCCCGGGGAACTGCCGGTCACCCGGTTCGGGCTCGCCGCAGTAACAAACGCGGCCACGGCCGGAGAATCGCTCGACCAGGTCACCTGATCGGTAATGTCACGGGTGAATATCCCCGAAAAGTTGCCTTTTGCCGTAAGCGTAGTGGAAGTGTGCGCAGCTATGGTCGATGTGACGGCAACGATCTCGATTGAAGTCAGCGGTACGAAATCATTGTTCCTGGTCGGAGTTCCATCCCAACCACAGCCGGATAACAGCACCATCATAATGAAACCCGAGCATAACAGGTTAATCATGCACACCCTCCGAGACCCTTAATTTCATATATATACACGTATGGATATGCCAGCCTCACAACACTGCATCACTGCAAGAGTAACAGTGAAAGTGGCATTGTCAACCGACCGGCGTAACCCCGGCAGCAATCATTGCACGGCGTTGTGGCTCACTCTGCTTTCCCGCCCTGTGGCACCTCTCCGGCACCTGGTACAGGCTGCTGCCCGCCAGTATCCGGCGGTGGCGGAGCTATCGGAGTAGCGGGAACTCCACCGTGCGCGGAACAGGATTCCTTCGGTTCGGTCCCGGCTATAAAGAATTCATCACGTTTTTCCGGACAGTCAGGCGTAGCCAGGCAACCAGTCACAGGGTCGATGGATACGGAAACAACCGTGTCCGGCCGGGTGAAATCAACTACCGGTTTCGTTGCCACAGCCGTGCGCATAAACCGTTCCCAGATCGGAGCAGCGACAGCCCCTCCGGTAAAGCCTTTTCCCCCCGGCTTGGGTTTATCATATCCTACCCACACGCCGGTGATTATTTGCGGGGTATACCCGACAAACCAGGCATCCCGATAATCATCGGTCGTACCGGTCTTCCCGGCAGAGGGATGAACCCGGCTGAATTTTTTAAGGTTCTTGGCGGTGCCATACCTCAGGACGTCCTTGAGCATCTGAGTGGTAACATAAGCTGTCGCCGGGGAAAGTACCGGTGTAACTGTCGAAGGATTTTCGGTCCAGGTACGACGATGGCGATCATATATCCGGATAATAGCCCTTTCGGCAGGTCGCAACCCTCCGGTGGCCAGGGGGGTATACGCCAGCACCAGATTATTCAGGGTAACTTCATTCGTTCCCAGGGCCAGGGAAAGGCCGTTCTCTGCCCGTAGCGGCAGCCCCATTTTTCCGGCAAAATCAACAAAATACGGGACGCCGACAGCCTCCAGCAGCTTGATCGTAATTACATTATTGGAATAAGCCAGGGCCTGCCTGAGGGAAAGGTCCCCATACTGTTCTCTCCCATAATTCTGCGGCTTCCAGATTTCATTATTGCCTCGATCGTAGCTTACCGGTGTATCATCCATGATACTGGCGGCTGTAAACCCCTTCTCCAGGGCTGCGGCATAAATCAGCGGTTTGATGGCCGAACCGGGCTGACGCCGAGCAGAAAAAGCGCGGTTATACGAACTTTTGGTTGTGTCGACTCCCCCAACTGCCGCAAGCACATCTCCAGTTGCCGCGTCCAGACAGACCAAGGCGCCTTGTAGTTGTGGAGAAATTCGTTTCACCCCATCTTGCAATGCTTTTTCAGCCACTTTTTGCAGATTCAGGTCCATGGCGGCGGTAACCTCCAATCCCCCCTGCTCAACAATATCCGCCCCGTAGCGTTCAATCAGTTTGCCCCGGATATACGCCATATACTGTGGAGCCTGCCCCCGAGGCGGATAGGTAACACGTTGCAACCTCAGTTTCTGCTTCTGGCGGGAAGTAATCATCTTCAACTCCACCATGCGCTTGAGTACCATGTCCCTACGTCCCGTAACAGGGGCCGATTTTCCAAACGGATTGTAGCGGGCAGGATTTTTCTGCACACCAGCCAGCAGGGCGCACTCGGCGTCGGTCAACTCTTCCGGATTTTTATCAAAATAGAGGCGTGCGGCCTGAACAATACCCCATGCCCCGTTGCCGTAATAGATTTCGTTGAAATACATCTCCAGAATCTGTTTTTTACTGTATTTCTCTTCAAAGTCCATGGCCATGCGGGCTTCTTCAAGCTTTCGTTCGATGGTTTTCACCCCGGACAGATACCTGTTTTTGATCAACTGCTGGGTGATTGTTGACCCTCCTTCAGCCATTCGCCCTTTAACAACATCTTTCACCAGCGCCCGGGCAATACCGCGGATATCAATCCCTCCATGTTCGTAAAAGCGGGCATCTTCAATGGCCACCACTGCATTTTGCAGAAACACGGGAATGCGATCGATAGGAGCCCAATACCTTTTCTCCGGCAGTAATCGACCAACAAAACGTCTATGGTTGTCAAATATTTTAATAGAGGTATATCCGGGAGCCAGCAAGGGATAGGTTGCAATGTTTTCTTGAGCTGAAGCCGAGCAGACAAAGACTGCAACCAACAGAACCGTTAGAATTGCAGAATAAAAAATATTCTTGCGGCAGAAGCATTTCGCGATAATCAAAGTATTTTATTCACTCCTTCAAGGATTTTGACTGTAAGCTGACGCTGGAACAGAAAGCTGACAACCTTTTTTTACGTGCCTATACTACCTCTATTCCTTGCGAAGCACAACAGCACGCGCTGTTGTACGTACACTTTGTGAAAAACCTGCACGCAGGACACCCCGCACTGTTCTCTTATAACACATCAGCCGTATTTTTAAACAGCACGCCCCATTTTTGGTGATGTTCCCATAGCATTCAATGCACATAACCCACTGGTTCCGCGGGACCTTTTGTTTTGGCACACCCTGTGCTTCAGCACAGTACAACACGCAAATTTTAAACAAGGAGACAGTCATGACATCAACAAATTCTGTAGCCCATCCAGTAAAACCATGTGACTCCGACTCTACAGGAATTTGCTGGGATTTGTCACTCTCTGCATCAAGCGCCGGCACTTTGAAGCTCTCCGGGGATTTGAAGCCCGGATGGCTGGGAAAGCTTTCATCACACTTGTCTCACCGAGAGATTAATATCATAAGTGGAACCGCACGCAAATCAGGACCACTCTGTTGGGATGCATCTTTTGAAATTGATGGAAAACTCACTCATTCAGACCCGTTCAAGGATTTTAACCCCCTCCCGACACTTATGGGCCCTGCTGAGCGGATAACCTTACCACTAATCAAGATTTCCGACTTCCAGATTGAGGACTCGACACGGCATGGAGGCAGTATCTATACAGAGATTTCAGGTATGGACTGCATAGGTTTCCTGTACGGAATAGTGAGGATGTTCAGTTTTTATTCCCTCTTTCCCACAGAACTTGAAATATCAACCAAGGGCATGATGGCCTTCGACAGGTTCTGGCTGAAAGGAATCGGCGCATCCGTCCCGGGAAAAGACGATAAAAAGGCACTTTACGAGAAATTGAAGATGCTTTCAGGCATGTTATGAAACTGTTCAGGAATCGTTACCGTTTTGGAAACAACATTATTAACGTAGTAGTATCACTCAATGAGCTGTGACAATCAATCCGCTCATGCATGCCATGTCACTTGAACCGGAACGACGGCAGGAGTGACGATGCGGCTCAATTCAGAAGTGCACACCCCGGCAATCCAGATCAGATTTTCGCCGCAAAACAGCAGTGGCAGGCGTGAGCGGTCAGAAAGCGGAATTTTACGATCAATATAAATATCTTTCACTTTTTTCCTGCCGCTCATACCAAAAGGAATAATGCGGTCACCGGGCCGGAAAGTTCGCACCATCCACGGGAGAGGAGTTTTGCCCAGATCGAAACAGACACTGTCAGGATCTGTAGGAAGGGCTGTTATGCCGGATAACGCAACTGTAAGACAACCTCCCTGTGGAAGCTGATAACATCCCGGCTTCGTAATCTGCAGTTCCTCATCGTTTTTGACCATATCCGCATTTGCGTACGTCAACGCAAAACGGTCATATTCTCTTACTGCGGTAACACTGCACGGGAGAACAAGCCGGGAATTGGGACGTGCAGAAGCAAGCAAATCACCGATTGCATCGACATGACGCTGACTCACCCCTTCCAAGCTTTCGGCCAGCTGTTTAAAGGCGAGGCGCAGGACCCTGCGCTGCAGGGCGGGATTAAGAAGACCCAGTTGTGCAACACTGCAGACACATGATCCCCTCTCCATCCGGAACAACTCACTATAGACCTGTTCCGTCATCTCGCGTAGCAGGACTTCATCGCCACCAAGAACTGACGCCGTTGCGGCAAGGCACGAGCGGATGGCAGGATTGTATTCTTCGAGAAGCGGCAGCAACTGGTGGCGAATGCGGTTACGCAGGTATACTGTATCGCTGTTACTGGCATCCTCGCGCCATTTCAGACCGCGGCGATGCAGATACTGTTCAATTTCGGAACGTGATATATCCAATAACGGGCGAACATAGCCGCGTGCATTGCGATGTGTCATCCCTGATAATCCGGTCATTCCTGACCCGCGCAGCAGACGCATCAGCACCGTTTCCGCCTGATCATCGGCATGATGGGCAAGCACGACCGCTGCACCCTGATACTTCCTGTTGATCTCATCCAGAAATTCAATCCGGGCCCGCCGTCCGGCATCTTCAAGGTTCAGCCGAAGATCTGACGCCATACCTTTAATATCGATTCGCTGCGTTTCGAACGGGATTTTGTAACGAGAGGCCACTTCCCGGCAGAAATCCTCGTCGGTGTCAGATTCTACTCCGCGCAGGCGGTGGTTCAGATGGGCAGCGATCAGATTGAGATTGTAACCGGGAAGCCGGGACAAGATATCAAGCAGGGCCGAAGAGTCAGCACCTCCGGAGAAGGCAACGACGAGAGTGTCACCCGGCCTGAAAAGGCGCTGGTGGCAAACCGTTCGTTCTATGCGGGAGACGAGTGCAGAATCACTGAAGTTCATGGGATAGACCATCACAGGGAGCATACGTCACGAGATTACAACAAAAAACGTCGGTCACTTTTTTGTTCCAAACAACATGTTCAGCATAAAACTGAACAGGCTGAAAAGGAGCGCAGCAACGATTGCAGCCCCAAAACCGGTGATGTGAAATCCCGGCACCAGATTCGCTGCCAGATAGAATATCAGGCCATTGATTACAAGTGTAAACAGGCCGAGTGTCAGCAGAGTAACCGGCAGGGTTAGCAGGATAAGAATCGGGCGGAGAAACACATTGAGGAGGCCGATTACCAGAGTCGCCAGCAGCAGGTCCTGAAAACGGTCGATCTGAATGCCGTGGATCAGCTTCATTACCAAAAAGAGTGCAAGTGAATTAAGTGCCCATTTGAGTACCAGTTTTGTCATACAATATCCCTTCTAAAGCCAGTGTTTTTTTCTGAAATATGCCACCATCACCAGCACAATAGCTATCATCGCCCCCCAGAGGAGAAAATAGCCGTTCTTCCACTCCAACTCCGGAAAATGTTTGAAGTTCATGCCGTAGACTCCCACCAGAAAGGTCAGCGGCATAAAGATCGTGCCGATTACGGTTAAAAACTTCATTACCTCATTGGTACGGTTGCTGATACTTGAAAGATAGAGGTCAAGCATTCCGGATAGCAGGTCGCGGTAGGTCTCGACCGTATCGATTACCTGAACGGTGTGATCGTAGACATCGCGGAAATAGACACGGGTGGCATCTTGGAGCAGATCGCTGTCGCCCCTCTCCAAAAATGCAATCGTTTCGCGCAGTGGCCACACGGTCTTGCGCAGATAGATAATTTCCTTTTTCATGCTGTTGATCCGCTGAAGGGAACTCTGGTCGGGCGTGAGCGCCAATTCTTCTTCAACGTCGACAATCCGTTCACCAAACCCTTCAAGAACAGCAAAATAGCCGTCAACTATGGCATCAATCAGAGCGTAAGCCAGGTAATCCGCCCCCATGGCACGGATTTTTCCCTTGCTGTTCCGGATACGGTCGCGAACTGGTCCGAAGACATCCCCCTTGATTCCCTCCTGGAAAGTGAATAGAAAGTCTGAACCGAGAATAAGGCTGACCTGTTCCGAACTAAAATCCCCCTCCTCAGTCGGACGCAGCATCCTCAGTACAATAAAAAGATAATCGCCATAGTCCTCGATTTTGGGGCGTTGCACGGTATTGACGATATCTTCCAGCACCAACGGGTGAAAGGTGTGCTTTTCGCCCAGGGCGCGGATCAGCTCAACATCATGAACCCCTTCAATATTTACCCACACGATGGGACTTTTGCAAGGGTTATGCAGATACTCGTCAATCTGCTCGAAATTAAGCTCCTCGATCCCGTCCGGAGCAAAACCGATGACTGAAATCTGAACCGCTTTGTTCGATGCATCACCGATATGCACCAGCGAACCGGGAGGAAGTCCGCTTTTAACGGAACGTTTTTTATGAAATCGCGATCCGGGATGCATCATATACCAAGGATATCCGACATATGCAGCAGTTCGTCGTTCAGTTTTTTCTGCCCGCCATTGACTACCATCTCCAGCAGCGTCGTGGTGAGCGAGTTGGCCGAGAGTCCGACCATGATCCCTTTTGTACCTTCGAGAAGAAGCTCCACCGACTTCATGCCGAAGCGACTACCCAGCAGGCGGTCAAAGACCGATGGCGCGCCACCACGCTGATAGTGTCCAAGTACGGTTACCCGGGTTTCAAAGCCAATGGCGTTTTTAATACCATCTGCAACCTCTTGAGCATGTCCGGCACCCTCCGCCATGATAATCAAGGCATTAGTCCGTCCTTCATCATAGCGTTGGCGCAACTGATGACACATTTCGTTCAGATCAAGTTCCACTTCCGGCACGATGGCAAACTCGGCCCCGGTGGCGATGGCTGTGGTTGAAGCCAGATATCCGGAATTGCGCCCCATCACCTCAACAATAAAGGCACGATCATGTGAACTGGCTGTGTCCTTGATGCAGTCCACGGCATAAATAATATTGTTGAGGGCAGTATCAACTCCGAGAGCCATATCGGTATAGGCAATGTCATTATCAATGCTGGCCGGGATGCCGATCACCGGAAATCCCATTTTATCCAGGGCCAGAGCACCATTCAATGAGCCATCACCTCCGATCACGATCAACCCCTCAACCTTTTCCCTCAGCAAATTGTTCAACGCTTTTTTACGCCCTTCTTCAGTGCGGAATTCAGCGGAACGGGCTGACTGCAAAAAGGTGCCGCCCCGTTGCAACGTCCCCGAAACAGCCTGGGAATTAAGGACGATGAAATCATTCTTAAGCAGGCCGGCATACCCCTTACGGTAACCGATCATCTCGACATCATTGGCTATGGCAGTTCGGGCAGCCGCCCGGATGGTGGCGTTCATGCCGGAACAGTCGCCGCCGCTGGTCAGAATTGCAAGTCGCTTCATTGTGAGGCCCTCACACTATAAATAATGTCGTTGATTATCCGGGAAAAATATCCTGCAGCGCTTTGCTGCGGAAATCGAAAATACGCCTGAGGCGTGGCGCTACAAACAAGTAGTTAATAACACCGGCCAGTTGATCGTGTGACAGCAGATAATGTACGAGATCATGTACTTCAACTCCTCCATCAACTTCGCAAAACCGGTGTTGATGATGCCAGAAACGATACGGACCGAAACGCTGCTCGTCAACAAAGAAATTGGGTGCTTCAACATGAGTTATTTCGGTTGTCCAGTTTACGGCAACCCGTAAAAACGGGCGCACGGTGTAGGTGATGATCTGCCCGCCATAGATCACACTCTGTGGAGGTGACGTGATGCGGAAATCCATTTCCGGCGGCGTAATCTTTACCAGATTGTCCGGATTGGAAAAAAATTCCCACGCCGATTCAAGAGTGATCGGCAGGGTCTGGGTACGCTCAAGGGTAAATGGTTTCATTATGGTTTATCCTTTCTGCTTTTCAGCCATTCCATCCGCTCCACAATATTTTTTTCATAGCCATGCCCCTTCGGCTCGTAAAACTTTCTTCCGGCCAGCCGCTCCGGCAGACATTCCTGCCCGGCGTACCCATCTTCATAGTCATGGACATACTGGTACCCCTTGCCATACCCCTGCTCCTTCATCAGTTTCGTCGGGGCATTACGGATATGCAGCGGGACCGGTAGGGCACCACTTTTCCTGACTTCGGCCAGAGCGGAATTGATACCGACGTACGAGGCGTTGGATTTCGGCGCGGTGGCAAGATAGGTAACGGCTTGCCCCAGAATGATGCGCCCTTCCGGCATACCGATGACCTGAAATGCCTGCAGGGCAGAAACTGCCACCTGCAGGGCACGAGGGTCGGCATTCCCGATATCTTCGGACGCCAAGATGATCATGCGCCGCAGGATGAAAATCGGATCCTCCCCCGCTTCCAGCATGCGGGCCAGCCAATAGAGAGCCGCATCCGGGGAACTGCCGCGCAACGACTTGATAAAGGCGGAGATAACATTGTAGTGCTCTTCGCCTCCCTTGTCATAGAGCAGCGCTTTTTTCTGGAGCGCCTCCTGGGCTATTTCAATTGTTATAATACCATCCCGTGTCAAACCAGCGGCAACTTCCAGCGTATTCAGCGCGATGCGGGCATCTCCGCCCGCCTGGGCAGCAAGAAACTCCAGTGCCTCGTCCGTTGCCGAAAGGGCACGGTTCCCGAGCCCGCGTTCACTGTCGGCAAGCGCCTGTACCAGCAGGCCGCGCACAGTGTCCGGCTCAAGCTGCTGCAGGGTCAAAACACGGCAGCGCGACAGTAACGGCGCAATGACTTCAAAAGAAGGGTTCTCGGTTGTGGCACCAATGATGGTGACAACTCCTTTCTCTATATAAGGGAGAAAGGCATCCTGCTGCGATTTATTAAAGCGATGGATTTCGTCGATGAACAGAATTGTCCGGATGCCACGGGATGCGTAGCGCTCGGCTTCACGGAATGTTTCCCGGATTTCCTTCACACCCGACAGAATTGCGGAGAAGAAGATGAAGTGAGATTTCGTTTCGGCGGCAATGATGTGGGCAAGGGTAGTTTTACCACAACCGGGAGGCCCCCAGAGTATCAGGGAAGCAAGCGAATCAGTTTCAATCATGCGCTGCAGAATGCGGCCTTCCCCGACAAGATGTTCCTGCCCGGAAAATTCGGCAACTGATCGCGGGCGCATCCGTTCCGCAAGCGGCGCATGCGGAGATATTTCCGGTGGGATGTATGTTCCGGAGTTTTGCTCCCAGAGATCAGGCGTATTCATAACCGGTATATTCCCTAGTGCAGGTCACGCCGGCTGTGACGGCTGACTTTTTCCGGCTTGATGTTCCAGATGTCACGGGCATATTCGGCGATTGTACGGTCGCTGGAAAATTTGCCCATGGCAGCGGTATTGAGGATTGAGGTTCGAGCCCATTCGCTGGGCTGTTGATACAGCTTGTCAACTTCGTCCTGACAAACAATATAGGAAGCATAATCAGCCAGAAGCAAATAATTGTCGATGCCCAACAGCGTATCAACAATCGGCTTGAATAGATTGCGCTCATCCGCCGAAAAGCTGCCATTGCCGATCATGTCAATGGCCTGCTTCAGTTCCGGATTGTGAAAATAATAATCATATGGCTGATAGCCGGCATTTTTCAGTCCGGTGACTTGCTCGGCGGTCAATCCGAAAATAAAGATGTTATCGCGACCGACCTCTTCCATTATCTCGATATTGGCTCCATCCAGTGTACCAACCGTCAGTGCCCCATTTAACGAATACTTCATATTTCCAGTACCGGACGCCTCGGTGCCGGCCGTGGAAATCTGCTCCGAGAGGTCCGAAGCCGGAAAGATAATCTCGGCCAGAGAAACGTTATAATTGCCGAGGAACACGACTTTCAGCAGATCTTTGACCTCCGGATCGCTGTTTACAACCGAGCCAACAGAGTTGATCAATTTAATGATCAGTTTGGCCATGTAATAGGATGGAGCGGCCTTGCCGCCGAAGATAACGGTACGCGGCGCAAAATCACCAGTGGGATTTGCTTTGATGCGGTTATAGCGGGTTATCACGTGCAGCACATTCAGAAGCTGCCGTTTATACTCGTGGATGCGTTTCGTCTGACAGTCGAACATCGAATCCGGCGACACTTCAATGCCGTTGTTAACACGAATATATTCGGCGAGTCTCTGTTTGTTTGCCCGCTTGATCTCTATCCACTGTTGTTGAAAATCGGAGTCGTCAGCAAGCGGAATCAATTTTTTCAATTCATCCAGATTGGTGACCCACCCTTCGCCGATGCGTGACGAGATCAGATCGGCCAGCCAGCGGTTGCAGTATTTCAGCCAGCGCCGCTGGGTAATGCCATTGGTTTTGTTATTGAAGCGCTCCGGCCAGAGCTGAAAAAAATCGTGAAACAGGTCATTCTTCAAAATTTCGCTGTGCAATGCCGAGACACCATTAATCGAATGACTGCCGACAACCGCCAGGTGTGACATACGCACGCAGCGCTCACCATCCTCGCCGACAATAGACATCCGCCGCAATCGGTCATTGTCACCCGGAAAACGAGCAATAATCTGCTGAATAAAAACCTCGTTTATACGATAAATGATCTGCAGATGGCGCGGCAGGATTCTCTCCATCATCTCCACCGGCCATTTTTCAAGAGCCTCCGGGAGTACCGTATGGTTGGTATACGCAAAAGTATCCACTGCAATCTTCCAGGCGTCATCCCAGCCGAGCAGTTTATCATCCAGCAGAATCCGCATCAGCTCTGGAATCGCCAGGGCCGGATGGGTGTCATTCAGCTGTATTGCCACCTTTTCTGGCAACAGAAAGAGATTGTCATGTTTTTTCGAAAATCGGTAGAAAATGTCCTGCACCGTGGCTGAGGAGAGAAAATATTCCTGACGCAGGCGCAACTCCTTTCCCTCTGCCATATGGTCGGCCGGATAGAGAACTTTGGAAATGTTCTCGGTACGCATTTTGGACTCAACGGCGCCGATATAGTTCCCCTGATTAAATGAACCAAGCTCAAAATCACGAGTCGATTTGGCACTCCAGAGCCGCATGGTATTAACGGTTTCATTGCCGTAGCCCGGAACCGGAAAATCGTAGGCCAGAGCCATAACATCGGTGGTATCGATCCAGGAGTAGCGGGTTTCCCCTCGTTCATCACGAAAGCTTTGCACCCGGCCGTGAAACTTGATCTGGTGCAGGTGTTCCTGACGATCAAACTCCCACGGATTGCCGTAACGCAGCCAGTTATCGGGAAACTCGGCCTGTGCACCGTTAATGATTTTCTGGTAGAACATCCCGTACTCGTAGCGAATACCATACCCGTAGGCGGGGAGGCTCATCGTGGCCATTGAATCAAGGAAACAGGCGGCCAGGCGGCCGAGACCGCCATTGCCGAGCCCAGCATCCCATTCCTGTTCCTGCAGTTCCTCGACATCAATGCCCATCTGTTTGAGAGCGGTCTGCCACTCCTCCATCATCCCCAGATTGATCAGACTGTTGCCGAGCGTGCGCCCCATGAGAAATTCCATCGATATGTAGTAAACCCGCTTTGCATCGTTGATATAGTAGGACTGCTGGGTATCAAGCCAGCGGTTGACCAACACATCGCGCACGGCATATGCCAGCGCCAGATACAGATCCGCTTTGGTAGCGGTATATTTGTCCTTGACCAGAGTATACTGCAGATGACGAAGAAAAGAGCGCTGCAGATCTGCTACGGTAGGGTTTTCATCGCGGGCTGGAGTCGAATCAACAGTAGTCATGGCAGCCATCCTTTGGGACAGGGTTAACGGGGAAGAACTATATCCATATCTACCGTTTAATGCAAGGAATGAGCATTCCATTTCCGCATAATCTCTGTTATAGTAGCAGTATGGGTGAGAAACTGATTTGTAATAATAAGAAAGCCTATCACGATTATTTTATCGAGGAGAAGTTTGAGGCGGGGTTGGTTCTGCAAGGAACTGAAGTCAAGTCGCTTCGAGCCGGCATGGCCAATCTGAATGATTCGTTTATGCTGGTGCGTGAGGGTGAAGCCTTTTTGCACAACCTGAACATCTCTCAATATGAGTTCGGCAACCGTGCGAATCACCAACCGGATCGCAACCGCAAATTGTTGCTCCACCGCCGGGAGATTGACCGACTGTACGTCAAGATTCGGGAGAAGGGCCTGTCTGTAATACCGTTGCGGCTGTATTTCAAGAACGGCCTTGTCAAGGTAGAAATAGGGCTTGCTAAAGGCAAGAAGCTCTATGATAAACGTGAGGATATGAAGACGAAGGATAGCCAGCGTGAAATGTCACAGGCGTTGAAGGCCAGAAACAGAGAATAATCAGCTCGAAATTCAAAGCAAATTGGCAACCGCTATAACTCCTCGATATTTTAGTTCATCGTTACCTATGCAAACAAAGGATCGTAGCTGCAAAGACAATTGATGAGACCCTATTTTTTCGGAATCTTGTGCAAATTTTGTGATAATAATGTATATTTTAAGTGTAGTAACAATGATTCTCGTTTTGCGGGTTTCAACTTCATGGGGGTGTAAAGGTTTCGACAGGCGAAGATAGATTCTGATTGCGCTGGGAGGATAGTGGTTGGCCTCTAGAATAATCCACTAAACAATGAATGCAAACAATACAACTGCTGCAGACAATTACGCCTTTGCAGGTGCAATTGCTGCTTAGTACCAGCCTTGGAATCCTCGGATTCCAAGCGAGCTAGAGGGTAGACTTAACTCCCTGTGTAACCCTTCGGCTGTCAAAAAGAAGTAATTGTAATGGGACGGTGAGGATGGTCCGATAGTCACTGTAATTAGGAATCGGTTTTTGGTGCCGTGAGTGATGGCTTACCTTGAACTTAAAACCATAATCAATCTATCAGCGTAGACGTTAGCATCGAAGAGCGTTTGGACCCGAGTTCGACTCTCGGCACCTCCACCATAGAAAGGAGTTCGAACCGGTATCCAATTTTCCGGTTCGGTCCCCTGTTTCAAAAGCGAAAAGCCCCTTATGGGGCTTTTTCTGTTCAAACAAAGCTAGTGGCTGGAGCTTGGAAACTGCACGCAGATACGGCTTGCCGATATCAGGTTTAATTGGTTCCTGAGATATTTGCCCAACCAGCTTTGTATTGATGATCTGGGTTCTCAGGCACGCATGAGCACTTCTTCGTTTCATAACCACTTTCGGGCCATGACCGCTTTAAGCCATTACAATACCAAAAACATTTGCGCGCTAGGCGTTTAACGTTGGCGGACTCACTGGATGCCGCGAGCGCAGCGCTCCACGTAGGTTTCGAGAGCCCTTCGCAGTTTAGTCGCGAATATAACCGCCAATTCGGTGCGCCGCCGTTACGGAACATTACAAAACTTCGTCAGATGTCTGCTACGGAATAGACAACAGTTTCACATTGAATGTATCGTGACACTGAACTTGAACCATCGGGAATCATCAAAGAGGCTCTGGTATGAACGATATTAAGGAAATTAGAGAGCAATTGCTGACCGGGACTGCCATTGCGGATGTACTGGATGATCTAGCGACGCTCCGTCTCGACATCTTCCCGGAATATCCCTATTTGTATCAAGGGCTGAGAGAAGACGAGCTCAAGTACCTGGTCACCTATGCCGAGGCACCTGATGCCTGCGCCATTCTTGCCAATGATGGATTGACAGTTATCGGGGCCGCGACCGGCATGCCGCTTGTCCATGAAGACGCCCAGATGCTTGATGCCTTTGCCGGAACAACATTTCCGCTCAACGAAATATATTACGTCGGAGAACTGCTTTTTCGCCCAGCCTACCGCAATTGCGGACTAGGTCAGAAACTGCTTGACCGACTGGAACACTACATCCAATCTCTCGGCAGCTATCGCAAGCTCACCTGCGCCACGGTTGTGCGGCCGGAGGATCACTCCTTGCGCCCGTGTGACTACATCCCCATAACAAGGTTCCTTGCCCGAGCTGGTTTTGCCCGGCTCTCCGGGGTGACAACCAGCTTCATGTGGCTGGAGACCGATGGTGTCAAACGAGATCACCTAATGCAATTCTGGATCAAGGATCTGATCTGATTTATATCCCGACTGATCTTACCGCAAGCAGCTAGTCGGCAAGCAGCAACAACCGTCACTAAAGGAGAAATACACATGAACGTCATTGGCATCAACGGCAGTCCACGGAAGCAATGGAATACGGCCACACTTGTGACCAAGGCACTGGAAGGAGCCGCAGCACTGGGAGCTGCAACGGAGCAGTTTCATCTTTACGATCTGGACTTTAAGGGATGTAAAAGCTGCTTCGCCTGTAAAACACGTGGAGGGAACAGTTACGGGAAATGCGTCCTGAACGACGACTTGGCAACAGTACTGGAAAAAATAGCTGCTGCCGACGCCCTCGTCATCGGATCACCAATCTACTTTGGCACGGTTACCGGTGAAACGCGCAGTTTTCTCGAACGCCTGCTGTTTCCGTATCTCACTTACACAGTACCCTACGGGACATTGTTCCCTAAAAAAGTCAAAACCGGTTTCATCTACACCATGAATGTTTCGGAAGAACGGAGCATAGAGTTTGGATACGAACAAATCTTCAGAACCAATGAGCGCTATGCGGAGATGCTCCTTGGTTCTGCCGAGACGTTGTGCGCTTTTGACACTTGTCAGGTTGACGATTATTCAAAAGTAGTGATAGAAAGCTTCGATCCGATTCATAAAGCTAATCGTCGCACAGAGGTGTTACCGCTGGAATGTCAACGTGCCTTTGAGTTGGGGCAACGGTTGGCAGAGGCTGAGATCATAGCAGCTTAGTCGTGAAGAGTGGTTGCTCGGTGCTAGCAAAAAAAACTGGCAGTTGATGCGTTGAAGTCACGTACCCCCGGCAAAGCCGGGGGGTTCCCATTGGACTAAAACTGCTACGACTGGAGAAACCACAATGATGTCATCCCTGCTGTTCAAGCGTAATAACACATATTACCTTAGGCTCTATTTACCTCAAGATTTTGCACCATATTTTTCACGTAAAGAAATATGGGAATCACTCAAAAACAAAGAACTACAAGTCTGCCAGGACTACTATATTGAAGCGGCTCTATTCCACAGAGCGGCTTTTTCTACATATACGGAGTGGCATGTATACTGATACTCAGATGAAACAATTGGTGAAGAATTATCTAAATGCAGTCCTAAAAAGGTAGAGATAGCTAACATGAAAGAAACTATTGATAGTCTCATGTATGAGGCAGTGGAGTTCAGAACAGCCTAAAAGTTATCAAGAAGGAGTGGACACTATGCTATTTATGATCATTACATGGGGATTGTGTTCTGGCATTGTTGGAGTAGTTGCTAGTAAATCCGGGAGAAGTGGTCTCGGGTGGACTATAATTTCAATGTTAATCTCGCCACTAATCACAGGTATTATTCTTTTCGTTTTATTGCGAAGAGAAGAACGTTTTAGAACCTGAAGTATGCGGAGTGACCTTTGCCTGACTACCCTGGACTAATATGATTGACTGTAGTTTGCCTGTTCCCGACTACTTCGGTCTCTGCCATGAGGATAAGCAGAAGTTTGGTCGAATGGTCAACTAACTGAGGAAACAAGGGATGTCCCTGGAAGATGCTCAGAAGATGACCTATCGAAGGGTTACCTGTGAGAGCATACCGTTTCACTAAGCTTGAGTGCATATCGTTTTTTACTGACAAAGAAAATAGATATCTATGCCTATTATTTGCTTAATAAACTATTTACGAATGCAATGTATTTATTGTAGACTGTTTTAGTGTGTTACCTAAATACAGCCCCGTTACCTGTTGTTATCGGGAGCGGGGTTTGTAATGTATATTATACATCCCTTCCCCTCTGCATACCTTCCTACTTTAATTTCACACATTCATTATTCATTATCATCATAAAGACCTGTAAGTCGATAGCTACGGTGGTCTATCGGTTTCTCTTTGTTTGCTTTCCTCTTTGGCGAGCATCGTTGTCTGGCCCTTGGTGAGGTGCCTTTAAGACCGCGCACCAGAAACTCCGTAAAATATTTTTACGCGTATGGCGATTATGTTTACATATATGATTGCCATGACAAACGGCCGCCTGAATAAGTCCAGTTAATTCGGCATGTCGTTTGTTGGCACATTCTATGCTTTTTAATAAAAAGCCTCTTTAAAACTGACGTAACTATGCAGAATAATTTTTCACCCGATGAGTTAGTACACCTTGGCAAAGTCATAGAGTGTGGATCAGCACGAGGAATTGATCCACACTTCCTATCGATCGGGCTCTCGGCCCCCTCAGTCCTTATGACCTGATGTCTATGGCGCAAACGCCTGGAGTTAGATATGCCCTCATTACAATGGTTCTTCCAATTAAGGTCGAGAGGTTATCTGGAGTTGGGGAAACGCATCTACCACAAGGTGATTGAGGCGGAGTGTTCAGAACATGCCGCTGCCATGGCGTTTTATATTCTTTTCGCGATGTTTCCTTTTTTCCTCTTTCTAACAACAGTTATCGGCTATCTTCACATTCCACATTTGCTGGAATACGTGCTGAAAAGCGCCGAAAGATTGCTGCCCGCTCAGGTTTTTGATCTGTTCCAGGACAATATCCGAGACCTTTTCAGCAGCAAAAAACGAGGACTGCTCTCTATTGGTTTTCTCCTTGCCCTGTGGGCTTCGTCTAAAGCTGTTATCTCGATGATGAAGGCCATGAATAAAGTATGCTCCGTGAAGGAAGGAAGGCCGTTTTGGAAGGTGCGGCTAACAGCTTTTTCCCTGGTGATTGGACTTTCGGTACTGTTTTTTCTGGCGCTGGTTCTGCTCATATTCGAAACTAAAATTGTCAGTTTCATCACCGCAATGTTGAATCTTGGGGTTGAGTTTCGGATAATCTGGAACCTGATGATTATCCCGGTGATCCTGTTGCTTTTGTTGCTGGCAGTCGCAACCATATATTTCTTCGCGCCTGACGTAAAACGAAAAAGGAAATGGATCACTTGGGGCACGGTATTCACGATCGTGTGCTGGATAGGTGCATCTTTTGCTTTCTCTTACTACATCAAAAATTTCAGCTCCTACGACAGGACCTACGGCAGTTTGGGCGCAGTAATCATCCTCTTGATGTGGCTGTATGTCAGTGGCTTCATTATTTTGGTGGGAGCTGTAATCAATTCAGTGATTGAGCATGGCGTAGATGAGGGGAAAGCGCCTCGTTAATGGAATTTGCGTTCGCTATAGATGATAGACAGGTAACGGCTACCTCTGATTCCGCCGTCAACAGCAATGTTCACGTGGTCAAGGTTGCGGTGGAAGAGCAGTTTATGCAGGCGCGCTATCTTGTCCAGACTGGCCTGGATAAACTCCCGGCCGCCGAATCCCGGTTCAACTGACATGATCAGGAAAATATCCACTTCTGCCACAATTTCTTACAACATTATCAGGGGGATGCCGGGTTAAGGACAAGCCCAACTTATCAGCATACAGCTCGACATGCACGGCATCAGGAGCGATGCCGTTGAGATAAGCCTGGACTTCGAAGAGGTGCCATTCACCGTTGGTTATACCGTAACCCCGGTTGCCGCCAAAGCTTCGTCGACAATTGCCTGAGCTTCTTCCAGGATGCTGCATAGGTGATCTGATCCCCTGAAACTCTCGCCGTAAATCTTGTAGATATTCTCGGTTCCTGACGGACGCGCTGCAAACCATCCGCTCTCAGTCACCACCTTCAACCCGCCGATAGGGGCGTCGTTGCCCGGCGCACTGGTGAGGACCATCTGGATTTTTTCGCCAGCCATCTCAGTGAGCTTAATCTGCTGGGGGGAGAGTTTTGCCAACAGTTCCTTTTGCTCCGGGGTGGCCGGCGCCTCAATGCGGTCATAGGCCGGCTCACCAAACTCTCGCGTGAGTTCCTGGTAAATTTTTCCCGGATCGTGACCAATCCGGGCTGTGATCTCCGCCGCGAGCAAAGCCGGGGCAATTCCATCCTTGTCCGTCGTCCAGACCGTGCCGTCCCGTCGTGCAAAAGAAGCCCCGGCGCTCTCTTCGCCACCGAAACACAGCGAGCCGTCGAGCAAGCCATCAACGAACCACTTGAAGCCGACCGGCACCTCGTAGAGTTTACGGCCAAGCTTCGCTGTAACGCGATCGATCATCTGGCTGCTCACCACCGTCTTGCCGACCGCCGCTTCCGTGCGCCACTTCGGCCGGTGCTGAAAAAGGTAGAAGACGGCGACCGCAAGGTAGTGATTGGGCGGCAGCAGTCCGGCGCTCCGGGTGACAATCCCATGCCGGTCATGATCGGTGTCACAGGCAAAGGCTATATCAAAACGGTCCTTCAAGCCGATCAGTCCCCGCATCGCATAGGGTGAGGATGGATCCATGCGGATCTGACCATCCCAATCAATAGACATAAAACGGAAGGTCGGATCAACTGACTCGTTGACGACAGTGAGGTCCAAACCATAACGCTCGGCAACCGGCCCCCAGTAGTGGACCCCGGCGCCGCCCAGCGGATCGACTCCCATCCTGATCTGCGCGTCCCGAATGACATCCATGTCTATCACGTTGGCAAGGTCGGCAATGTAGGCATTGAGATAGTCATGGCGGTGCGTCGTGGGGGCGCAAAGAGCTTTCTCGAAAGGAATCCTTTTCAAATCCAGAAGGCCATTTTCAAGAAACTCGTTTGCCTTCGCCTCGATCCATGCTGTGACAACCGATTCGGCCGGACCGCCGTGCGGTGGATTGTATTTAAAGCCGCCGTCATGGGGCGGGTTGTGTGACGGTGTGATGACGATACCGTCGGCGAACCCGTATGTGCGTCCATGGTTGTAAGTGAGAATCGCGTGGGAAACGACCGGTGTCGGTGTATATTCATCCCCTTGCGCGATCATGACTTCCACCTCGTTTGCCGCCAGAACCTCAAGCGCGCTGGCACAAGCCGGTACCGAGAGCGCATGGGTGTCCATACCCAGAAACAAAGGGCCATTGATCTGCTGCTGTTTCCGGTATAAACAGATGGCCTGACTGATGGCGAGGATATGCCATTCATTGAATGCCAGATCAAATGCGGAACCCCGATGTCCCGAGGTGCCGAAGGCCACCCGTTGCGCCGGCACCGAAGGATCAGGCACCTCCGTATAGTATGACGTAATGAGTCCGGGCACGTTCACCAGCATTGCTGGATCGGCAGGCTTGCCTGCAAAGGGGCTGACTTTCATGGCTTTTCACTCCCCGTTATCGCGATATACAGTATTCACGCCCAATTATTCCAGAGTATCAGGCCAGTCGGCATGTCCACCACAAGGCCGATCACCGTTCAGATCCATATCCCTCCACCCATCCAACCGCTAGTATGATTCACCATGTCTGTATGGTTCATAACCCGGTTTCATGCATAACTCCTAAATGTGGTGCAATTTAAAGCTCTTGTAGCGCCGGATTAGCGCATTAGTCGAGCTGTCATGCAAAAGCTCAGATTCTCCGACCAGATCCAACTCCGGCAAGATCTTCATTGCCAGTACCTTGCCTAGCTCAACGCCCCACTGGTCGAAGGAATCAATCTGCCAGACCGTCCCCTGGGTGAAAACGCTGTGTTCGTAGAGTGCCACCAGTTTGCCCAGAGTCTCGGGCGTCAGTCGTTCGGCAAGGATCGTGTTCGTCGGCCGATTTCCCTCGAACACGCGATGCGCCACTAGCCCATCTGGAGTCCCCTCATTCCTTACCTCATCCGCCGTCTTGCCGAAGGCGAGCGCTTCTGTCTGGGCGAACAGGTTCGCCATTAATATGTCATGATGCGAATCAAGTGGGTTGACGGTCTGGCAAAAACCGATGAAATCGCAGGGAATGAGTCTGGTCCCCTGATGTATGAGCTGGTAAAATGAGTGTTGGCCATTGGTTCCCGGCTCACCCCATAAGATCGGTCCTGTCTGGTACGAAACCGGCTGGCCATCCAGTGTGACGTGCTTGCCGTTGCTTTCCATGGCCAGTTGCTGGAGGTAGGCCGGGAAACGTTTCAGATACTGGTCGTAGGGGAGTATTGCCGCTGTCTGCGCCGCAAAGAAACTGCTGTACCATACGGATAGCAGGCCCATCAGTACCGGCAGGTTTCTGGCAAACGGGGCGGTCCGAAAATGGTCGTCCATCACCCGGAATCCGGCCAGCATGGAACGGAAATGTTCCGGGCCGATGGCCAGCATGGTAGAAAGGCCAATGGCCGAATCCATCGAGTAGCGCCCGCCAACCCAGTCCCAAAAGCCGAACATGTTTTCCGTATCGATCCCGAACTTCGCCACCGCTTCACTATTGGTCGAGACGGCGACAAAGTGCCGGGCAACAGCCTGCTCGTCCCCCATGGTCTGCACGGCCCATTGCCGTGCAGTACGGGCATTGGTCATTGTTTCCAGGGTGGTGAAGGTTTTCGAGGAAATGATAAACAGCGTCTCTTCCGCATCAAGGCCATGAATTGCTTCCGCAAAATCGGTGCCATCAACGTTTGAGACGAAACGAAAGGCCATGTCGCGCTGGCTATAGTGGCGTAACGCTTCATAGGCCATCACCGGGCCGAGATCCGAGCCGCCGATGCCGATGTTGATGACAGTTCGGATGCGCTTGCCGGTATGTCCAAGCCATTGTCCGCTACGAACGCGATTGGCGAATCGGCCCATTCTGTCCAGAACTTCGTGGACATGAGGCACCACATTTGTTCCATCGACCATGATCGATTGATCGCGGGCTGCGCGCAGCGCCACATGGAGCACCGCACGGTTCTCTGTAGTGTTGATTTTTTCACCGCTGAACATGGCGTCGATACGTTCGCGCAGCCCGGATTCGTCTGCCAGTCCCAGAAGCAGCCTGATGGTTTCCTCGGTGATGCGATTTTTGGAGTAGTCAAAATAGAACCCGACATCCTCGATCGTGAAACGCGTGCCGCGTTGCGGGTCATCGGCAAATAACTGCCGCAGATGGATATTCTTGATTTTCTGAAAGTGGGACTCCAGCACTTGCCAAGCCGGAAGTTGTGTGAGCGGTATAATTGTAGAACTCATGGATTATCACTCCTTTCGTTGTCGCAAGAGACCAGCGGCATCCCGGTCCACCAACCACAGCAATCCGCCGTCTAAGGGTGGTCATCAGACGCCTCCTGATATTATGTGAGTCCGACCGCCGCCAGCTTGGCTCGGGTCAGCTCACAGGTTGTATGGACAATACCCTGAATACCCAGATTCTTCGCCACATCAACAAACATCGGCCGATCATCGATATACAGCACCTGCTCCGGCATCACCTGGGCAATATCGAGGGCGATCCGGTAAATGTCAGCATCCGGTTTACGATAATGGACGAAACTGGAGGAGATGAAGAAATCAATGATCTTACCGAGCTCGGAGGTTCTGATCCGGTACTCGTTCAGTTCGCGCCCCTCGTTGCTTACCGCTGCCACCTTCAGCCCGTGGCGTGCTTTGAGATGAGAGACCAACTCAATCATCTCCGGGAAGGCGCGTGACTGGGCAAACATGAACGAACGAAAACTATCCCGCGTAAATCGGCGCTCCTCGTAGAACACAATGCGGTCCAGGTACTCGTCCAAGGAGAGCTTGCCCACTTCGTAGGTGTCGAAGGTAAGATGATGGCGCTCGTCCATCTCTTCGTAATCGAGACAGAAAGTCTCACCTGCCAGACGACGGGCCTTGCGGTCCCAGCCGTTTGTCATAAGAACACCGCCGATATCGAGAAAAAGTGTCGATATTGTCATCATCACTTCAGTTTAGTCGCGCCGGCAGTTTCATTTTTCTTTCGCTCCAGAGCCTGAATCAGTTTGTCAAAGGGTTTGACAAACTTCTCTATTCCTTCGTTCTCCAGTTGACTGGTAACCGCATCGATGTTGATGCCTGTTTCTGCCAGATGCTGCAAGAGCTGTTCGGTCTCTTCCAGATCATCTTCCAGGCGGAGAGCGGGGTTACCATGATCACGGTAGGCGTTCAGGGTTTCAAGGGGAATGGTGTTTATCGTCTCCGGTCCGATCAGTGCTTCCACATATTTCACGTCGCTCTCAGCCGGATTTTTAGTGCTGGTGCTGGCCCACAGGACTCGCTGGGGCCGGGCACCTTCGTCAGCAAGCGTGCGGAATCTCTCGCTGGTATGAATCTCTTTGTAGAGCTGATAGGCTGACCTGGCGCTGGCAATTGCCACTTTTCCATGGAGCAGGAAAACATTGTTCTCATGTCGTCCCCCTTCCTTGAGTTTCTCATCCAGCAACTGGTCGACCAGCACATCGATGCGGCTCAAGAAGAAACTGGCTACCGAGCTGATACAATCCAGCGGAAGTCCGCTGGCCGCCCGCATTTCTAGCCCTGAAATATAGGCTTCGGCTACTTCCTGATAGCGGGGGAGGCCGAAGAGGAGCGTCACGTTGACATTGATTCCTTCGCTGATGAGCTGGCGTATCACCGTAAGCCCTTCATGAGTGCCTGGGACTTTGATCAGCAGGTTTGGACGATCTACCCTCATCCAAAGGTGGCGGGCCTCCCGGAGAGTACCGGCACTATCACGGGCCAGACGGGGCGAGACCTCAAGGCTCACGAAGCCGTCTCTTCCTTCCATCCGGTCGTAAAGCGGACGAAACAGATCAGCGGTACGCCGGATGTCTTCCACAACCAGCTCTTCATAGATCTCCGCGGCATTTTTCCTTTTACGAGTCAGGGAACGGATGGTCTCATCGTAATCGTTGCTCTCGGCTATAGCCTTTTCGAAAATGGAAGGGTTTGACGTAACCCCAGTCACTCCATCTTCGTTAATCAAGCGCAGTAGGTCACCCGAGTCGAGCATGCCGCGGCTGATGAAATCGAGCCAGATGCTTTGGCCGAAACTCTCCAGCTTCAAAAGCGGATTATTTTTCATGATGTTTTAACCTCTCTTTCAAGTGCTGCTATCTTGGCCAGGCGGCGGCAATGGCGTTCCGCACCGCTGAAAATGGCGGTGAGAAAAGTCTGGACCAGTTCCCATGCCAGGGCCTTGCCAGCCACCAGGCTGCCCAGGCAGATGATGTTCATGTCATCGTCTTCAACCCCCTGATGAGCGGAGAAGTGATCATGGATCAGGGCGGCGTGCACTCCGTTGACTTTGTTGGCGACTATTGATGCTCCCACGCCGCTGCTGCAGAGGGCGATGCCCCGTTCCACCTCACCTCTTGCCACGGCTTTTGCCAAGGGAATGACGAAATCGGGGTAGTCATCGGCAGGATCCAGTTGAAGGGCACCGAAATCGGTCACCTCGTGGCCGGCTGACTTGAGTGCCGCCGTCATCTGCTCTTTCATGGCAAAGCCACCATGATCTGAAGCAATTCCGACACGCATCAGAAGTTCTCCTTCATGTTCCCCAGCAGAGCAAGGGCTCGCTGGCAGACGTTTTCCACGGTAAAACCGTATTCTCGAAGCACGATCTCACCAGGAGCCGAAGCACCGAACTGATTCACCCCAAGGATATCACCGTCGATTCCCACGTAGGGGATAAGCCCCCCGTGGGCCGCAATGCCGTTAATTGCTGCCGCCATGGCGTGCTCGCGAACATTGAAATGGAAATTTCTCCCTGCATACCCCCACACTCCACCTACTATCCCCTGCCGGTCGGCTGGCTGCATATCGGGACTTTCAAAGTCTCCCATGCCCTTTAGTGCGGTAAGGGTCAATGGGTCGAGATCCGCGGAACCGCCAACGAGAGAGGGAAGTCGGGGAGCGATGGCATTCATTACTTTTCCCGATGCTGCCCGGCGTGCCATGCCTTTTGGATCGGCGGGGAACGAGGGGATATCTGCGTCCCAGCCTTCGGGAAGGTTCCCTTCAATCACCTGGCGCAGCTCCTGGGCGAGCTCCGGGTGCTCACGGGCATAGGCGGTGAGCATCGCATCCCACGTCTTCTCTGCCTCTTTCCCCCGTGGCAGCGCCTGACGGAAATGGCGCAGGACTTCCTCCGGAATAAGGAAATCCGGTGCCGTCTGCCATCCCAGGTTTTCCTTGGTACAACGCACTTCATCCTCTCCGAGTGGGGATCCGTGCGCCTCGAACGTGTCCTGCTTGTGAGGGGAACCAAAGCCGATATGGGTGCGAACAATTATGAGGGAAGGCTTGTCGGCAGTGGAACGAGCTATTTCAAGGGCGCAATGAATCGCTTCCGGATCGTTGCCGTCCGTCACCGTCTGCACGTGCCAGCCATAGGCCGCGAATCTTTTGCCACGGTCCTCGGTGAAGGTGAGGTCGGTTGCCGCTGCAAGGGTGATGCGGTTGTCGTCGTAGAAATAGATCAGCTTGCCCAGTTGCAGATGGCCGGCAAGGGAGGCTGCCTCCGCAGCAATCCCTTCCATCAGATCGCCATCGCTGACTATCCCATAGGTGAAATGATCGATGATAGCGAAGCCTGGTCGATTATAACGGGCCGCAAGGTGTGCCTCGGCCATGGCCATTCCCACGCCGTTGCCGAACCCCTGGCCAAGGGGGCCGGTGGTAATCTCGACTCCCGGCGTATGGCCCCGTTCTGGATGTCCGCTGTTGGCTTTCTGCACCGCATCGATCGAGAGAAAGCGAATCGTGTTAATGCAGAGCAGATCAATGCTGGCATCCTTCATTGCAACCTCCGTAACAGGCAAATGTTGGGTGAGAAACCGAAAATCACCCTCTCTGGACGTTTTCACGATTACTTATTTCACCACCATGATCGAACAGGGCATCTTGCGGATTATGGCATGGTTCTCTCCTCCATCGGATCGCGATCACCGGTCAACTCCTATTATACCAGCGTCAAACAGAGAAACTACGGCAAGAATCAAGCCAATCAATCGAATATGAAATAGTGTGTAATATACTATGGTTATGCGATAGTTTCCGAGAACAAATCAGTATCGTGGTAACAAATATAACGGACGTTTCGGTGAGTCAGGTGAGTTTGTCAGATTTATAGCGCGGGATTCGCGAAGTGAAGTTTTTTACCCCATGTTATGATTTGTTGCGATTTATATTCACTCTCGTACGTGGACAACGACAATGCTATTGAGTATGGTGAAGGAAAACCTTCACCCCTCGCCTCCCATTCCATTTTTACCCGTGCAATCAAACTCTTGCAATCCCAGTATCCGTAGGTTTTATCCGGCACATTAGTTTCATGGCACGAAGAGTTAACCGGAAAGTCTGGTTTTTTTCAAAAACTCACTATTGACCATTGTAAAAGTATTGTAAAACGCATGGTACCCCTTCTTATTTTTCTTCCGTGTCTCTATACTGAGAAGGTGAAGTACAGCAAGCAGCTGTACTCCATCCTTTGGAATGAGTATGATCGTTTTACGTGATGCCAGTCACTGAAAGCCTTTTTACACACGATTTATCGAGCATGTTACATCCGAACGGTTACAGACGAAAGCCACACTGAGCCCCCTGATTTTTCCACCCTCATCACCGACCTTCGCCAAACGTTTTACTCTGTCAGGCTGCAACGTTACGTTCTCTCTTTTACTCACTCTCCGCTCATGTAACAGAATCACCCTCGCAAGAGACACACAAGGAGAATAAAATGCTTCAACCCCCAACATTTCCCGCCCCGCATCCTCTGGCAACCAGAGCCCGTGTCCTTCTTTCAAGCGTCTTCGGCCCGTATGGCCAGGACGATCAGTACGGCAGCCGCAAAGCCAACCCGATGGAACTGTACCAGAATCAGGTAACCCGTCTCCAGGGCGGTTTCTCTCTCCGTATGTTTCACCGCTCCTTTGGGCTGATGATGATACAGGAAAATCTTGACGCCCCCTGCACCCTCCTGGATTTCCCGACTCTGGAGAGCTTCACCGAACATATCCGTCAACAAATCTATGACGTCATCGGCATCAGCGGCATTATTGCCAATGTCGGCAAAGTGGTCAAGATGTGCGAACTGGTCCGCCGTTATCAGCCGGGAGCAACGATTGTTGTCGGCGGACATATCGCCAACAAGGAGGGGCTTGATCAGATGATTGATGCCGACCTTATCGTTCGCGGCGAAGGGGTTCGCTGGTTTCAGCGCTACCTCGGCCAGGATGACCAAAAGCCGATCAAACACCCCGCGGCCTTTTCCGGCTTTGGCTCAAAAGCCATGGGGTTAAGTCTTGGCGACAGTCCGGAACGGACGGCGGCAATCCTCATCCCCTCCGTCGGCTGTCCCATGGGGTGTAACTTCTGCTCCACCTCCGCCCAGTTCGGCGGGAAAGGGAAATTCATAAATTTCTATGAGACCGGCGATGAGCTCTATGCCGTCATGTGCGACATCGAACAAAAGCTGAAGGTGCGCTCCTTTTTTGTCCTCGACGAGAATTTCCTGCTGCACCGTAAACGGGCGTTGCGACTGTTGGAGCTTATGGCGGCCAACGGCAAGAACTGGTCACTCTCCGTATTCAGCTCGGCACGGGTACTGAAATCCTATTCGATGGATCAGTTGCTGGGATTGGGAATCGGTTTCGTCTGGATGGGACTTGAAGGAGAAGAGAGCGCCTATGACAAGCTCAAGGGGGTCGATACCCTTAGCCTCGTACACCATCTGCAGGCCAACGGCATCCGGGTTCTCGGCTCATCAATTCTCGGCCTTGAAGATCACCGTCCGAAAGATCTGGGGGCTATCATCGACTATGCCGTCAGTCACGATACGGTTTTTCATCAGTTTATGCTGTACACGCCGATTCCCGGCACTCCCCTTCATGAAAAACACAAGCGTGAGGGAACTCTCCTCCCTGAATCAGAATTTCCCTTTGCCGATGCCCACGGTCAGTATCGCTTCAACTATCGCCATCCCCATTTTAAAAACGGGGAGGAAGAGAACCACCTGTTGGACGCCTTCCGCAGGGATTTTGATGCGAACGGCCCCAGTCTTCTGCGTCTTTTCCGGGTACTCCTGAACGGGTGGCAGAAGCATAAATCACATTCCCGCAGCGTTCGGGAACGCCTCGCCTGGGAAGCTGCGCCGCTCCGCTCCACCTACGCGGGGGCTGTCTGGGCGATGAAACGGTATTATCATCTGATTCCGCAGATTCGAGGAAAGGCAAGCACTCTTCTTGCGGATATTTATGCCGAATTCGGCTGGAAGACACGCCTGATTGCCCCGCTTATCGGCCGGTATGTTTTCATGCGCCTGAAGAAAGAGGAAGAGCAACTTGCGGCTGGACGGACCTATGAACCCCGTTCCTTCTGCGAAAATAATGCTGCAGCACTGGTTCTTAAAAACAGAACCACCGCCAAGCGCAATCACGGCATTCCGCAGTTGACGCCGCTGCCGCAACCGGCCTGGCAGTAAACAGGGAAAGCAGACTGCAACTGCACATTGGTCTCCTCCCCGCACGACAGAAAATGTAACAACCCTTCCGGGGATGTTACATTTTCTGTTTTACCGTCAAAGGGTTACTTCAGCGTAAATTCCATATATTTCAGGATATTTTATTACACAGAAAGGGGGCAACTGAAACATACTCTCCAAAATTGGGGTATACTGTGTCTAGTCATATAATCCCTAGTTGTGTCTAAATCCAGCTCAGACGAAAGGAGAACAGAGATGAATAAAGTTAGCACGTGCCCGATAACGGGCAGAGTTGACAAACCCACTGCCAACAGGGGTACAACAAACCGGGACTGGTGGCCGAAACAGTTGAACCTCAAGATCCTTCATCAGAATTCTTCCATGATCAACCCAATGGGCGAGAAGTTCAACTACGCCGATGAATTCAAAAAACTCGACCTGCAGGCTCTGAAGAAGGATCTCTATGCGCTGATGACTGACTCCCAGGAGTGGTGGCCGGCTGACTACGGTCACTACGGGCCGCTCTTCATCCGGATGGCATGGCACAGCGCGGGCACCTACCGCACCGGCGATGGCCGTGGGGGAGCGGGCTCCGGTAACCAGCGTTTCCCGCCACTTAACAGCTGGCCGGACAACGTTAACCTCGACAAGGCGCGCCGTCTGCTTTGGCCGATCAAGCAAAAATACGGCAGGAAAATTTCCTGGGCCGACCTGATGATCCTTGCAGGCAACTGCGCTCTCGAGTCCATGGGCTTTAAGACATTCGGCTTCGGCGGCGGGCGCGAAGATATCTGGGAACCGGAAGAAGACATTTACTGGGGAGATGAGGACACCTGGCTTGGAGACAAGCGCTACTCCGGCGACAGGAAACTCGACAATCCTCTCGCCGCAGTGCAGATGGGCCTGATCTACGTGAACCCGGAAGGGCCGAACGGCAACCCGGATCCGATCGCGTCAGGACGGGACGTTCGGGAGACGTTTGCACGCATGGCAATGAACGATGAGGAGACAGTGGCGCTTACCGCCGGCGGGCACACCTTTGGTAAATGCCACGGTGCCGGCGATGCTGCGCTGGTTGGGCCTGAACCCGAGGCGGCTGGTATCGAAGAGCAGGGACTCGGCTGGAAATGCAGCCATGGCAGCGGCAAAGGTGGCGACCAGATTGGCAGCGGCTTGGAAGGAGCATGGAACCCTACCCCGACAAAGTGGGACATGAACTATTTTAACATGCTGTTTGGCAACGAGTGGGTACTGACAAAAAGCCCGGCGGGCGCAAACCAATGGACGCCGAAGGATGCGACTGAAAAAAACCTTGCTCCGGCCGCTCACGATTCGTCGAAGCGGGTTCCGATCATGATGACCACCGCCGACATGGCGATGCGGATGGACCCGATCTATGAACCGATTGCGCGACGCTTCCATAAAAACCCGGAAGAGTTTGCAGATGCCTTCGCCCGCGCATGGTTCAAGTTGACACACCGGGATATGGGTCCTCGCGCTCGCTATCTCGGCCCCGAAGTTCCTGTAGAGGAACTTATTTGGCAGGATCCAATCCCTGCAGTCGATCATGAACTGATCAATGAGAGTGATATCGCCACACTAAAGGGCAAGGTCCTTGATTCCGGCCTGTCAATCTCCGAGCTGGTTTCAACCGCCTGGGCATCAGCTTCAACCTTCCGTGGTTCCGACATGCGCGGCGGCGCGAACGGTGCCCGCATTCGTCTGGCCCCCCAAAAGAATTGGAAAGTCAACCAACCGGATCAATTGGCAAAAGTGTTGAAAACACTGGAAAACATTCAAAGTGGGTTCGGCAAAAAGGTCTCCATGGCTGACCTGATCGTGTTGGCGGGTTGTGCTGGTGTCGAACAGGCGGCGAAAAATGGTGGTCAAAATGTGACGGTTCCCTTCACGCCTGGCCGCATGGACGCCTCGCAGGAGCAAACCGATGTTGAGGCATTTTCCGTTCTGGAGCCGGAAGCAGATGGTTTCCGTAACTACCTCAAGACCAAATACACCGTATCGGCAGAGGAGTTGCTGGTTGACCGGGCGCAATTGCTGACGCTGACCGCCCCTGAGATGACGGTTCTCCTTGGCGGTATGCGCGTCCTGAAAACCAACTACGGACAGTCCCAACACGGCGTCTTCACCAAGCGGCCAGAAACGCTCACCAATGACTTCTTTGTGAACCTTCTCGACATGGGCACCACGTGGAAAGCGGCCTCGGAAGCCGACGACGTGTTCGAGGGGCGAGATCGCGCAACAGGAGAACTCAAGTGGACCGGCACCCGTGTCGATCTCATCTTCGGTTCGAACTCTCAGCTCCGGGCCTTGGCGGAAGTCTATGGATGTGAGGACTCCCGGGAGAAGTTCCTGCACGACTTTGTAGCTGCGTGGGGAAAAGTAATGGACCTTGACCGTTTCGACCTCGCCTGATCGTGCATAAACGCCTTTAAGAGCCTGACGGAGCAACAGAATACGCTCTGCTGACAATCGGTTCACTCTGATTAAGGATGAAGTTGTTCCCGTGGTCTTTCGTTGATTTTCATTATCCACACTCCTGAAAGTGTCAGATTACAACAAAATGGGCTATAATGATGATGGCATCTATTAATTTACTAAATTGTAACATTCTTTTGGGCCTGGATTTGGTATTATTAACACATGTGTAGTATAACTTATCTGTGGAGGGGTTATCATGAAAAAGTTAGTTGTGAGTTTAGTGCTGGCAGTAACATGTATGGGACTTGGGATTTCTTATGCCGACGACAAGGGAATGTCCGAAACAAAAAAAGATGAATGCCTCCTTATTTCCCAAGGGTGCAGGGATACAACCATGAGCATCCAGCAAAAGATAGAGAAACTGAATGCTGAAATCAAGAAGGGCCGGAAAGTTTATACGGCCGAAGAGCTCAAGAAGCTTAAAAATAAGCTAAAAGAAACCGATGACATGCTCAACAATTTGCTTTACGGACCTTAACCTGCTCATTGCAGCAGATAGCACTACTAAACAGAGGGACAGGTTTTACTGACTGCCCCTCTGTTTTTAGTGACCTACCGCCAAACTGTCATGCCGCTCTGGTGATTCCCTGAATCTGCAGACATCAAAGCCGAAACCGAGTACCTCCAAAAACTTCGTATTTCAACGATGACATCCTGCCTCATAGTGGTATAATGCAAAGCAATCTGTGTCTCAATTTGAGTAGAGGCCAATTCAATACCAATGTATGCATAACAGATCAGAGGTTATTCAAAATGAATAAACGATACTCCACAATTTTTACCATTACCGTTGCTGCTGTGCTCGTAGGCAGCGTCGCCTATGCCGCTAAAAAGAAACTACAGACTAAGTCAAAACCTATGTTTCCGGATGTATCCGAAGTTGATTTAGCCGCTGGTCTCTTTGATGCTGATGTGAACCAGAAGCAGAAATCACCAAAAGAGAGCGATATAAATTCTCATGGTGATGAGCAGCTTAATGACCTGATTATTGCAATGAAACCTGATAAAGAATAGATGAGTAAAAATGCTCGTCTATCCGTTGTGGTTTTCATCCCATATCCAAAAGTTCTTGCAATGCTTGAATTATCTCAATCGGGTAAAGTAACAACAGGCATCCTGTTGTTACAAAGCCAAACATGGCTAAACCAGCTCCAGATGAGTGACTTGTATGGAAAGCACGAGACATAATTTAAGAATCAAAGGTGATTCCCATTGTCTCTTAACGAGTGGCAACGGGATTACCTATCATGCACGACTTGTTAATTTATCATTAGGCGGGGCATTGATTGAGATTAATAATATTTTCCATGGCTTGCACTTAGAGGATACGTGTGAGCTGACACTGAGTGAAACTCCTAATACATTCTCAACAAAATTCACAGGTGTGATAGTAAGACTTGAATCTGATATTGTAGGAATTAGTTTTACACATCAGTAACAAAGACCCGACACATACAACTCTTGTGTGACCTTTCCCCTCGCAATGATAATTTCCTGCAATTAGTTCATTCATTGTCCGGTTAAAGTGGTATTTTTAAAAATTAAGGAGTAATTCATATGAAAAGTGAGAACGATTTCAAAATAACAACAGGTTCACATTGTCTTCTGATGGGTCTTGATGGAGTCACCTATCAGGCACTGCTAGGTGATTTGTCATTGACTGGTGCATTAATTAAACTGAATGATAACATTCCAAATGGCCTGCACGTTGGAGAAATGTGCGGCCTTATGCTAACTGGCACTACTAAATTGAGTTCCGCAAAGTATACTGGAAGGATAGTTGAGCTTAATTCTAATGGCGTGGGGATTAGTTTTAACCATCAGGAGCATCAGCACCAGAAGAATAAATATTCTCCTCCAGAAAAGGTTGTACAACTAAAAAATCCACCACATAATTAAGTGGGTTTCTTGAGTAACTGATGATGCCAATTTATATTTGGCCATGCGTTCGCATAAATACCCCGTGTGGATGAAGATAGACCTAATAAATCGTTTTGTTAGTTTACATAACAGCATTCCCTCTTTTTAGAAACGGGCTATTTATGGACGACTCATACCTCTACAGCACCAGAATACAGAATACCTTTGATGAAGATCAGGCTGAAATTCTTTATCTGTTTAAAGAGGAACTGGCCAGACAGCCTAAATTCCAAATCACCCTGATCAATTATTATCAAGGGTTGCCTGTATCATGTCCTGGCCATATTATCAGCATCGAGAAAGACATGATCGACGTTGATGTTGCACCATATCAGGCATTTACCATGAAGGATCACCATTACACATTCATACGCAGCAAGATACTGGTTCATGATGTCCATGCAAATATTCAATATGTAAATATCAGCAAACGTGCCGCAACGTTGAGGAAACTGTGCTATGTTGAAATCATGGCAGAAAGAAGAAACTATCTCCGGTTGACACTAGGAAAACCTCAAAATGCTGCTTTCAAAACCAATGAGGGGTTAGCTAAAGGCAAGCTTGTTGAAATATCAATAAACGGCGCCTGTGTTCAGATTGACACCCCCTGTTGTCTTGAAAAAGGTGAAGAAACAACTCTATCGTTCACACTGCACAACATGGCTCAAAATGAAAATTATAACATACGAACTCAGGCCACTCTTGTCGGCATTGACGGAGATACCTTTCCAAGAAGGTACAGGTTCATCACTGAGCCAGACAAGATATTAGATCGTGAGATAGCCAGATATCTGCTGCAGAGACAAATAGAAATTCTTCAAGAAATCAAAGTTGTGACTGAATAAGAATCAGCCCACCGTCTCTAGCTTGACCACATCAGATCAAACCCAACTTTCTCTCCAGCCTCTCCACCACTTCGGCAACGGTACCTTCAATGCCGTCTCCGCGGACGGTAAAATACAGGAATTGTCCCGTGTGGTCGGACCAGTAAATATCTTCCACCGGCAGCGGTTCAAGCAGGGCCTCGATCTTTTCGTAAGAGATCAACGGATCTCCGTCTGGCCACTTCCTGTCGAGCCTGGCCTGTTGGGCATCTGTCAAGGGTATCCGGTATGTTATCGAATAGACTTCTGCCTTCATTACGGCTTAATATAGGCATTAAGCCCGATCGTGATCGGTTTTCCGTCTACCTCGGCAGTAGTGACAGCATTTCCACGCGTGCTGGCAACCACCAGGGTTTTGCCGGATGCAGACGGCGTCGGCTTTTCCAGATCTATTTCAATGCAAAGCTTGTTCCCTTTGATTTCTACAGTCATTGCCATTATGGTTCTCCCTCTTGTCCAGAACTTTTTATTACACCACCATCTTTACAGATTTATCTTACACATGCAATACGGGTAAATATTTGCCAAACCGTTACAAAGTATTGTACATTCCCAGCAATCCCCTGTTTTAGAAGGGAAAAATATGGATACCGGGTATCAGCTGCAAAAAACGGTATAATGTCAAGCAGTGTGGCTGAAATAACAAATCACCTGAAATTCCGGCTAATAGTGTGATGGCCAGTCCCGTTAACCGGCAATCCGGCCCCGTATTGACCGGCGCAAACAAATTCGAATTAGTTGGTTGAAAACGGACTTGAGATTCAAAACCACTTATGTGACTGCCGCTATTAAAATATAAATAAAAAAGGAACCAGGTTCCTGATGCCCCACTTCCCTACTCAACTTATTGTCTGCCACGACTGCGATCTGCTCCAGCGGGAGATTCCCCTCAATCGTGGCTGCGCAGCCAGCTGCAGCCGTTGCGGCGCGGTGCTGTATCGCAACGCCACCGACAGCATAGACCGCACGCTCGCCTATACCCTGACCGCCGCCGTGCTGTTCGTGATAGCCAATGCATTTCCAATTTTCGCGATCGAGGTTCAGGACTCCCATAGGGCAATCAACCTTGCAGGGGCCGTGCGTTCTCTCTGGAACCAGCAGATGCAGCCCGTTTCACTGCTTGTTTTCCTGACAGCTTTCTTCATCCCGGCACTGGAGCTTATCACGATGAGCTATCTCCTGCTGCCGCTCAAATTTCAGCGCGTGCCTGTCGGGTACACCTTCATCCTGCGCATGTTACGGATTGTCGAACCGTGGGGCATGGTCGAGGTGTTCATGCTCGGTGTACTGGTTTCGCTGGTGAAACTTACCAGCTCGTTCAAAGTCATTCCCGGCATTGCTCTTTGGTCTTTCGGGATTCTGACCCTGATGCTTGCTGCCGCCGCCGCATCGTTCAGTGCCCGGGATGTCTGGGCCCGCCTGGACAAAAAACCGGATACAGAGGTGGGCTCGTGACAGAGTTGGCAGCCAACGCCGCCGGACAGGGTCTTTGCTCCTGCCATGTCTGCAACCTCGTATCCAGGCGGGGACCGGAGTCGGCTCAGGCTCGTTGTCCCCGCTGCGGCGCCTCCCTGCATTTCCGCAAGCCCGGCAGCGTGGCACGGTGCTGGGCACTGCTGCTAGCCGCCTACATCCTCTATATCCCCGCGAACCTCCTGACGATAATGGAGACCGGTTCGCTCTTCAGTTACCGCAGGGACACCATCATGAGCGGCGTGATCCAGCTATGGAAAACGGGCTCCTACGCGATTGCCGTTGTCGTGTTCATAGCCAGCGTTACGATTCCGCTGCTTAAACTGATCTCACTCACCTTGCTGCTCGTTTCGGTGCAGCGCCGTTCCAGATGGCGCCCCAGACAGCGTACCCAGCTCTACCGGATGGTAGAGTTTGTCGGCCGCTGGTCGATGCTGGATATCTATGTGGTAACACTCCTGGCCGCACTGGTGAGACTTGGAAACATCGCCACGGTAAAAGCTGGGCCCGGCGCGCTTGCTTTTGGCGCTGTTGTAGTACTGACCATGTTTGCGTCCATGCAATTCGACCCACGTATGATCTGGGACCCTTTTCAGAAAGAGAGAAATTCATGACCGAAACGCCTCAAAAGCCTGACCTCTCCGATATTCCCGACGCTGTCAGTGAACCAAAGCGACGCTTCTCGATTCAATTGGTCTGGATCATTCCGATCGTCGCAGCGCTTATCGGCCTTTCGCTCGCGGTCAAGTTTTTTGTGGATCGCGGGGAGACCATCACCATCACCTTCAAGACCGGCGAAGGAATGGAGGCGGGTAAAACCAAGATCAAGTACAAGGATGTGCAGATTGGCGAAGTAAAGGGGCTTGCCATCGCCAAGGACCGTTCTCACGTGGTAGTAACCGCCGAACTGTCGAAGGATGCCAGAGGACTCCTGGTTAAAGACACACGCTTCTGGGTGGTACGCGCCCGGATATCGGGCGGCACTGTTTCCGGGCTCGGAACGCTGGTCGGCGGGTCCTACATTGGCGTCGATGCCGGCACCTCGAATGAAAGCCGGGATGAATTCATCGGTCTTGAGACGCCGCCAGCGGTTTCGATGGACATACCGGGGCGCCTGTTTATCCTCCACGCTGCCGATGTCGGCTCACTCGACACCTCCTCGCCGATTTTATACCGTCGCATGCAGGTGGGACAGGTTATCAGCACAGAACTTGACCGGGACGGCAAAGGGGTCACCATAAAGGCTTTCATCCGCGCCCCGTTCGACCAGTATGTCAAGACCAGTTCCATTTTCTGGCACGCAAGCGGCATTGACCTGACCCTCAACGCAAACGGTGTAAAGATCAACACGGAATCCATGGTTTCAATTCTTCTGGGAGGCATTGCCTTCCAGACGCCCCAAGACCAGGCTGACGCGCAACCGGCCGCCTCCAACAGCGTTTTTCCTCTGTTCAGCACCAGAGATGAGGCGCTGAAGCACGCGGAAAGGGTCGAGCCCTACCTCCTCGTGTTCAAGGAATCGGTGCGCGGCCTTTCCGTCGGAGCGCCGGTTGATCTCCAGGGGGTTACCGTGGGCGAAGTAACAAAGATCGACGTGGCACTGGACTCAAGAAACTCGGAACTTTCCATCCCGGTTGAGATACAGTTTTATCCGGAGCGACTCCATCCGCAGCACCACAATACGTTGCAGCAGATTAAGCCCCCGGATTCCCGGTCTCTCCTCACTGCGCTCGTCGCACATGGTTTACGGGCAGAGATTAAAAGCGGAAACCTGTTGACCGGCCAACTGTATGTCGCACTGGATTTCTTCCCCGCGGCAAAACCCTCGAAAATCGACTGGAGCACAACTCCGCCCGGCTTTCCCACCGTTCCCGGTTCCATGAGCCAGTTGCAAAAGAAACTGATGCATATTGTCCAGAAAATTGAAAAGATGCCGTTGGAGGAACTTGCCGGCGATGCAGGTAAATCAATACGTTCCCTTGATGCTACCCTGAAAAGCGCCGAAAGACTGATAAACAATATAGACACCTCGGTGCTCCCGGAAACACGTTCAGTACTTCTGGAGGCACGAGAATCTCTGAAAGATGTGCGTAATACGCTCAGAGAGACACGCAAGACTCTGGGCGGCGCAAATCAGGTTCTTTCCAGCGATGCGCCGGCAGTGCTGGACTTGCGCGATACAATGCGGGAAGTGTCGAGAGCGGCTCAGTCGCTGCGGGTATTGAGTGATTACCTGGAGCAGCACCCGGAATCCCTGATTCGCGGTAAACGGGAGGAAAAATAATGAAACATAACATTATTGCTATCAGCAAATTGGAAGTTACGGCTCTTTTCCCGTTTATCAGAACCGGAATGCTGGCCGTCTGCCTGGCCTCGGCGTTAACCGGTTGCAGCAGATCACCACGGGTAACCTTCTACACCCTTGTACCCGGCACACAGGTCAAGACGTCTGCCCCGGCAACGGCGGCAGCTCCGACGATAGTCGTCGGGCCGGTGACGCTTCCCGAGGTGGTGGACCGGCCGCAGCTTGTGCTGCGCGTTGCCGCCAATCGGGTGGACATTCTGGAATCACACCGCTGGGCCGAGCCGCTCAAGAGCGAGATTCCCCGGCTCATCGCAGAAAACCTGAGACGCCTCCTCGGCTCAGAGCACGTTTCGTCATATCTCCAGCATACCGGCACCAATGCAGATTACCGGATTTTGCTGGATATCCAGCGTTTCGAGGCAACTCCGGGAGAGGCCGTCACTGTCGAAGCCGCCTGGGCTCTGCGCCGTACCGGAGGCGGTACTTTGAAAACGGGGCATTCGTTGATACGTGAGCCTCTGGGAGCGGGAACCAGAGACTACGATTCCCTGGTGGCGGCCTACGGACGGGCACTCCTTGCCGTGAGCGCCGATCTGGCACAGGCAATCCGGGCTGAAGCCACCCGGGAGTAGATACAAATTTAAAGGCCGGACAAATCAGCCCGGCATTCTACAGAACTGGCTACCGGAGTATTCATGCCCGCCATAGAAACCCGCTCCATTTCAAAAACATATATGATCGACGGCCGAACAATGACGGTCCTCGACAACATTTCCCTTAGCGTTGCAGAGGGTGAATTCCTTGTCATCAAAGGTGAAAGCGGCAGCGGCAAATCGACACTCCTCTCGATCCTTTCAGGCCTCGACCGCCCCGAAACGGGCAGAGTACTGCTTGGTGAGCGGGATATCACCGATCTCACGGAAGATGATCTGGCGCCAATCAGAAATGTCGTCTTCGGCTTCGTCTTTCAGTCGTTCCACCTGATCCCGTCTCTCACGGCGCTCGAGAATGTGATGTTTCCCGCCGAGCTGCGCGGAGACATGCGAGCCCGGGAAAAAGCGGATCACCTTCTTGAGCGGGTCGGACTTGCCGGCCGGGCAACCAGCTTTCCCCATCAGCTCTCCGGAGGTGAAAAACAGCGCTGCGCCATCTGCCGGGCGTTGATTAACGAACCGCACATTCTCTTTGCCGATGAACCGACCGGCAATCTTGACATGGCAAACGGCAAATCTGTCCTGGAACTGCTTCTTGAATTGCACCGCGAACAGCGGATGACCATGATTCTTGTTACCCACAGCCTGGAGATCGCGCAAACGGCAGATCGGGTTGTCACCCTCCGTGACGGGAGGATTGTCGCAAACTCCGCCCATGTATAGCCCCCGTCTCCTCCTCCGGCAGATCAACGGTTCTCTGCGCCAGTCAACCGTCTTCGTACTCTGCGTCGCCCTTTCTGTCGTTACGCTCGTAACCCTGGGCAGTTTCAGCCGCAGCGTCCACTCATCACTCCTGCGGGATGCCCGTGTGCTGCATTCCGCCGACATCATCATCACATCCCATTCCCCGTTCTCGTCATCCCTCACCCAGGCTATTGACGAACGAGAACGGCAAAAAGAAATCGAAACTGCCCGTGTGTACGATTTTTACTCGGTGGTGCGGACGATTGACAACAAAGAGTCTCTGCTGAGCGACCTGAAAGTTGTTGAAAAGGGCTATCCGTTCTACGGTTCCGTAACGCTGGCTTCAGGTCGGCCGTTCGGGGAAGTGCTCACTTCGGGCGGCGTAATTGTCGAACAACAGCTTCTTGACCGCTTGCATCTGCACGTGGGGGACAGGCTCAGAATAGGCAGCGCCACCCTGACCATCCGGGATATAGTGGTGGCTGAACCCGACCGGCCGGTGAACCTTTTTGCCCTTGGTCCGCGCATTTTTATCGCCGCTGCGGATCTCGCTTCCCTGGAACTTGTCGGAACGGGGAGCAGAGTGCATTACACCATCCTCGTCAAGGTTCGTAACCAGCAGGACATCGACCGCGTTGCCGCAGAGTTGGGCCATGCGGCAACGAAAGACCGGGAACGGGTCGAAACTTACCGGACAGCCGCTTCCGGGGTCAAACGTTTCTTCGACAATCTGCTCTTCTTTCTGGATCTTATCGGCATCTTCACCCTGCTTTTGGCAGGGATTGGCATCCAGAGTACCCTGACCGCCCTTTTGCAAGAGCAGGAGCGGACCATTGCCATCATGAAAACTGTCGGGGCCGGAAGCCGGTTCATCTTCAGGCATTATTTCGCGCTGACCTTTGTACTCGGCCTGGCCGGGACGCTCTGCGGCCTTGCCGCAAGTTTCCTGCTGCAGTCGTTTCTCCTGAGCCTGTTCCGTGGGCTTCTCCCCGCCGCGGTCAAGCTGGGCATTTCGGGAAGTGCGGTTGCCGAAGGGCTGTTCCTTGGCATCATCGTCGTCTTCCTTTTCACTTTCCTGCCAATCTACCGGCTCAGGGAACTGAAGCCCCGGGCCATTTTCGGCAAAGTCGAACAGCGCACCGCCCGCAACCGCCCAACCTGGCTCACAATTTGCGCCGCCGTGTTTTTTTTGCTCGCCATGGTGCTCTGGCGGGTACGGGATATGAAGACCGGGCTGTATTTTGTCCTTGGCACCTGTCTGCTCATTCTTGTTTCCCTGCTCTGCGCTGAGGGAACCATGTACATCATGAAAAACCGGCATCCGGGAAACCTGATCCTGCGCCAGGCACTGAAAGGGCTCTTCCGTCCTGGCAATGCCACCCGGTCAACACTTGTAACCCTGACCGCTTCCCTGGCCGTAATATTTTCCATAACCCTCGTGGAGAGAAACCTTGATGCGACCTTTATCCAATCCTATCCTCCGAAATCGCCGAATCTCTTCTTCATCGACATCCTGCCGGCACAGAAAGGTGCCTTCGCCACGGCGCTCGGTATCAACACGACCTTTTATCCGGTCGTCCGGGGCTCGGTTATTGCCATCAACGGCATTGCGGTTGATCAGGAGAAAGAACGCCTGAGGCGCGGAGACAACCTGGCCCGGGAGTTCAACCTGACCTACCGGGACCGGCTACTGGATGATGAAAGGATTGTTTCAGGGGGCGGGCTTTTCCGGAAGGATTGGACCGGACCGCAGGTATCGGTCCTGGACACGGTTCTGAAGATGCGGGACATGCGCATTGGCGATCATATCACATTCCGTATCCAGGGCATTCCGATGGATGCGCGGATAGCAAGTATCCGTACAAGTACCCGTGAGATGCTACAGCCCTTTTTTTACTTTGTCTTTCCGAATACGGTTCTAAATGACGCCCCCCAAACCCTGTTCGCCGCTGTTCGCGTAGCCCCGGAACAGATCGCCCCGCTCCAGAACCGGCTTGTCGCACGCTTCCCGAACGTGACGGTCATTAACCTGACGGAAACGGTAAAAATTTTCGCAAGGATTATGGAAAAACTCTCGACAATTATCCGTTTTTTCACTTTTATCAGTGTCATAGCTGGTGCCCTGATCATCATCAGTTCTGTTTTTGCCACACGGTACGCCCGCATTCAAGAAGCGGTCTATTTCACAATCCTCGGTGCCCGGAGCCGGTTCGTACTGGCGGTTTTTGCCACAGAGAACCTGTGTCTCGGCCTTGTAAGCGCCGTGAGCGCCCTTCTTCTTGCCCAGACAGGTGCCTGGGCCATCTGCCGTTTCGCGCTCGATGTGGCCTATCAGCCATTCGCTGGCATCAGCATCCTGATGACCCTGGCCACCATACTGTTCACCATCGCCGTCGGCCTCGGAGCCTCGTTCTCGATTCTGCGGGTAAAACCGGCACTGTTTCTGCGGGAACAAGCGGATGAATAATCTAGAACTACTTTTTTTGTACGGGAGAGAATGATGGTAAAGACTGCGCGGTTATCCGCCCTTGTAGTTTGGGGGTGCCTGCTCGGCGGCTGTGAAAAGACCACACCGCCGCCACCTGCCAAACAGCCGCAATCCGCTGTCGCAGGTACCATTGTCGCCGTTGGCGACAGCCTCACTGCCGGCTATGGTGTCAACGAAGCAGATGCTTACCCGGCCCAACTGGAAAAAAAACTGCAGGCAGGAGGTTTTAACTGGCGGGTCGTAAATGCCGGAATCAGCGGTGAGACAAGCAGCGGCACTCTCTCACGGATTGCCTGGGTGCTCAAACTCAAGCCCGACATTGTCATCCTGGAAACCGGGGCTAATGACGGCCTGCGCGGTATTGACCCGCAGGTGACGGAAAAAAACATCGATGAGACCATCCGCATACTCAAAAAGAACCACGTCACAGTGATTCTGGCCGGCATGCGTATGGTCAGCAATATGGGGCAGGAGTACACGTCTGCATTTGCCGCCATCTACCCCTCGGTGGCAAAAAAATACAACCTGCTGCTGATCCCTTTCTTCCTGCAGGGGGTAGCCGGTGTTCCTTCCCTCAACCAGAATGATGGCATACATCCCGTTGCAGCGGGATACCGGATAATTACCGACATGATCTATCCGTATGTGGTGCGGGTCCTTGCATCGAAACAATGAGCTCCGGAAGTTTGGCCCACATAAAAGCATTGCGGCACTATTTCCCCATGCAAACACCGATCATTGTCCTAGAAACAGGCCCGCACAACACCACCGTCCACCCGCAGGGCTGCTCCGTTGGTGGCCGATGACAGCGGGCTGCACACATAGGTAATAAGGTTGGCCACCTCTTCCGGAGTGGCGAAACGCTGCAATAACGAACTGGGGCGTATGGAGCGGATAAACTCCTTTTCAAACTCGGCAAAAGGCTTGCCCTCGCTCAGCTTTGAGACAAAATCCTCCACGCCAGCGGTGCGGGTCGGTCCGGGCAGGATTGCGTTGGAGGTCACGCCGGTGCCGGTACAGATCTCGGCAATCCCGCGTGAGACAGACAGCAGAGCGGTTTTCGTCATGCCGTAATGAATCATTTCCGCAGGGATCTGGATGCCGCTTTCACTGCTGAGGAACACGATCCGTCCCCAGTTGCGCTCCTTCATTCCCGGCAGCCAGGCCCGGGCAAGACGCACGGCACTCAGCACATTGACCTCGAAAAAGCGCCTCCACTCTTCATCGGAAATTTCTTCAAACGGCTTGGGTGCATAAATACCCAGGTTATTTACCAGAATATCCACATCAGGCAGCCTGTGCAAGAGCCTCTCGGCTGCATCGCTTCGTGCCAGGTCGCCACTGAATCCCTCCACTGCGGCGTTCGGTACCATACTTTTTATACGTTCCAAGGCGGTCGCAACCGTATCGTCACTGCGACCGTTGATGACAACCAGCGCTCCTTCCCGCGCCAGAGAGATGGCCGTCGCCAGACCGATCCCCGCCGTTGAGCCGGAAATGAATGCTTTTTTACCACTAAGTTTCAAATCCATACAGAGCCTCCTCTGAAATGCATTTTTTTCACCTCCGGGGTAAGTATATCCCTTTGAAGGTGGATGGCAATTCACGCTCTGAAATCTTTTCAACTCGGAATAACGCGTTCAACTTGTCAGTACTATGCTCTGATATGGTATAATCAAAACAGGAAGGGAGCGCTACCCTGATTGGTATTTCAGAGGAAAGGAGATGAGTACAATGCTGAAAGGATTTGATGTTTCCGCCGCAGCGGTGAAGGATCTTATTCACCATGGTGAGCCCGTTCAGTTTATTGAACTCCGTCATCATCACAAGCACGACTGGAGCCTGTTCAAGGCTCGAGGAGCGTTGCGAATAGAAAATGACATGCTTGAACAGCATCTGGCGGACATGCCTCACGACCGGCCGATAGTGGTCTTTGCAGATTGCCCGGGAGAAGAGACCAGCGCTCGGGCTGCAGAGATGCTGATGAAGCGTGGGTGGAATGATGTACATAAACTGGTCGGAGGATTCGATGCTTATCTTGAGGCGGGTCTTCCGGTAGAACCGGCCACAAAGGCTGTACCTGCAACGCGAATCATGTGGCTGTGAAAGAAGAAGGACAATCGAGGCGCCAACCGTGTGCTCTGCTCTATTGCCGATCATCTTGCAGGCCATGATTCAGGTTGCCGGAGGGCCTTGATTCACACAAAAGAGAGTTGTGGCTGATAAAATTTGTAGCAGATTATTGCAAACGGTGGCAACAAGGGTACGGTGTTGTTTCTGGCGTGCAGTCAAAAGCTATTCAACCGTTACCTCTGTTGCCACCACTGTTATTTTCTAAATACGCCACTGTAACAATTTACCGGTTATTGATTACGCCCGGCCATCACCCCGCCGTCCACATCCCAGACCGCTCCCGTTACCCACCGTGCTTCGTCCGAGAGCAGAAACATGATCACCGACGCCACATCGCCAGGCATTCCGATCCGGCCGATCGGGTGGAAATCGTTGAAAGCCTGCAGGGTCTCATGTATCTCGTCGGGCTTGATAAAAGCACTGTAGATTGGCGTTTCCACCACGGCGGGAGCCACGCTGTTAACCCGTATGCCGGAACCCGCAAGTTCCATTGCCAGATGCTGGGTTAAAGAGTGCAGGCCTGCTTTGGCCATGGAATAGGCCGAAGATGGCGTCGCCTTAATTGCCTGGTGCGCCCACATGGAACCGATGTTGACCATCGCTCCACCACCGCTTGCAACCATATTTTTTGCCACTTGCTGGGTCACAAAAAAGGTCGCCTTGTTAAGATCCATATAGGCATCATAATCTTCGCGCGTATGTTCCAAAAAAGACTTGGGAGAGAATACTCCCGCCGCGTTGACAAGGAATTTCACATCCTTCATCTCGTTTCGCACCGAGCGAATCAGCCTGTCCACTTCATCCCATTTCGCAAGGTCACACTGAAAGATCTGCACCTTGTCAGGAATGGCGAACGATTTGCGGGCTTCCTCCAGCTTATCCCGGTGTTTGGCGACCAGCGTCACCACAGCCCCTGCCTTAACCAGCAACCGGGCCGTTTCAAGTCCCATGCCGCTACTGCCACCGATTATCAGCGCGTGTTTATCTGAAAAGCTCATGTAAAGTTCCTCCCTTTTATGCTGGATAACATCACGGCCTCATGGAAATGGCCGTATCTGCCGCTTCGTTCGTCCTGCACATGACCGCATCAGCAAAAGTCGGCAAGAACCGGCTTAGTCCTTGAAGTATGAGTGTGCGGGCTTGATTGCAAGGATTATGGCTGCCGTAATAAAGACCAGAACATACTGTTTCGTAATTTCCGGGAAATATGCCCCGGCAATCATCCCAAACAAGATTGCACTCAGCTTCAGACAGAGTATTTCAACAGGAGACCAAATTTTAGACCTGTACAGTTTCATATCAAGATTCCCCCATAACGATCGTCTGAAAAAAGTATACCCCTCATCAGAAGAAAAACCACTTACCGGGAAACTCGATAAAGGTCACACCGCACCTCACTCCCGGGCTTTTTCAAACGCATGTCGTATTTCTTCCATCCGGCTGCGGTTCTTGCCCAGATCCCAGTAGCCACTGCGGGCGGCTGAACGGATATGGATCAGTCCGTCAGGCGTATCCAGGACAAATAAACCGTCATCAACAAAACCGAGCATGGTTCGGAACTCGACGCGGATTGTTGCTTCATCCGACGAAATCACCGTAGTATCGCTGCGCTGACCGAGCAGATTCCGAAGTTTTTCGAATGCACTCAGAGCGTTTCCCGTAACCGTGAACGGTTCGATGCGATGGCTGTCCGTTGCCTGACTGGAGACGCAATTGGGTTTTTCCGGGCATGGCGGAAGAGAGTGTGTGGAAGCGACCGCTACGCTTGTTGTCATAAGCATCACCATTGTCAGAAGCGGGATCATTGAGAAACCGTCCGCAGCCGAGGGATATATGATGGATCCAGCTCATCCATCCGTTCGCTGCCAAGATCTTCCAGGGCCTCGCGCACCCGGTTGGCATCCGCTATAAGTCCGGCTACATCCACCCACATGCATACATCAGAAACGTGGCTCAAGTGCTTTACCCCGCTCGTGAGGACGCTGATCGCCCCGCCGTAGTTTCCGTTACGCCAGTGAAGCAGGGCCACCGCAACCTGAAGGGTCCCCTGGAAGAATTCGCGCACCTCTCCACCTTCGCCAATCCACAGATCTTCCAGTGTTTCATGGCACTCATACCATTGACCGGCATTGAACTGCCGGATAGCCAGAAGCAGTTGCCCCGGCGGTGATTCATTACAATGTCGCATACGTAAAATCAGCTCCTTCGTTGCATGAAACCAGCGTGATATGACCGACAGCGGCAGCAGTAATGCTGCGATACTACGGCTGTTTTGCACAATAACAGTGATCGGCGGTGATCTGTTGTTGACATGTCAGACTGTTTCGAAACATGATAACCTTACACTACATTTGTATTTGTCAAACTACTGGACAATGCCCATGCTAATTAAACCGCACTTCCCACTCGACGTCTTCTACGATGGATCCTGTTCCGTCTGCGCCAGAGAGATAGAACACTATCTGCGCCAGGATCATGGTGGCAATCTTCGGTCGGTAGACATCAGTGCCCCCAGCTTCGACCCTGCCCCCTTTCATATAACCCTGGATGCCTTCATGTATGAACTGCATGCCATCGACCAGAGTGGCGGGGTATATCGGGGTGTGGAAGCGTTCTGGGCCATCTGGCAGGCGTTTCCTGCTTCGACGTTGTATGGCCTGTTGGGTGCCGTCATAACCATGCCGGTGGTACATCCTGTCGCACGTCTTCTGTACAAGGGATTTGCCCGCATACGTCCTTATCTGCCGAAGAGACATAGCTGCACCACCGGTACCTGCAAAAGATAGGAAGGGGTGGATTCCGAAAATGAAACGTACCCAAACGCACAAAAAGCGTTCCTCGAGTAATCTGCATGCGCGAGGACTGCACATCATCGCATTTTTTGAAGGCGCCAAAGGGTTGCTGGTCCTTTTAGTCGGCTTTGAACTGCTGACCTTCATTCACAAAGACATTCACGAAGCAGCCATACGGTTGGTCGAACACCTGGACTTAAACCCCGCCAGCCATTATCCGCGTATATTTCTCGATTTGACGGAACATGTAAGCGACGCAAAACTCTGGAGCATTGCAGTGGCAGCGGCGATGTACTTTGTCGTGCGCATAATCGAAGCAGCCGGCCTCTGGATGAAAAAGTCCTGGGCAGAGTGGTTCGGAGTGCTGACCGGTGGCATGTATATCCCGGTCGAGATTTTTGAAGTCGTCCGCAGAGCAACCTGGCCAAGAGTAACCATACTCGTCATTAACCTTTGCGTCGTGTCCTACCTGCTGTTTGTACTGATCAAAAGCGGCAATAAAAAGTCTCACTGATGATGTCTCTGCACACTATCAATCACACCAGCGCTGAATATACAACTCCATGGTATCCAGATTCAGGGCTACCAGATTCCCGAAGTTTGGCTGCATGGCGGTGAACGCTCCGTTATCGAGTTGAAAGTTATTCGTAAGAAGCGATGCCTCAATCAGCGGAAGCGGGCGGATTTTATGGCCGGTTACAAGGGTCCGCCCCTCCAGCCTATCTCTGCCGAACGGGCTGCTCTCTCCCCAGACCATTGCAAAGGGAGTGCTTTCCGCCAGGGGATCAGCCACCGTCATGTCCAGTCCCGCATGAACAAAAACGAAATTTTCGTCCGATTGTATATACGGCATCTGATCGAGTAGAGTAAGATAAACGTCCGGCAGCTCATCCAGAGATGTTGCACCGAAGCTTTTCAAGGTCTCTGTCCCCCACCCCTCCATCCAGTATTCATCAGTACCGCTTACCGACTGTAGCAGCATATCTTCATGATTTCCCCGCACCGGGCGCACGTCATACCCTACCGCCGTGAGACGCATCATTGTGTCCAGCACCCCCCTGCTGTCGGGGCCGCGATCAATATAATCCCCCAACAGATGCAGCCGGTCGCCGGGCCTTAAATTCAAACGACCGAGGAGCGCCTGAAAGGTTTTGCTGCCACCATGTATGTCACCGATTGCGTAGCGGGTCATGATCTCGTTTCATCTGTTGTTATTTACCTCCATGCTACCACATATACGTCGTCATTCAATGGTGTAGATTCCAATATGCTCCTGATTGTGCGTAAGCGGTGTGGCGGGTGAATTTGCACATCATTTTATGGGGACATCACTTGGCAAAAACCAGCCTCAATTCAGATAATTATGCCTGCCGGTGTAAATTTCCGAGCGTTTGGATAAAAAACCCCGTTGACGATAGCGTCGATCGAATGATAACGTACCGACGTTTCTGTCATAGCCGGTATATAAATAGTGCGCCGGCCATTTTATTCAGGAGGTTTCAGGTGAAAAAATTATTACATGTTGTGCTTGCGTTGTCATTGATTGCCGCTGCACCGGCTCTGTCGGCATTTGCCGCCGCCCCTCCCCACACGGTCCTCATCGGAATTTCAAAAATTGTCTCTCATCCGGCTCTTGATGCTGTTGAAAAGGGGATTCAGGATGAGCTGGCTGCCGATAAAATCAATGCCACATATGACCTGCAAAACGCCAATGGGAATATCAGCACCTCCGCCTCGATCGCCAACAAGTTTCAGTCGGAAAGGGTAACCCTGGCCGTCGGCATTGCCACACCGACCTCCCAGTCACTGGTCAACACCCTGAAAGGGATCCCGATCGTCTTCTCGGCGGTGACCGATCCGGTCAAAGCGGGCCTGGTCCCGTCACTGAAAGGCTCCTCAAAACCGGTTACCGGAGTATCCGACATGACTCCGGTCAAACAGCAGATCGAACTGTTGCTCAAGATCAAAAAGATTAAACGTCTCGGTCATATCTACACAAGTTCAGAAGAAAATGCCGTCGTGCTGGCAGGTGTCGTTAAACACGCCTGTAAAGAGTTGGGGATTGAATACGTGGAAACAACCGTTTCCACCTCGTCCGAGGTAAAGCAGGCGGTTCAGGCAATTATCAGGCGCGTGGATGCACTCTACATCAGTACCGACAACACCGTGGTTTCAGCATTGGGCTCCATCGCTGACGTCGCATCCAAAAACAGGATTCCGATCATGTCGGCAGATCCCAGTTCTGCAGAAAAATACCCAATCTTGGCCGCCTGGGGATTTGATTATTACAAAATGGGCAGGACTACCGGAAAAGTGATCGTAGAAATCCTGAAAGGCAAAAAGCCGGGACAGATTCCGACCCGCTTTATGACCAAGACGACTGATGTTGATCTGCTGGTCAACGTGGATGTCGCCAAAAAGCTCGGCCTGACGATCCCGAAAGACATTATCAAAAGCGCCGACAAGGTTATAGAAAACGGGAAACTGCATAAAAAATAATCTCTTATGCCCGGTGCTCTGACGAGTGCCGGGCAATTTATCCATGTGGAAGGTTGAAACGGTTTTGCTATGATTGAAGGTATTCTGGTTGAAGGTCTGATCTATGGAATAATGGTTCTGGGAGTATTCATCACTTTCAGAGTGCTCGACTTTCCCGACTTGACGGTTGATGGTTCATTTCCGCTGGGGGCCGCACTGATGGTCCAGGGGCTTCTGCTCGGCATGAACGGCTGGCTGGCACTGTTAATCGCCTTCATCGGCGGCGTGCTTGCCGGAGTTGTCACGGCGCTGATTCACAACCATCTCAAAGTTCCGAATCTGCTTGCCGGCATTCTGACCATGACCATGCTGTACTCGATAAATATTCGTATCCTCGGCAATCGAGCCAATGTCCCGGTTCTTGACCAGGACACGCTCTTGTCGGATGTTTCCAACCGCCTGTCAGGCATCATCCCGGACGATTACATTCTACTGCTCTTCTTCGTCGTTGTAGCTATCACGATCAAGTTGCTGATCGATCTCTTTTTCCGTACCGACCTCGGCATGACCATTGGGGCTATGGGTAATAATGAGCAGATGGTTATCTCCCAGGGCATAAACCCGAAGACCCTGAAAACTATCGGCCTCGGGCTGTCGAACGGACTGGTGGCCGTATCAGGAGCCTTTGCGGCCCAGTACCTCGGGTTTGCCGATGTGGGGCTCGGCCAGGGAATTATTATCTCCGGTCTGGCCTCGGTCATGATCGGCGAATTTCTTATCATGAAAAGCAACCGCATCGGCGTGCTGACGTTCTGTGCACTGGCTGGTTCTATCCTGTTCCATGCGGTCATGTATCTGGGACGTTACTACGGCTATATTATCAAGATGACTCCCAGTGACCTGAATCTGATCAAAGGGCTCCTGATTATCATCCTGCTGATTCTGACCCAGTCCAGGAAACTCAAAATGGCGGCTTTCAGGGTACGGGTGCTGAAATGATAGTGATAAAAAATGTTTCCGTCACCTTTAACCAAGGTACCGTGAATGAAAATCAGGCGTTGCGCGACATAAACCTGAATGTCAGGGAAGGCGATTTCATCACCATTATCGGCAGTAACGGGGCCGGGAAATCGACCCTCTTCAACCTGATTGCCGGTACGATAACCCCGACAACCGGTACAATCCATGCCGGCGGCCGCAACATAACCCGCGAACCGGAATACAAACGGGCCCGCTACATTGGCCGGATTTTTCAGAACCCGCTGCTTGGGACCGCTTCAAACATGAGCCTGGAAGACAACATGATGATTACTTATCGCAAAGGCTTCAAGTGGCTCAAGCGAAGTCTTAACAGCAAGATGAAAGAGTACTTCCGTACTGAGCTGCTTCAGCTCAAGATGGGACTTGAGCATCGTATGAAGGAAAACCTGCTCATGTTTTCAGGGGGACAGCGTCAGGCCCTGACCCTGCTGATGATGGTATTATCCAAACCTGCACTGATCATGCTTGATGAGCATACCGCTGCGCTTGACCCAAAAAATGCCGAGATTGTTCTGGAATTGACAGACAAATTCATCAGGGAATACAAACTGACTTCCATGATGATCACCCACAACATGAACCATGCCATAGAGTATGGCAACCGCCTGCTGATGATGGACCAGGGGGAGATCATTTTTGATGTATCGGGTGACGAGAAGAAAGAGTTGACAGTTGAGAAACTGATCGAAAAATTCCATGAACTTCGCCATCACGGTTTTGAAAACGACCGGGCGCTGCTCGCCGAGTAGTACGTCTTCACCTCAGGATCAAAGTGGAATTCATGCCTTGACGGGTTTGACCTTTTCTGGAATAATCCCGCCGGTTTGTCAAATAATTATTTCAGGAGATGGAAATCGTGAAAAAACTATCAGTAATATTGTCGTTCCTCGTACTGTCACTGATTGCCGTAACGGCCTTTGCTGGCGACGGTTCCTGGAACAAGGTTAAAAAAGACGGAAAACTTGTCATCGGCCTGGATGACTCCTTTCCCCCGATGGGCTACCGTCAGGCCGACGGCAAACTCGTCGGTTTTGACATTGATGCCGCCGAGGAAGTTGGAAAGCGCCTTGGTGTCAAAATCGAGTGGCAGCCAACCGCCTGGGACGGCGTAATCCACTCCCTGGATGCCAAAAAGTTTGACTGCATCTGGAACGGCATGACGATCACCGCAGAACGCGCCAAACAGGTCGCTTTCAGCAAACCCTATATCATGGACGGCCAGATCGCTATCGTAAATTTCAGGGACAAGCGTTTTAAATCCCTCAAGGACCTGAAGAATTTTAAAGCCGGCACCCAGAAAGGTTCATCAGGGATTGAAGCGGTCAAGAAGCTGGCCAACGCACCAACCGAACTGAAGGAATATGAAGACTATCCGAAAGCTCTGCTTGATCTTGAAGCCGGCCGTATCAATGTGGTGGTCGTGGACAATGTCACCGGCCGTGACATGATTGCCAAACGCCCCGGCAAATTCAGGATTCTTCCCGGTATGATCAGCAAAGAGCCGTTTGGTGTTGCATTCCGCAAGAGTGACAATGACCTGCGTAACAAAGTCCAGAAAACTCTGGACAAGATGGTAAAAGATGGCGCCATGGCCAAAATATCACGTAAATGGTTTGCAGAAGACCTGACCAACCCCAAGAAATTTTAGTCTGTGAAGGTTTCAATGAGATATACTATCGGCAGGGTCTTACTGGCCCTGCTTTTTTTGTGGACGATGACCGGGAACTGCCTGGGAGCCGTAAATTATGACCATCTTTTCAGGCAGTCCAGTGATTTGATGGCCCAGGGAGACCTGGACGGCGCCCTGGCTCTGCTTAAACAGGTTCCGACACCTGCACCCGGCGAAGACGCCGGCGCTTTTGTCTCAAGTCGTATGCAGGCAGCCCGTATCCATGCCTCGCAAAAAGCTCCGGACAAGGCAATTGCTGATTGTCAGGAAGTTCTGACTCTTTTTCCCGACAACAGCGAGGCCCGCAACTTTGTAGCCGCCTTGAAAGAGCAGGCCAAACCCGCCTGGCACACGGTTCTGTCCGATACAATCCGTTTCCTGCCGTCATTAGCCAAAGGCGCCCTCACAACACTGCTGCTGGTACTCTGCACCATGTTGGTTTCACCATTGGGCGGTTTGCTCGTCGCACTGGGACGCATCAGCACCTTGCGGCCGATTTCGGGGTTGTGCTGGCTCATAATCTGGTTCTTCCGCGGCACCCCGTTGCTTCTGCAACTGTTTTTTATCTATTACGGCCTCCCCTCTCTCGGCATTACCTTGTCGCCGTTGACTGCAGCAGTGCTCGGCCTCGGCCTGAACTACTCGGCCTACCTGGGTGAAATAATCCGCGGCGCCATCCAGAGCATTGATCACGGCCAGATGGAAGCGGCCAAGGCCATCGGCATGAGCTACGGTCAGGCCATGAGGCGGATAATTATTCCCCAAACGTATAAACGCCTGATGCCGCCGATTGGAAACGAGTTTATCGCGCTGATCAAGGATACCGCCCTTGTTTCGACCATCGCCATGGTTGAGCTGATGCGCGCAGCCGATCAACTCTTCAACACCTACTTCAACATTACGGCGCTGGCCCTGGCAGCGGTGATTTATCTGCTGCTGACGACCATTTTCACTTTCATCTTCGAAAAGATAGAATATCGGGCGGGGATTTATGAGCATCGTTAACCAACCACTTCTGGAACTGAAGAATATCACCAAACGCTTCAAAGATCTGACGGCGGTAAATGGAGTCAATCTCAACGTTGCTTCCGGTGAAAAGCTGGTTATTATCGGCCCCTCCGGTTCAGGTAAATCCACCCTGCTCCGTTCGATCAACATGCTGGAAGAGATTGAAGAGGGGACCATCAATTTTGAAGGCCGCGAAGTAGGCTATGTCCTGCGCAACGGCAAACGCCATCCAGACCGACCCCAGGCAATCAGCGCCCTGCGGGCGGAGATCGGCATGGTGTTCCAGCATTTCCATCTTTTTCCCCATATGACTGTACTGGGTAATGTAATGGAAGGTCCCGTGACCGTACAACGCAAAACAGCTGATGAAGCCCGCTCCATTGCCATTGACATACTCGAAAAAGTTGGCTTATCCGATAAGCGTGACGTGTTTCCCGCCACCCTTTCCGGCGGGCAGAAGCAGCGAGTGGCGATCGCACGCGCCCTGGCCATGAGGCCCAAGCTGATGCTGTTCGACGAACCGACCTCGGCCCTTGACCCGGAGCTGGTCGGTGAAGTTTTTGATACGATCCATACCCTCGCGGACGAAGGTATGACCATGATTATAGTTACTCATCACATGGGCTTCGCACGGGAACTCGCCGACCGGGTAATATTTATGGAGTCGGGTAGTTTTCTGGCCCAGGGAACACCAGAAGAGCTCTTCAGCATTGCGCATGACAACGAGCGGATCAGAGGCTTTCTCAATCGTCTATTGTAAGTGTACTGCCAAGAGCTGCACTATCTGGGTTTCCCGCCGATTAGTCATGACCACCCATAACCGTGAAGGAGCACCGGTCTGAAACCGCCGCTGTTCTCCCCGGCCGATAAAACTCCCCCGATTCAAGGCGGCCACCACATGAAAAGCTTTCTCGATTTTTCTGACAAAACCGTCGTCGTTATCGGCGGCACCAGTGGCATTAACCGCGGCATCGCCGAACTCTTTGCTCGTCACGCCGCCCGCGTTGCCGTCGCCAGCCGCTCGCAGCAGAAAGTAGACGACACCGTCGCCAGCCTGCGCGCCTGCGGCGCTGATGCGATGGGATTTAGCGCCGACGTTCGCGACCCGGCAGCGCTTACGGCCGGACTCGCCACAGTCCATGAGGCTTATGGTCCCTTCTCCGTGGTCGTCTCCGGGGCCGCCGGCAACTTTCCGGCGCTCCTCACGCAGATGTCGGCCAACGCCTTCCGTGCCGTCATTGACATTGACCTGATCGGCACTTTCAACGTCATGCAGGCTGTCTACCCGTATCTGCTCAAACCGGGCGCCGCAGTGATCAACATTTCCGCTCCGCAGGCGACAATCCCGATGGAAGCCCAGTCTCATGTCTGTGCCGCCAAGGCCGGAGTGGAGATGATTACCCGCTGTCTTGCACTGGAATGGGGCGCTCAGGGGGTGCGGGTCAATGGGATCGTCCCCGGCCCGATAGACGGCACTGAGGGGATGCAGCGCCTCGCGCCAAACACCGCCATTCGTGATGCGGCACGCGACTCGGTGCCGCTGCGCCGTTTCGGCTCCCCGGAGGATATCGGCAACGCCTGTCTCTTTATTGCTTCTGAACTTGGGAGCTACGTCAACGGCGCGATTCTTCCTGTCGACGGTGGCTGGCTGCAGAGTGGCGCCGGTGGACTTGGCCGCATGCTCGCTACCCTCGCCCGCCCCGGTGCAGCTTCGGCAGATAGGTAGGCCGGCAATGATGACCATTATATCATAACCACCCAGACGTGGAATTGGTTTGAATCAACAACACGCGGATAAAAATGTCCCGCTTCACCCCGTACCGTAGCAACGAAATGGTAAAATTTTATAGAGGAAATGGCACGATGATCTTGACAGGCACTCTGGTAAATGTTGCCGGAATCTGCACAGGCGCTCTGATCGGGCGCTATGCCGGACGCTTTATTCCGTCCAGGATACGTCAGACGGTTATGGTTGGCCTGGGGTTAACGGTGCTTCTTATCGGCCTTCAGTTGGCCCTGAAAAGCAAGCAACCAATGATCGTGATCGGCAGCTTGATTGCCGGCGGGGTTTTCGGTGAACTTCTGCAGATAGAGGCACGCCTGGAGGCGTTTGGCAGATGGTTGCAAGAACGTTTTTCCGGCGCGGGCACTATCTCTGAAGGTTTTGTTGCTGCAAGTTTATTATACTGTGTCGGCGCCATGGCAATCATGGGTTCGCTTCAGGATGGATTCAGTGATACGCCGACGATTCTCTATGCAAAAGCCGCGCTGGACGGCGTGGCGTCAATCGCATTGGCCTCGACGCTTGGGATCGGCGTACTCTTTTCGGCGCTGCCGGTAGCCGTGTACCAAGGAAGCATCACCGTTGCGGCAGAATCTGCCAAGTCACTGCTGACTGAATCGGTGATAGTTGAAATGAATGCGGTGGGTGGCCTACTGATCGTTGCAATCGCTCTGGACCTGATCGGTATCAAGCGCCTGCCAGTTGCCAATTTGTTGCCATCGGTCTTTGTCACGGTAGGCCTTGTATGGCTGTTTGGGCTGGCGTGAGTTTCATTAATTTCGGCCAGTCAGCAGCAACCGGTTAGGGTACAAGAGGAGGCTCAACATGCGCCATGGACACATTGAATCCCACAACGCAGAGAAAATCGGCTGGCTACGGGCAGCCGTGCTTGGCGCTAATGACGGGACTATCTCAGTCGCAAGTCTTGTCGTCGGAGTCGCTGCATCCGGAGCACAACAAAGCAGCATTCTGCTTACCGGTGTAGCCGGTCTTGTCGCTGGAGCCATGTCCATGGCGGCCGGAGAGTATGTCTCGGTCCAATCGCAGGCAGATACTGAACACGCTGACATTGAAAGAGAAAAACGGGAACTGCAGGATCAACCGGAGAGCGAACTCGCGGAACTTGCCGCTATTTATGTAAGCCGAGGGCTTGAACAACCGTTAGCGGAGCTGGTGGCAAAAAAACTTATGTCCAGTGATGCTCTCGGGGCACACGCCCGTGACGAACTCGGCATCACGGAGGTTCTCCGGGCGCGCCCGCTTCAAGCGGCACTTGCCTCTGCAATTTCTTTCGTTGCGGGAGCTATTATTCCCATCATAGCCGTGTTACTCGCTCCTGCGGCCTGGATTACCGAGATGTTATCTGCGACTGCGCTGTCCACTTTAGCCATACTGGGGGCAACCGCGGCATACGCCGGTGGCGCACCAATTGCCAAGGGGACACTTCGTGTCGCTTTCTGGGGAGCTCTCGCCATGGGGCTGACCGCTGGCGTCGGCAAACTCTTTGGCACGGTTGTATGAGTATTCGACGTCACTGGTTATGCCAAGCAGCCACATGGCCGTAGCGACCAGGCACACCACCCGGACGAGGAACCAGCCCTTGAGCAATCAAGGACTGGTTGGTTTTGCCCCTTCTATTTTCTGATTATCCGGCTGACAGCCGCAGAATCAAACTCTCCGAGCCCTTCTGCCAGGGCTTTTTTGTACAGTTCATTCACTGCAGCCGTCACAAAGAGCGGCTGGCCGACCTCTTCCGCCAACCGGAGAGCCAGTCGCAGGTCTTTCTGCATATGTTTGAGCGGAAAGGCGGTTGGAAATTCCCTGTTGGCGGCAATCTGAGGCCCTTTCAAACGGAACATCGGGTTGGAAATGGCCCCGGAGTCCAGGACGTCCAAAAATTGGGCTGTATCAAGTCCACTCTCGGACGCTAATGCCATCCCTTCACACAAAGCCGTCAACATACCGGACATCACCAGATTATTGGCCAGCTTCATGCGGGCTGCATTCCCCACATCGCCAAGAAAAAGGACCTTCTTCCCCATCTTTTCCAGAGCCGGCAGTGACCTGTCATACAACTCCCTGTCTCCAGACGCCATGATGATCAGGGTTCCGGACTCAGCAGGTTGCCGGCTGCCGGAGACCGGCGCTTCCAGAAACAGCGCTCCTTTTTCATGTGCAAGCCGGGCGGATTCTATCGATGTTTCAGCATCTACGGTCGACATATCCAGATATCCCGTCCCCGGTTTCAAGCCGGCAATTATCCCTTCCTCTCCGTCCCGAACCGACTCAACAGCACGAGGGTTTGCCATCATAGCGATCACGACATCAGAACACTCTGCCACCGCTCGGGGTGAACCGGCCACGAGTGCCCCTTTCTCTGCCAGCAGGCGGCATTTATCTGCCGTCCTGTTCCATACCGTTACTTGAAAACTCGCCTTAATCAGGTTTTCAGCCATTGCACTGCCCATAATGCCAAGTCCGACAAAACCTATTCTCATGTGTCACCTCCGTGTTTATATGGGATCAATTTCGTTATACAGCAGGCATTATGCAGGAATTTAAACCGTAAAACCACACCGTTGTTATTCATCCCACTATCTGTTAGATTTATTTTCGGTGACGTGCAATTATGTTGGTGAACACATAAAATAACTTGAACAGCAACAAACATCTAATGTTCTATATATTATTATAATAAAATAACTTGATTTCCAACACTAACTGAGTATACAAATTATTTTACCTAACTCATTATTTGGTACACGAATTGTTTTTATAGGTAATTGTTCACTTGGAAATAATATTAACAGTAATTTATGTTAGTTTTTGACGTATCCGGAGAAGATCAAACCGTCTTTACGACCACACATCGAAAAGACAATATTCCGCAATAGGAGGAAGTATGAAAACAGGTTTCATGTTTTTTTTGGCCGGTGCAGTGCTGTTTGCGGCCACCAGTCAAGGGATGGCGGCAGTTGACCATTCCGAGTTTCTCAAGGGACCGTTCAAGGATGGCCCCAGCGTGACCAAGGCGTGTCTGGAGTGCCACGAGAAGGAGGCTTCTGATTTTATGAAGACCAGCCACTGGACCTGGAAAGGGCCTACCAAAGGGCATGTCCGTGGCTACGAGCACAGCAAGGTTGAATATGGCAAAACAAACATGCTTAATGGTTTCTGTGTCAATGTTGAAGGTGGAGCCAATCAGTTAAACCGCGGGCACTGCGGCGAGTGTCACGCCGGCTATTTCTGGGACAGCAACAAGTTTGATCTGAAAGACAAGACAAAGGTTGACTGCCTTGTATGCCATGCCCAAAAAGGCTTTTATGCAAGAGAAAATAATGAGATCAGCGAGTTTACTGATCTGACAATCGCTGCCCAGAGTGTCGCCCTTCCAACCCTCAGTAACTGTGGTTCCTGTCACTATGCAGGCGGTGGTGATGATGGGGTTAAGCATGGCAGTCTTGACAAAGCTATGAATACTGCTGACAAGGCTCTGGATGTTCATATGGCCAGTAAGGCCAAGGGCGGCCAAGGTTTTGCCTGCCAGACCTGCCATGTCACAAAAGATCACCGTATTTCCGGGGCTTCCACACAATTGGCCACCTTTGACGGTCGGGTAAACTGTGAAGACTGTCACAGTGGCAAGAATGCACCGCACCAGAAATCACTCAATGGCGTCATCATCAATACACACCTGAAAACCGTTGCCTGCCAGACCTGCCACATTCCGACCTACGGGCGGGGTAAACCAACCCTGATGAATTGGGATTATTCTACTGTAGGCATGAATTTGAAACTACCACCGTCCTGTGGAAAGTCAGCGTGCGATGACGGCAAAGGGAGTTTCAGATGGGATAGCAATGTCGTTCCAGCCTATCTCTGGTATGACGGTACTATTAACCGGTATATGAAGGGTGATACAATAAAAAATCTTTCTGAGCCTGTTGTCTTGGAGTCTCCCTATGGCTCCATCAAGGAGAAAGCGGCCAAGATATACCCCTTTAAGATGTATACAAGCAACCAACCGGTAGATACGGAGCTTTTATACCTTCTGACCTTCAACAATTACAAAGGGCTTTGGACACACAAAAACTGGAAGCGCGCCTTGGATGATGGCCCACTCGGTTCAGGGCTTCCATTTAGCGGTAAATATAAATTTATAAAGACCGTTTCATACATCGGTCAGACACATGAAGTAGCCCCTAAAGAAAATGCTCTCACCTGTGGTGAGTGCCACATGGGTGGTACCAGAATGAACTGGAAGGCCCTGGGCTACAAAGGTGACCCGATGCTTATGGGTGGCGGTAGGTTTAAGAAGGGGACGATTGAGACTAACATCAAACCGGCCAATCTTAACTTTAAACAGACCAACTGGGTTGAGAAGCACGAAGCAGCACAGTCCGCTGCTCCGACTCCTGTAAAAAAGGGCGTTACGGTCCACAAGAAAAAATAGTCTGACCTGATACGCAAAGTAGGATAAAAAGAAGGGGCGAAATATTCGCCCCTTCTTTTAGTATCTGCGCCAAGTGCAAAATCAGCATTTAAATCAATATCCCCAAGTAGTCATTTCCAGTTCCTAAACCTCGTTTTTATTCTCCGGCTGTTATCTGTGTAGTTAATCTTCCAGACTCTTGGTCACAACTTCATAAACATCGCGCGGCAAATCAGGAACCGCTTGAATCCTCTGCAGTTGCTGTTTCATCTGACTGCGCCGGACTTCCTCGAAACGCCGCCAGGTTGTCAGCGGCGCCAGCAGTCGGGCGGAAACCTGCGGATTAACCGGAATCAGCCGCAGCAGCTGATCGACCAGAAAGCGGTAACCTGCACCATCAGGATCATGAAAACGTACTTGATTTCTCTGGCTGAACACCCCGACCAGAGAACGGAAGCGGTTGGGGTTGGTCAGCTCGAAGGCCGGGTGGCTCAACAGTGTCTGCAGTTCATCTACTGTTTGCGGAAGAGTTGAGGCGGCCTGGAGTGAAAACCATTTATCGACTACCAGGCGGTCACCCTGCCAACGGCGGTAGAAATCATCCAGAGTTTCACGGCGTTCCGGACAGTCGTAAGAGACGAGCGGCGTTAGTGCGTCGATGGTATCGGTCATGTTGTCCGCCCGCCGATACTGTTCGATGCAGAGGTCGATCTCGCTCTGGCCGCCGCTGCTCATCAGGTATGCAAGACAGAGGTTGGCAAGACGCCGCGCTCCGGAGCGGCCGTCATCTGGGGAGTACGGTTTTCCGCTCACATTGCGCGTACGAACCGCAAAAATTTCATCCCGGCAGCGGATTGCCAGAGTGCGGATAACAAACTGACGCGCCGCATGGATAGCCGCCGGATCGACAACCGACACCAGTTCGGCGAGATATTTTTCGGTAGGCAACGTCAACGTCTCGGCAAGAAAGGCGGGATCCGGATGACTGCTTGTAAGCGTTAACCTGAATGCGGAGATAAAATCAGGATCAAGGACCAGTTCGACACCATTCTGCCAGTCGGCTACCAGCCCGGTAATGATCTTCGCCGCCATCTGCTGCCCCGCCTCCCAGCGGCAGAACGGGTCTGACTCATGGGCCATCAGCAGGGCCAGCTGCTCATGCCGGTAGGGATAGTCAAGTTTGACCGGCGCCGAAAAGCCGCGCAGCAGCGCCGGGACAGGTTCCTCATCCAACCCGGTAAAACAAAACGACTCTACGGCTGTTCGAAGATGAAGTACCCGGGTAACATCCTTCCGGGTTTCTTCCCCGGCAAGCACCAGCGGAAGTTGTTCTCCGTTCTTATCAAGCAGGCCGAGTGCCAACGGGATATGCAGGGCCTTTTTATCCGGCTGGCCAGGGGTTGCCTGACAGCTCTGGCAGACCGTCAAGGTAAAGGTTTTGTCAGCGGCATTATAGGAGCCGCTGGCGTTGAGCCGTGGAGTTCCGGCCTGACTGTACCAGAGGGCAAACTGGTCGAGATCGAGTTTGCCGGCTTCGGCCATGGTCTGTACAAAATCATCGACCGTTACCGCCTGCCCGTCAAAGCGGTCAAAATAGAGATCCATTCCACGGCGGAACAGTTCTGCTCCGAGCATCGTATGCTGCATCCGAACGAGCTCGGCCCCCTTGTTATACACCGTAGCAGTGTAGAAATTATTAATCTCGATGTACGAATCGGGACGTACCGGATGAGCCATCGGCCCACCATCTTCTGCAAACTGTGATGCCCGCAGGTTGCGCACATCCGCAATCCGCTTTACTCCGCGCGACTGCATGTCGGCGGAAAATTCCTGATCACGAAAGACCGTCAGCCCCTCTTTCAGGGAGAGCTGGAACCAGTCACGGCAGGTGACCCTGTTACCGCTCCAGTTATGGAAATATTCATGGCCGATCACCTCTTCGATGGCATGATAGTCATCGTCGGTGGCAGTGGCAGGACTGGCGAGGACATAGCAGGAGTTAAAAACATTGAGCCCCTTGTTTTCCATGGCCCCCATATTAAAATCATCCACCGCTACGATCATATAACAGTCAAGGTCATACTCTCTGCCGTAAACTTCTTCATCCCAGCGCATTGCCTTTTTGAGTGATCGCATGGCATGGTCACACTTGCCGCAATTCTGTTCATGCACATAGATATGCAGTGCCACATCCCGTCCTGAGCGGGTCGTAAAAGTGTCATTAAGACAGACCAGATCACCTGCCACGAGGGCAAACAGATAGCTTGGCTTTCTGTACGGATCGTGCCAGGTGGCAAAATGGCGACCGTCCGGCAACTCGCCACTCGCCTGAAGATTACCGTTGGAAAGCAGCACCGGATAGCGAAGACGATCGGCGATGATCGTGGTCGTGAAAAGCGTCAAAACATCAGGGCGGTCCGGATAGTAGGTAATGGCGCGAAACCCCTCGGCCTCGCACTGGGTGCAGAACATTCCGGCAGAACGGTAGAGCCCTTCCAGAGAGGTATTGTCCTGGGGGCGAAGCTCTGTCGTCATCTCCAGGGTAAAGTCGTCTGGAGCATCGTGGAGCGTCAGCAGATCATCAGAAACAGAGTAACGGCCGTGTTCAATCGGGGCACCGTCAAGTTTCACCTCTCGCAGGACAAGTCGCTTGCCGTTCAGAATGAGCGGGCGCATGCCGAGAGAGGCATCATAGTCTCTCCGCACAGCAAGCCGGGAGGTAACAACAGTTGAATCTTCACCGAGTTCAAAGCGAAGGTCAATGCGTTCGACGATGTAATCCGGAGTCGTATACTCGTTTCGATACACGGTAAGGTGGGTGGTTTCAGTCATAAGGGCGTCCAATCAAATAACAAATGTAGTATGAGGTGCTGCAGCAACAGCAGCTATGTAACGCTATTTTCAATAAATACCACAATCCTCCGGATCATATTCATTATTTTTATTGGTAAGCCCGTCACGATTCTGGTAATTGTTACCTGCAGGTCTCATAAATAAAGGAGAATGGTTGATGGAAGAGACAATCACTTTCTGGCTCGACAATAAAATATGTTCAGGTTTCAAGGTGGCGGAAATCGGTCGCCAGACCTTGGTGTCGTATCGAGACAAGTTCTATCTGGTTGAAAATGGAGCTGCACGCATGAATGGTGTCAGACCGCTGCACTATTCCAAGACATCAATGCCAACTATCTGGAAGAAGGCCATGAAGGGGATTATGCCCCCAACCGCAACCGTTATCGAACACCCGGAGGATGAAAACCTTCCGGCGACTACTTCGACTAAAAAGGAACGAACCACCATGCAAAAAAATCATACTGCACCATCAGAGTTAGCGGAAGAGCAGTCGCAGGTAATTAAGCCGGTTCAGGCTGCGTCGAAAAGGGCTGTAGCAGCTGATTTAAAACCTGTTAAAATCATTCAGACAGTTGTCGCAGCCACATGCCCGTATTGCAATCACAAACAGGATCTGCCGTTTGAAAAAGGGAAGAACGGCAAGCCGTTCTTTGCGGCGTGCGTCAGATGCTCAACCGAGTTTGCCGTGCGCTTTGTGCCGGTCACAATGTATCAGGCTCAGGTCGCGGCATTCAAATAAAGTATAAAACCACATCCGTTACCGAGGGGACAAATCAGATGAATAACAACGACATCTTGCGCAGACTGCGCTACGCACTGGATATCAGCAACCCGGTCATGATTGAGATTTTTCAGTTATCAGGCTGCAGTATTGAACAACCAACATTGATCAAGCTTCTGAAAAAAGAAGAGGAAGATGAGTTTATTGCCTGCAGCAATCCTCTGCTGTCTCTTTTTCTGGATGGCTTAATCATTCATAAAAGGGGCAAGCGCGCGTCGGAGGAGGGACAGCCTCCGAAACCTGACGCGGCCCTGGGCAACAATGCAATCCTGAAAAAGCTGCGCATTGCCCTTGATTTAAAAGAGGAAGATATGCTTGCAGTGATGGGGTTGGCAGGTGTTAAAATTTCAAAAGCAGAACTGAGCGCCCTGTTCCGAAATAAGGGGCACAAACATTTCAAAGAGTGTGGCGATCAGTTTCTCAGGAACTTTTTGCAGGGACTGACAGTGAGGAACAGAAAAGTCGTATCCGAATAGTTTTACGTTCATGCTGCCTGAATGTACCTGAATAATGTATCTGAATTTTGACCATCAGGGGGCATTCCGATTGACACATCTTCGTATCTATATTATTCTTCAAAACCCGTAAATTCTTATCAATCGCGGGTTTAGCTATATCAAACCAATTTTATCCCAAGGACATTCCGATGCGAAGTGACATGATCACAGAAGGGCTTGAGCGAACACCGCACCGTGCGTTGCTTAAAGGGACAGGCGTCCCGCAAAACCAGATGAACAAGCCGTTTATCGGCGTGGCAACCAGCTTTACCGACCTGATCCCCGGACATGTCGGCATGCGTGATCTGGAACGCTTCATTGAAAAAGGTGTTCATTCCGGCGGCGGCTATTCCTTCTTTTTCGGTATTCCGGGCGTATGCGACGGCATGGCAATGGGCCATAAGGGGATGCATTACTCACTCCCTACCCGCGAACTGATTGCTGACATGGTTGAGTCGGTGGCGGAAGCACATCGCCTGGATGGGCTGGTGCTGCTGACCAATTGCGATAAAATCACTCCCGGCATGCTGATGGCAGCGGCCCGGCTGAATATACCCTGCATTGTCGTCACCGCCGGACCGATGATGAGCGGTCGTGGCTCCTCCGGCCGTAAATACTCCTTTGTTTCTGACACGTTTGAGGCGATGGCCCGCTACAAAGCCGGGGTAATCAACGACAAGGAATTGCAGGTATGCGAGGATAATGCCTGCCCCGGCATGGGTTCCTGCCAAGGCCTCTTTACCGCCAATACCATGGCGATCCTTACCGAAACGATGGGAATGAGCCTACCCCGCTGCGGTACAGCTCTGGCCGTTTCGGCGCTCAAACGCCGCATCGCCTTTGCCTCAGGTGAAAAGATCGTCGAACTGGTGCAGAAGGACGTCAAACCCCGCGACATCCTGACCCGAGAAGCTTTTGAGAATGCTATCCGCGTTGATCTGGCGCTCGGCGGTTCATCCAACACCGTCCTGCATCTGTTGGCTATTGCCCACGAAGCTGGTGTTGAGCTGCCGTTGGAACTCTTTGACACACTGGGCAAAGACACGCCTCAACTGGCTTCAATGAATCCGGCCGGTGAGCATTTTATGGAAGACCTGGATATCGCCGGCGGCGTTAGCGGCGTTATGAAGCAACTTGGAGATAAAATTCACGATACGCCCACACTGTTTGGCCTGACCACGCACCAACTGGCCGAAAGCATACAGAATGTGGACGAGGAGGTTATCCGCCCGCTTGGGAATGCGATAAAGAAGGAAGGTGGCATTGCCATCCTTTCCGGCAACATCGCTCCCAAAGGGGCCGTCGTCAAGCAGTCGGGCGTTTCCGCCGCGATGATGACCTTCGAGGGTGTCGCCCGCTGTTTCGATGCCGAGGAATTGGCAATGGCAGCCATCATGGAAGGAAAAATCAAGTCCGGCGATTGCGTCGTTATCCGCTATGAAGGCCCCAAAGGCGGACCCGGCATGCGGGAAATGCTGGCACCTACAGCTGCCATCATGGGGATGGGCTTGGGCGACAGCGTTGCGTTGATCACCGATGGCCGTTTTTCTGGCGGCACCCGCGGCCCCTGTATCGGCCATATTTCACCGGAAGCTGCCGAAGGTGGGCCGATCGCTCTTGTTGAAGATGGCGACAGGATTTTACTCGACATCCCGAACCGGAAACTGGAGTTGTTGGTTGACGAACCAACCCTTGCAACCCGCCGGGCAGGATGGAAGGCCCCGGAGCCAAAAATCAAGGGTGGCTGGCTGGCACGCTATGCCAAGGTAGTCACGTCTGCCCATACCGGAGCGATTACGACAGCTGATTGAGAAGTCTGACCGGTTTACCGGCCCGACTGTTTCCACCTTTTTCACGAGGTGAGGATTTCATAACAATGAGGTTTCACATGAAAATGAACGGCGCACGAATAATGCTTGAATGCTTGAAAAAAGAGGGCGTAGATACCGTTTTCGGCTATCCCGGCGGCACCGTCATCAATCTGTACGATGAACTTTTCAATTTCAAAGAGATACATCATATTTTGCCACGACACGAGCAGGCCGGCACCCACGCGGCCGACGGTTACGCACGTGCTACCGGCAGAGTGGGAGTTGCAATTGCAACTTCGGGTCCCGGAGCAACCAACACCGTGACCGGCATCGCCACGGCATATATGGATTCTACCCCGATGGTTATTATAACCGGCCAGGTGCCAACAGCGCTGATCGGCAATGATGCTTTTCAAGAAGTCGATATTATTGGTATTACTCGCCCCTGCACAAAACATAGCTTTCTGATTCGGGATGTCAAGGATATCGCCCTGACCATGAAAAAAGCATTCTATCTCGCTCGCAGCGGCCGTCCCGGACCGGTTCTGGTTGATTTCCCCAAGGATGTTCAGATGGCCATGGGTGAATTCCATTATCCTGAAACGGTTGAAATCCGCGGCTACAAGCCAAACCTCTCCGGGCACCCGCGTCAGGTAGAGAAAGCGGTCGCCATGATTCTCGATTCCAAACGCCCTGTCATGTACGTCGGTGGTGGTGCGGTACTCGGTAATGCGGCCGAAGCATTGACCGTATTAGCGCGCAAACTGTCAGTGCCTGTTACAACAACATTGATGGGACTTGGTGCCTTCCCGGAGAACGATGATCTTTCGCTCGGCATGCTCGGAATGCACGGGGCCTATTGCGCCAATATGGCAATGAGTAACAGTGACCTTATAATTGCTATCGGCGCCCGTTTTGACGATCGCGTCACCGGCAAACTTTCGACGTTTGCTCCACATGCAAAAATCATCCACATAGATGTCGATCCGACATCTATCAAGAAAAATGTCCGCGTTGACCTGCCGATTGTTGGCGACGTCAATGATGTTTTGACAAAGATGATCAAGCAAGTCGACAAAAGCGATGACAAACTGCCCGGATTCATAGCTGATCTGGCGTCGTGGAACGCGGATATTGCCGATTGGAAGGAAAAACATCCTCTTTCCTACAAACAGAGCAGCACGGTAATCAAGCCGCAATTCGTCATCCAGAAACTGCGAGAACTGTCAGATGACGACGCCATTATCTCAACTGACGTCGGCCAGCACCAGATGTGGACAGCCCAGTTTTTTAAATTCAACAAACCCCGCACGCTCCTTACCTCCGGCGGTCTCGGCACGATGGGCTTTGGCCTGCCGTCGGCAATGGGCGCACAGGCTGCGTATCCGGATCGCCAGGTCATCACGATCTGCGGTGACGGTGGAATCCAGATGAATATCCAGGAGATGGCAACCCTGGTACAGAACCGTCTACCGGTCAAGATCGTCATTCTCAACAATAATTTCCTTGGGATGGTGCGGCAGTGGCAGGAACTTTTCTTCGACAAGCGGTATTCCTCGACGTGCATGGAGTTGCCGATCAACTATATCAAACTTGCGGATGCCTACGGCGCCAAGGGTTTTCTGGCGAAAAAACCGGGTGAAGTAGAGGATGTTATCAAGCGGGGATTTGAAGAGAAAGGACCGGTAATCATGGAGTTCATGATTGCACGTGAAGAAAAAGTGCTGCCTATGGTTCCTGCTGGGGCGTCGCTCAATGAAATGGTACTGAACGCATAAGGAGAGTAAATAACTATGCAACATACAATATCGGTTATAGTTGAAAATGATTTCGGAGTTCTCTCCCGTGTGGCAACGCTTTTTTCCGGGCGTGGTTTCAATATCGAGTCACTGTCGGTAGCCCCGACAAACGAAGACGGCCTGTCGCGAATGACTATCGTTACCAGAGGCGACGAGCAGGTTCTTGAACAAATCAACAAACAACTTAACAAGTTAATTGATGTCCTCAAGGTGCTCGACTTCAGTGACGACAGTGCCATAGAGCGCGAGCTTGCCCTGATAAAAGTTTCTGCAGAGGATGATGCCCGCGCAGAGGTCTTGAGAGTTGTTGATATTTTCCGGGCTAAGATAATCGACGTGACCCCCAAATCCTATACGATTGAGGCGACCGGCAATCCGCTCAAGATCGATGCAATTCTGGAACTGTTGAGACCGTTGGGACTGAAAGAGGTTGTGCGAACAGGATCCGTTGCCATCGGACGGGGTGCTAAGGGATGGAACGGGTAGGAAAACCGTCGTTGCTGCGTTATCGTTCAGCCGCCCGGTCACCGGGCGGCTTTTTTGTTCACACGGGACTGGATATATCCTGCAACCGGGGTCATAACGGCTATTTGCGTTGACAGCCTTGGTTGATTGTAGTATCTTTTCCGTTCGTTTTACGTATAAAGTTCGACCGGTTTGCCGGATAAAATTTATGTGGAGGATGTGCCAGTATGAACGTTTATTATGATCGGGATTGTGATCTTGCGTTGATAAAAGCAAAAAAAGTTACCATCGTTGGTTACGGTTCACAGGGCCATGCACACGCTTGCAACCTTAAGGATTCCGGAGTTGATGTAACGGTAGCGCTGCGTGAAGGCTCTACCTCAGTTGCCAAGGCAAAAAATGCCGGCCTCAAGGTAGCAACCGTTGCCGAGGCTGTTGCCTCGGCTGATCTGGTGATGATCCTGACACCTGACGAGTTCCAGTCGACTCTTTACCGCGATGAAATCGAGCCGAAGCTCAAAAAGGGAGCAGCCCTTGCATTTGCTCACGGCTTCGCCATTCACTACAACCAGGTCGTGCCACGTGCAGACCTCGATATCATCATGATCGCCCCCAAGGCGCCCGGTCACACGGTTCGCTCCGAGTTTGTCAGGGGCGGCGGAATTCCCGACCTGATTGCCGTCTACCAGGATGCTTCAGGCAAAGCCCGCAACCTGGCTCTCTCCTACGCCAGCGCTATCGGTGGCGGACGCACCGGCATCATCGAAACAACCTTCCAGGACGAAACCGAGACCGACCTGTTCGGCGAGCAGGCCGTGCTCTGCGGGGGCGCTGTGGAGTTGGTGAAGGCTGGCTTCGAGACTCTGGTGGAGGCTGGGTACGCTCCCGAAATGGCCTATTTCGAGTGCCTGCATGAGCTCAAGCTGATCGTGGATCTCATGTACGAGGGTGGCATTGCCAACATGAACTACTCCATCTCCAACAATGCTGAGTTTGGCGAATATGTCACCGGACCGCAGGTCATCAACGACCAGAGCCGTGCTGCCATGAAGGAGTGTCTGGCCAATATCCAGAATGGCCAATATGCCAAGCGTTTCATTCTCGAAGGGTTGACTAATTACCCGGAGATGACGGCACGCCGTCGCCTCAATGCTGCCCACCCGATCGAGCAGGTCGGCGAGAAACTGCGGAGCATGATGCCGTGGATTAAGAAGATCGTCGACAAAACAAAGAACTAGGGCCTTAACGCGTATCACGACACCCCTCTTCCGTCCGGAGAGGGGTGTCTTCGCATTTCAGTAAGTCAGAAAATATATTCCGCACATTGCTTTAGGCAGAATATATTTCGTCAACCACGTTTCCTGTTTGACAGGACTAGGCAGGTTCATGAACAACTCATCCCCATTTGCTAAAGAAGGTTATCCATTCATCGCGTATTCAATCGGGTTAACAGCCCTTTTGTCTGTAGCTTCCTGGAGATTCAGTTCAACAGTTTTACTTGTTCCAGCCGTTATTTCTCTGCTGCTAACACTGTTCGTGCTCTATTTTTTCCGCAACCCGGACAGAACAGTCCCAGCCGACAGTTTCGCAATCATTGCCCCGGCTGACGGCACCGTTATTGTTGTCGAACAGGTACCCGAAACTCCGCTTGGTGCCTCGGCTCTGAAAATCAGCATTTTCATGTCGGTATTCAATGTTCATGTCAACCGCGTCCCATGTGACGGCACCGTTATTGACACTTTTCATCATCAGGGGAAGTTCTTTGATGCCCGCGACGGGCGCGCTTCCTTCGAGAACGAGCGCAACGGCATCATACTGGAGATTGCCGGAGGCACACGGATTGCGTTTGTGCAGATTGCCGGCCTGATAGCGCGCCGTATCATCAGTTATCCACGGATTGGAGACCTTTTGGTTCGAGGTGAACGATACGGATTAATTCGCTTTGGCTCACGAGTTGATATCTATCTGCCGCCGGGCGTTGAACCTTTGGTGAAGCTGGGTGACAAGGCGGTGGCAGGTGAAACCGTGCTGGCCAGAATTGTCTGAACAAGGACACAACATGAGTAATGAAACAATGTCTGCGCCGATAGAAAAAAAAGAAAACATGAAGCGCGGCATCTATATTCTGCCAAATCTGGTAACTGCAGCGAGTCTTTTTGCCGGCTTTTACAGCATGGTGTCAACCTTGAACGGCAACTACAGCACGGCGGCAATCTGGATATTTATCTCTGCTATATGCGACGGTCTTGATGGCAAGGTAGCACGCTTGACCGGCACTACCAGCAAGTTTGGTGTCGAATTTGATTCCCTTGCCGACCTGGTTGCATTTGGGGTCACGCCGGGGCTGTTGATGTATGCGTGGGCGCTCAGGCCGTTCGGCAGACTTGGCTGGCTGGCAGCATTCCTGTTTCTGGTCTGTGGTGCATTGCGGCTTGCCCGCTTCAATGTCCAGGTAGACACCGTCGAAAGTAAGCGCTTTGTCGGGCTCCCCATTCCGGCAGCTGCAAGCATGGTTGCATCAACTGTACTTCTCTTTAATCACTTCGGCTGGCCGAGTTCTTTTAAAAAACTTGCCATACTAGGACTTATTTATCTGCTGGCGTTCCTGATGGTTTCAAACTTCAGATACTATTCTTTTAAAGATCCTGCCCTGATAAAACGGCAGCCATTCGGTTTTTTACTGCTTGCTGTGCTGTTGTTAATTGTAGTAGCTGCCGAACCGGTGCTCATGACATTTGCCGTGCTGCTCATGTATACCCTTTCAGGTCCAATTGACTTTGTTTTCACCTGGCCGAGGAGGCGCAGATTGGAGAAGGCCGTACACAAGGGGCGGGAAGCTTTGAACAGGGAAGGTGATGTTTAATCAATCAATGTGGTAATGCCGGACGGTTATATCCTCAGGCGTAATAATCAGGACGGCATAACTGCGGAGATGGCAGGCATTTGAAAGTGAACCAGGGTTTACCAGCAGCAATCCGTTATGGATTTCAAGCACACTTTGGTGCGTGTGCCCGTATAAAACCGCGTCTACCCCGGTTTCCTTCGCCCTTTGCCGAAGTTTAGCCAATCCGGACTTAACCTGATACAGGTCTCCATGGGTCAACAGAATCCGCTTTCCCTCACATTCCCATACATATTCGCGCGGAGCATTTGCACCGGGGTCACAGTTGCCGGCAACGTTAATTACCGGGATATCAAGGACTGCACGCAGTTCATCCGCATCGGCGCTCCCATCACCAAGATGGATCACGGCATCGAGCGGCTCGCAAAGAGTGTGTGCGATAAAGGCACGATTAGTATTACCATGGGTATCCGATATAACGAGTATTTTCATAGCCTGACTGTAACAGATGCGTTTGGTTCTCAAAAGATAAAATCTTGATAAGGTGCCCGTTTATGTCAAAGAAAGTTGCCATTATCACTGCAACAGTTCTGATCTCATTCATACTCCTGTTTGCACTCTCCGTGAAGATTGCAGGGACAATCCTTCGATCCGGAGATACTTCCATAACAAGCAAAGAAGGGGTCGGACTGGTTGAGGTAAAGGGAATGATTCTCGACTCGAGAGAAACCATCAGGCAACTGAGATATTTCCTTAAGCAGGACACGGTAAAAGCGGTGGTACTGCGAGTTGACTCTCCAGGTGGAATTGTAGCCCCGTCACAGGAAATATATTCCGAAGTCAAGAAATTTGCCGCCAAAAAGAAGATTATAGTTTCTATGGGCAGCCTTGCTGCTTCGGGTGGATACTATATTTCTGCACCGGCAACCATGATTTATGCGAACCCCGGCACCATAACGGCCAGCATCGGAGTTATTCTCAAACTATCCAACATTGAATCATTGATGGATAAAATCGGAATTAAATCCTACACACTGAAAACTGGTAAATTCAAGGATTCCGGATCGCCGTTTCGGAAGTTTTCTCCCGAAGATCGTGCCATGCTGCAGTCGGTGATCGATAATACCCATGAGCAATTTGTCAGGGCAGTCGCTGAAGGTCGTAAACTGCCGATTGAAGATGTGCGTAAAATAGCGGATGGACGGATTCTGTCCGGAGAACAAGCTAAGGACCATAAACTGGTGGATCGCCTGGGAACTCTTCAGGATGCAATTGAAGAGGCGGGAAGGCTGGCCGGAATCTCGGGTGAACCGGAGCTCCTGCTGCCGCCGAAAAAGAAGATCAACTACCTGGATCTGTTGGCCGAAGGGGCAGAGGGGACGTTCAATGGGCCGCTGGGCCGGGCGGTCAGTGGATTGAGGATGACATACGGAGCTGAATAGCGGGCGGACGCTGTCCGCCCCGGGGCAGTAGTAGCTATTTTCTTTTTTGCAATCTGTTGTGAGCGCTGAGCAGAATTTTTTCGGTTGTCGCCCAGTCGATACAGGCATCAGTTATTGAAACACCGTATTTCAACTGGCTTATATCAGACGGTATTTTCTGATTTCCTGCTTCAATGTTGCTCTCGATCATGACCCCTGAAATCGAGCTGTTTCCGGCCAGCATCTGATCAACAACACACTCAAGAACTTCAGGCTGTTTCTGGTAGTCTTTGTTAGAATTCCCATGGCTGCAGTCAACCATTATGGTCGGCAGCAGGCCATTTTTATCGAGCTGCTCTTCAGTATGGATAATGTCCTCGGCATGGTAATTAACTTTTTTCGATCCGCCACGAAGAACGATATGTACATCAGGATTGCCGCTGGTTTGAATGATAGAAGTCCGTCCTTCTCGGTTGATGCCGAGAAAGCTGTGCGGGTGTTGCGCTGCTTTCATGGCGTCAATGGCGATTTGCAGGTTGCCGTCGGTACCATTTTTGAATCCGACCGGAAAAGAGAGTCCGCTGGACATTTCTCGATGGGTCTGAGATTCGGTTGTACGGGCACCAATGGCCCCCCAACTGATAAGATCAGCTACATATTCCGGAGTAATCGGATCAAGCATTTCATTGGCAACCGGCACCTCAAGGGCGGTTATTTGGCTGAGCAGGCCGCGGGCAATACCAAGTCCCTTGGAAATGAGATGGGTGCCGTTCATATCAGGATCATTGATCAGCCCTTTCCAGCCGATGGTAGTGCGTGGCTTTTCAAAATAGACCCGCATAATAAGCAGGAGTTGATCATCAACTTTACGCGAAAGTTCAGTCAATCTTCCGGCGTATTCCAGGGCGGCTTCAGTGTCGTGAATCGAGCAGGGACCGACTACCACAATAAGCCGCTTGTCCCTGCGCTGAATGATCTCTTTTATCTGTTCCCTGCTTCTGCTGATAAAAGTCCGGTCCCTTTCAGACAACGGGAAAACCTGACGCAGGTCAGCAGGTGCAATTATTGGAGTTATACCGGTAATTTTGAGATTATTGGTCTTGATCACGAAATGCATCTCCCTTTATGTTAGTACGGGATGTTATAGTGGTTTCCGTATCAGGTTGTCAATGCTTCTCTGTATGAATTGCTCACTAAATCAGCAGGTTAAATTTCATGAAACAATTGTTGCGGAGGCTTTGATGAAGCGAGCAGTATTTTTGGACCGGGATGGCACCATTAATATTGAAAAAGAGTATCTGTACCAGGTAAACGATTTCGAATTTATCCCGGGCGCGCCGGAAGCAATCAGATTGCTTAATCAGGCTGGCATCATGGTTGTAGTGGTAACCAATCAATCCGGGGTCGCACGGGGCTATTACACGGAAGATGACGTAGAGAACCTGCATCGCCACATCGATCGAGAACTGGAACGCTCAGAAGCACACGTTGATGCCTGGCTTTATTGTCCGCACCACCAATCTGGGCGCGGCAGCTATGCACTTCCATGCAGCTGTCGAAAACCGTTACCTGGAATGCTGCAAGCAGCCGCATCCCGCTATGACATTGACCTGGAGAATTCCGTCATGATTGGCGACAAACTGGCCGACATGGAAGCTGGACAGGCGGCAGGATGCCGCACCGTTCTGGTACGAACCGGATATGGGACTGTTGAGGAGCAGAATATTGGACCTGAAACGGTCGTCAGCGATGATTTACTCTCAGCAGTAAAATTCCTGTTGTAATTTCTCCATCAAAATTGACACTACTCCAGATAACATGCTACCTAAACTACATACAACATCATACGAGGTATTGACTATGTCAAACGGTATCAAAAAAGGAATAATTCTGGCAGGGGGTGCTGGCAGCCGGCTTTTCCCGCTGACACTGGTCGCCAGCAAACAGCTGCAGCCGGTGTATGACAAGCCGATGATTTATTATCCATTGGCGACACTGATGACAGCCGGAATAAAGGATATTCTGCTTATTTCAACACCGCATGATACGCCACGTTTCGAGGCACTTCTGGGCGATGGTTCTCGGTGGGGGGTAACAATTTCATACAAGATTCAACCGGAACCGAAAGGAATTGCCCAGGCATTTCTGGTTGGCGAGGAGTTTATCGACAACCAGCCGGTCTGCCTGATTCTGGGCGACAACATTTTCTATGGGAAAATGAACCTGAACAGGATCGTATCGGAATTTACGACCGGTGCGCGAGTTTTCGGTTATCAGGTCAACGACCCGGAACGCTATGGTGTTGTTGCCTTCGACTCAAACGGCACAGTTCTGAGCATCGAAGAAAAACCGACCACGCCTAAATCTCATTTTGCTATCCCCGGACTGTATTTATATGACAGTGATATTGTTGCTGTAGCCAAATCTATCAAACCTTCCGCCCGGGGCGAGCTTGAAATCACCGATGTAAATCTTGATTATCTGCGACGCGGAGAATTGATGGTTGAGCGGCTTGGTCGCGGAATCGCCTGGCTAGATACCGGTACGCATCGGAGTCTGCTGGAGGCCAGCAATTTTATTGAGACCATCGAATCGCGACAGGGCCTGAAAATTGCGTGTCTCGAAGAAATAGCACTGCGGAACGGCTTTATTGACTGCCAACAGATGCAAGATGTTATTATTGCCACACCCAACTCTTCATACAGGGAATACCTCCAGCGCGTCTATGATGAAGCCGAACTGTGCGGATTCCGATACGAGTAGAGCGAGATTTATCCCATGGATTTTTTAAAAAAACATATGTACCCACTCCTTACCGGAGCTGGTGTTATTGCTGCCTTGCTGGTTTTTTCGCTGAATGTCCCCCACAACCGCGAGGCCAATATCATTGAGAGTTCAACCCTAACCATACTCTCACCTTTGCTCCAGCCGGTATCCCTGCTTAGCGGTTTTGTTGAAAACATTTGGGACAGTTACATACAACTGGTCGATACTCATCGCGAGAACATACGGCTACGAAACGACATCCGCAGACTCAACGCACAGATACTGGAAGGGAAGGAAGCACTGCTGGCAAACCAGCGCCTTGAGCAACTGCTGGATATGAAAAAGAACGTCCAGGCACCCACCGTTGCTGCAACTATTATCGGCGAAGACGTCACTTCATGGTTCAGGACACTGGTAATCAATCGCGGTAGTTCGAGCGGCATTCGCGAAGGAATGGCAGTGATTTCTGCAGATGGTGTTGTCGGCCAGACAGTCAAGGTTACCCCCTCGACCTCACGCGTTCTTTTGCTGACGGATCACGCCAGTGGAATCTCTGCGACTATACAGCGTTCTCGGGCACGGGGAGTTGTTAAAGGCAAAAGTGAAATGCTCTGCACTCTTGAATTTACGACACGCGAAGAAGATGTGAAAGTCGGAGATACCGTTATGACGTCAGGAATCGGCGGAATCTTTTTAAAAGGTCTACCGATAGGTGAAGTTACCATGGTTAAACGGGGAGAATACGGCATTTTCCAAACCGTGTCGATTCGTCCGTCTGTAAACATCCCTCACCTTGAAGAGGTTCTTGTCGTGCTGCGTGGTGGGTATGAGTAGACGCGCCGCTCTCATATTGTTTTGTCTCGTCCTTGCGTCGCTTGTCATCCAGGTGTCGCTGCTTCCCGTCTTTATACGTCCTCCCTTCAAGCCGGACCTGTTGCTCGTCATCATGGTTTTTCTGGCCCTGCGAGAATCATTCGAGGTCGGGGCACCTCTTGCTTGGTTTCTTGGCCTGCTCAACGACGTCTTTAGTGGATTATACCTTGGCCTTAATGCCGCCACATTCCTGATTTCTTTTTTTATAATCAAAAGCGTTTCGGGCCGCTTGTATGCAGACAGCGCCATCCTTTTTGTCCTGACAGTTGCCGGCGTTACGCTTGCCGGATTTACAGTGAATCTGTTACTGGTCGTCATGTTTACCGAGTCTTCCGGAATCGCCTATTCAATGTTTTCAGACATTTTCCCGCGCCTTCTGGTCAATGCTTTTATAGCTTCGCTTGTTGCAGCATTTCCCGTTTTTGATGCTCAGGTGGAATCTCAATGAAAGAACGGCGCTTCGTCAGAGAATTGCTCGAGTCAAAACAGCGGGTACTGGTCCTTTCATTTGTGGTCGGTATTGTATTCCTCTTCCTGGTAATCCGTTTATGGCACTTGCAGATACTAAACACCGACAATTATCAGACCATGTCGGAAAACAACCGGCTCCGCTTTGTGCCGATAGCCGCCTCACGAGGCACGATACTGGACCGCACCGGTACGGTACTGGTCAGTAACCGCCCCTCGTTCAGCCTTGCAGCCATTCCGCAGGAGGTTAAGGATAAAGAGGCGCTTCTCACATTGCTCTCCAATCTGTTGGGGCTTGACCGTACAGATATGGAAGAACGGTGGGAGAAGGGCGCAGGGCGTGCCCAATACTACCCGATCGTTCTGGCTTCTAATCTCACCCGTGATGATGTCGATATTGTTGAAGAAAACCATTTGCGGTTGCCCGGCATCGAAATCGAGATGAAACCGGTTCGGGAATACTCCAACGGCCAGCTTGCTGCGCATCTGCTTGGGTATATCGGCGAAGTTTCGGAAAAAGAATTGAACGCAGGCTCTGAAACGTATAACCCGGGGGATTACATCGGTAAGAATGGGATTGAACGAGCCCTGGAAAAAGAGCTGCATGGAGGAGACGGCGGACGGCAGCTTGAAGTCGATGCACGGGGTAGAGTATTGCGGACTATCTCCGAGCGCTATCCGACAATCGGCAACAGTGTGATGTTGACTATCGACGCTACGATACAAAAACAGGCCGAGCGGGCCTTTGGCGAACAAGCAGGCGCTGCTGTTGCCATGGATGTCAACAATGGTGAAATTTTGACATTCGTCAGCAACCCCGGTTTTGATCCTTCACTTTTCAGCGGGAGTTTACCGGCTGATGTCTGGAAAGGATATCTTGACGACAAACGCCATCCACTCGAAAACAAGGCCCTCAGCGGCCAGTATCCTCCCGGCTCCACCTTCAAAATGATTACCGCTCTGGCCGGGCTGCAGAATAACTTAATCAACGAATCAACATCGATCAATTGCAACGGCAGTTATAAACTGGGGACGTCCATATTCAAGTGCTGGAAAAAAACAGGGCACGGAGCCACAGATCTGCGTAAAGCTCTTCGGGAATCGTGTGATGTGTTTTTTTACCAGCTGGGTGAAAAGCTGGGAGTTGATAAAATTGCGGCTGCCGCACATGCCTTCAAGCTGGGAGCCCCACTTGGGATTGAACTGCTGAATGAACGAGGCGGACTCATTCCGACAGCGGCGTGGAAGCAGAAACGCTTCGGAAAACGGTGGTACCATGGCGAGACCCTTCCCGTCGCAATCGGACAGGGCGCTGTCCTATTAACCCCGATTCAACTGGCATCCATGATTTCAACGGTTGCCAATGAAGGCACGATATACCGCCCCCATCTAGTAAAACGGATTATTGATTCAGACGGGAAAACTCTGAAGGAAACCAAAACCGAAATCATCGGCACCGCGCCTTACTCAAAAGAGTCGTTCCGGCTCGTCAAGCAGGGTCTTTTTGACGTTGTCAATGCACCGGGCGGTACCGGCGCCATGGCCAGACTGTACGATGTTAAAGTGGCGGGAAAAACCGGCACATCACAGGTTGTCAAACTGCGCGACAGTAAGCAAGGTACTCCCTACCAATTCCGTGACCATGCTCTTTTTGTGGCGTTTGCTCCCTTTGAAAAACCTGAAATAGCTGTTGCTGTTGTGGTTGAACATGGCGAACACGGGGGAGCTGCTGCCGCTTCTATTGCCAACAAAATCCTGAGGGCATATTTTGACGGCAAAAAACCGGTACGCAAGGAAGCTGCAGACTCACCAAAAGAAAATGTTGGCGATGCCGATCTCACAAATAATGAAAACGGGGAAGCGGATACTGTGAAAGAGCCTCTTAATAGCGGAGACGCCGCGCATGATTGATCGCCGCCTCATAACCAACATTGACTGGGTACTGGTCGGACTTGTTGTGACGATCTGTCTGATCGGGATAATGAATATATATAGCGCAACAGCGCCCTACAAGATTGTCGGGACAGCCTACTATATCAAGCAATTTTACTGGATGATCGCGGGCTTGATCATTTCTGTACTCGTATGCAGCCTTGACTATCACATCCTTGAGGATCTGTCCTACTGGTTTTACGGCGCATTGGTTTTTCTGCTACTTGCGGTGCTTGTTGTCGGCAGACGGTCAATGGGGGCCACCCGCTGGCTGGATCTCGGCATTGTTACAATTCAACCGTCAGAACTCATGAAGCTTGTAATAATTGTGACGTTCGCCCGTTTTTTTAACAACTTTCAATCGGTCGGCGGCCTGACAGTCAAAGAAGTACTGATTCCTTTGAGCCTGCTGGCTCTTCCGGCAGCACTGATTATGAAACAGCCGGACCTGGGAACAGCCACCCTGGTTATTCTGATCGCTTTATCCATGATCGTGTATGTCGGCTTGCGCTGGTCGGCCATTGCAACATTTATCTGCGTCACGATTCCCATGGCGTGGATCAGTTGGGCGTTCCTCCTGCGCCCGTACCAAAAAAACCGCATCCTTGACTTCCTGAACCCGGAACGGTCGCGACTCGGGAGCGGTTATCACATCATTCAAAGTAAAATAGCAGTCGGTTCAGGGGGGGTTCTCGGCAAAGGATTTGTCAAGGGGACGCAGTCGCAACTTCGCTTTCTACCGGAGCAACATACCGATTTCGCGTTTTCAGTCTTTGCAGAGGAGTGGGGTTTTATCGGCTCCCTGTTTCTGATTATCCTCTACATTTCGCTCGTGCTGTGGGGACTCAATATCGCTCGGCGCTGCAACGACCGTTTCGGCGGTTTGCTTGCGGTAGGACTCACCGCCATGCTCTTTTGGCATATCGTTATTAACATCGGGATGGTGATCGGCCTGTTTCCGGTTGTCGGCGTTCCACTGCCTTTTTTTTCCTACGGAGGAACATCCATGATTACCTCCATGGTTGGCATAGGTCTTCTGCAGAATATCAGCATGCGGCGTTTCATGTTCTGATGGGCGCATAAAAAATCCCCGTATTCCAAATGGAAGCGGGGATCTGTCTTGTACGCCAATCGTATACTGCCAAAAGTTACTTCTCCCTACCCTTTCCCCAGTAAGCCCCGAATCGCGGCCGGCAGGTCGGACGGAAGTATCACCAGCTTGGCATTTGGCGAAGTCGCAATCTTCTGTAACGTATTTATATAGCGGTCGCCAAGCAGGAACACAGCCGGCAGATCATTATCTTTAATGGCCTCGCTGATATCGCCAATTGCCTTGGCAGATGCCTCGGCCAGTCTGATCTGGGCTTCAGCCTCGCGTTTTGCAGCCTCCAACCTTCCTTCAGCTTCACGAATCGTGGCCTCACGCTTCCCTTCAGCTTCCAGAATTGTAGCCTGCTTGAAACGGTCAGCACTGGCTTGCTGCTCCATGGCCTTTTGCATCGATTCTGACGGTTTAATGTCCTGAATTTCGACCGATTGCACATAAATACCCCAGGCTGCGACCTCCTTGGATATATTTTCCTGCAGACGGGCCTTGATATGTTCGCGTTCGGAGAGGGCGCTATTGAGATCCATCTGGCCGATGATGGCCCGCAGAGAGGTCATAACAAGATTCTGAATGGCATATTCGTAGTTCTGAATTTCATACACCGCACGGGTCGGGTCGGTAACTTTGATAAATGCAATAGCATTGGTAATGATTACGGCATTATCCTTCGTGATTACTTCCTGGGCACCGACCGAGAGAACGTCACCCTTGGTCGAAACTCGATAGGCGACGATGTCGATGTAGGGAATAATGAAATTGAGACCCGGTTTGAGCGTAGCATGATATTTGCCCAAACGCTCCACAACCCACTCCTGCCCCTGAGGAACGGTTTTTACACCGGCAAAAAGAGTCGCAGCAACCAGAACAAAAAAAACTCCAAAAATAATAATACCCGGCATGGTTTCTCTCCCTTTGTGTCTCATCCGGAGGTTCCGGAGAGCACTAGATTATTTCAACTTTCAAAATCTGGCCTTCAATATCGATTACCCGGACGCGGTCTCCTACGTGCAGTGTGTCACTGGAAAAGCAACTCCATTCGTCAGCTCCCAAAACAGAGATTCGAAATTTAATGATTCCGCGACCATATGTATCTTCCGTACCGCGGATAATGATGCCTGTTTCACCGACAATCCCTTCCTTCGACATTCCTGCATGCGTCAGGTTACCCTTCGGTTTCAGATATTTAAACCATATTGCAGTAAAGCAGATCGAGGCAACCGACCAGAGCGCAACCTGTCCCGCAAGAGGAAATCCAGGCCAGATACTGCTGAGCGCACCAACCACCAGCGCACCAAGACCGAACCAGATAATCGTAAATGACGGTATGACCAACTCCAGTCCAATCAAACAAAAACCGACTATAATCCAGTACCACCATTCCATCAGCATATGACAACCTCGCCAGCAGTGTGATCTTTTGCGAAACTATATCAGATTTTCCAGACAAATAACATCAAGACATAGAATTTCCGTCTTGCAATGAGAAACAACCTGCAGTATTTATAATGGAGTGAGGAGGCATCACATGGATATAAGTTCAATCGCAGGATCAGCGCTGCTTATGAAGTCAGAGCAGACACAACAAACACTTTCAACGACCATGATGAAACAGGCGGCAGACCAACAGAACAAGATTGCCAGCCTTCTTGCTCAAAATGTGCAGTTGGCCCCGCAGCTTGCCGCACAAAACGGCATCGGTTTCATTTTTTCCACGTACGCCTGAATTAAATTATGGTATAAACTAGTTTCAGCAGCTACAATTGTTATAAAAGTTCCTCGTTAGAATGAGGCGTTTGCACAAACAAATGCTACTACCCAGAAACGTCGAAAGACGCCAATGTGGTTACCAGGTTTTGCCGGCTTAAGGCTTAACCCAATGTAGCTGGAATCGATCCTACGTTGTGCACTGCTGAAAATCAACCAGGGGGAAATGGTTTGGTCGTCTCTATACTAAGACCCTTTCTACCCGAAAGGGTCTTTTAATTTCGCTAAGGTTTGAATTATGGTGATTGAAATAAACGAAATCTACCTCAGCTCCGTCATTGGCCGCTCTGTGATCAACAGCAACGGCGATCAGATCGGAATTCTGCGCGATCTGATTATGATTCCCGGCGAGGTATTTCCAGAGGTTTCCCACATCGTGATCAAATCGCGTAAAGGGATAAAGACCCTGCCCTGGAGTGAGGTCGCACTCTTTACTCACGTGGTGATTTCAACCGCCAGCGTCACACCACAGCACCTGACAATATATCAATCCGGAGAGGCGGATATACTTGTCAAGCGTGACTTGCTAGACAAACAAATTGTTGATGTGGACGGCGCCAAAGTTGTTCGGGTTAATGACATAAAGCTCGGCAAACTGAATCACAGGCTGTGCATATTTTCGGTCGACATCGGGTTTCGCGGCTTGCTGAGACGCCTTGGCTATGAACGCTTTGGAGAGCGGTTTGCTCAGGCGATCAAGCGCGACATCCCGCACAGCGAAATCAGTTGGGAATATGTTCAACCGCTTGAGGGCAACTCATCAAAATTGGCGCTTAAAATTGCACGCGACCAGATGAACGAAATGCATCCGGCCGATCTGGCCGATATCATAGAAAACATTCCGATCCAGAGCATCCGGACCGTACTTGATTCAATCGATGCAGAAACGACCGGGGAAACCCTCTACGAGCTTGAATCGGACATGCGTAACCTCATCATCAGTCAGTTGGACAATGAACAGATGACCGATATTCTCGAAGAGATGGAACCGGATGAAGCCGCTGACCTATTAAGTGACCTGCCGGAACAGAAGGCACAGGAACTGCTGGACATGATGGACCAGGAAGATGCCGAAGACATCCAGGAACTGCTCGAACACGAAGAGGATTCGGCAGGCGGCCTGATGACCCCGGACTACCTGAGGCTCACATCCAACATCACCGTTGGCCGGGCCTTGGAAATCCTCAAAGAGTGCGCCGATGAAGTCGAGACAATCTTCTACGGCTATATAGTCACCGCAGATGACCAGCTTGAAGGTGTCGTTTCCCTCAAAGGCTTGATTATGAATCCGCCGGAAACCCATATCACCGATATCATGGAAGAGAACATTAAATCTGTGCGAATCGATGCGGAACCGGAAGACATGCTGGAAACACTTGCCAAGTACGACCTGATTGCCATCCCGGTACTTGATTCCGAGAATAAAATGGCCGGCATCGTTACCGTTGACGATGTGCTGGCCCATTACCTGCCACAGATCATCAAAATCAAGCGGCGCTAGAAACCGGGTCTTATGTTTAACTATATTTCACAATTCAGATTTTTAAAGCCGCTCAAGAGCTTCAGCCCCCGAAATGTCATGATCTTTCTGGCCATTCTCGGGCCGGGCATCATCACTGCTAATGTTGATAATGACGCCGGTGGCATCACCACCTATTCTCTGGCCGCTGCCAATTATGGCTATTCCATTTTATGGATGATGATACCCACCACGATTGCGCTGATCGTTGTCCAGGAGATGTGCGCCCGCATGGGGGCTGTAACCGGCAAAGGCCTGTCGGACCTGATTCGTGAATCTTTCGGTGTCAAGGTCACCTTTTACGTCATGATTGCCCTGCTGCTGACCAATATGGGCAATTCCATATCCGAGTTCGCCGGTATTGCCGCCAGTTTGGAGATTTTCGGCATCAGCAAATATATATCCGTGCCGATCTGCTCAGTTCTTGTCTGGCTGTTGATTGTCAAGGGATCTTACAAAGTCGTGGAGAAGGTTTTCCTGGTAGCGTGCCTAGTTTACATCGCCTATCCGATCGCCGCCTTTATGGCCGGGCCGAACTGGCCTATCGTCATGAAAGCAACCGTTACTCCCACTTTAAAAACCGACAGCGCCTATCTGATGACCTTGATAGGTATTGTCGGCACGACCATCGCCCCCTGGATGCAGTTCTATCAACAGGCTGCAGTCGTTGAAAAAGGGATTACGGCCGATCAGTACAATTTTTCGCGGGTGGATGTCATTTTCGGCTGTATCATGGCCATTGTAGTTGCTTTCTTCATGATGGTCGCCTGTGCCGCAAGCATCCATCTGCACGGGTTGAAGATCGAAACCGCTGCCGATGCGGCATTGGCACTGAAACCACTCGTCGGCCAGCACGCTTCGGCACTGTTTGCCTTCGGCCTCTTCAACGCTTCACTCTTTGCCGCCTGTATTCTGCCGCTTTCCACTGCCTACTACATTTGCGAAGGGATGGGCTGGGAATCAGGTGTCGATAAGGATTTCGAACAGGCGCCGCAATTTTTCTGGCTATTCACGATCATCATCGCCATAAGTGCCGGTTTGATCCTGATTCCTGATGCCCCGCTGATGGCAATCATGTTCATTTCGCAGGTCGTTAACGGTGCCGTGCTGCCTTTTGTACTCATGTTCATGATCAAGCTGATCAATGATAAAAAACTTATGGGCACCTATGTCAATGGTCCGGTATTCAACATCATCGCCTGGCTTACCGTTGTCATAATGATAATACTCACAGTAGTCATGACCATCGATATGGCATTCCCGGGGTTGGTCAAGCAGCTGATGTCATTTTGAATCAGGGTGCTGCCAAACGCTAAAGAGGCCCGGCGGAACATCCGGCGGGCCTCTTCGGTAATAACAGCGTACCGCTCTATTTTTTAATTTCCACCGCAATGCCCGCCTTACGGATCGTCTCAATCAACCCGGTGTAATTTTTGTATTTTTGGTCATATGTTGCCCGATTATCATCATACTCTTTTTTCATCATATCAAATTGAACTTTGGTACTGTACGGCGTATCCTGGATCTTCTTGTTCAGCAGCTCCATATGCTGTTCAATACTGTGCAGCTCCGCTTCAAGAGCATTCATTTCCTTGCGCCAGGCATCCCGGCTCTTGCCGCCATACAGGCGATTTTTCCCTTCCGGAACTCCAGCGGATTTTACATCCGCTATTTCTGTTTGCCCGGCCCTGTCTTCAAGATCCGGCGCAACCGGAGGCTTCATATCCTGCTGAATATCCTCGCGCCGTTTTACTTTCCTTTGATACTTCTTCGGGACACTGGAATAATCTTCGGTATAATTGTACGTGCCGCTGTCGTCAACCCATGAATAGGTCTCTGCATAGAGCGGAGTTGCCAGCAACAGGACAATAACCAGACAGAAAAATGTTTTCATGGCGTTCCTCGCGTCCTAGCCTGGAGGCCAGGCGAATTCACGCCCCGCCAGCAGGTGAAAGTGAATATGAAAGACCGACTGCCCCGCCCCCGCCCCGTTGTTCTGTACGATACGGAAACCGGAGCCGGCATACCCCTTTTCGAAGGCAATCTCACCGGCTTTCCTGAAGGCATATCCGACCAGTGCATCATCCTGTTCGGCCATATCGATGCAGTTGACAAAATGTTTTTTCGGCAGCAACAAAAGATGCAGCGGTGCTTGGGGATTAAGATCTTCGATTACGAGCAAGTGATCATCCTCGAACACCTTATTTGACGGTATGTCACCACAAATGATCTTGCAGAAAATACAATTTTCCATGCTGCCCCCTTGTTGTTTATTATCCGGTTTTTGCAACAATATCAAAAACTCACGGTTGCCATCCGCCCCGGTAATCGGTGATTCACACAGCCCGGCAACCGTCAATCCTAGATCGGATGCGGTCTGACGGACGTCTTCGATAACTTTTTCATGGGCTGCCGGGTCGCGCACGATCCCGCCCTTCCCTACCTCACCCTTGCCGACCTCGAACTGCGGCTTGATCAGGGCGATGATCCGGCCACCCGGTTGTAACAGGCCGACCGTGGCGGGAAGCACCTTGGCCAGCGCAATGAACGAGGCATCAATCACCGCCACTGCCGGTACGGCATCAAGCTGATCCGGCGTGACATAGCGGATATTGGTCTTCTCCATGCTGACCACACGCGGGTCCTGCTGCAGCTTCCAGGCCAGCTGGCCATAGCCGACATCGATGGCAAAGACCCTGGCCGCCCCCGCCTGGAGGAGACAATCAGTAAAACCGCCGGTGGAAGAACCGACATCGACAGCAACCAGACCTGTGACATCGACACCAAACTCATCCAGTGCCTTGCGCAGTTTGAGCCCGCCACGACTGACATAGGGGATGGTCTCCCCCTTGAGACGAATCTCAGCATCAATTATGACCTGATGTCCTGCCTTGTCAACCGTGTGGTCATCCACGATTACCTGACCGGCCATAATCAGAGCACGCGCCTTCTCTATCGAGAATGCCAGACCACGTTCTAAAACAAGTTTGTCGAGGCGTTGTTTGGTCATAGAGGATTCGTTATTTCATAACTGATTGCGAATTATTGGATATGAAGCAATCTTATCTGGCACAGCAACCAGGTTCACCCCGCCAATCAGCGGGCAAACAATTTTTGAGTGACGGACACAGATAAAAAAACCCGCTTCATTCAGCGGGACATTTTTTATCTGAAGTTACTCGCCAACCAATTGGCTCTTGGTAAAGAGCGCTCTCAGCCAATACCCTTCTGCCTCAATGTTTTCGCGGCCACCCTCTTCGCGATCAACCAGCGTCACAATTCCAAGCACCTTCAATCCCTCTTCCTCAGCCCGGCGTACCGCCTTCATTGACGATCCGCCGGTGGTGACGACGTCTTCGACAATAACGACCCTCGTTCCGGCAGGGAGGTTTTTGCGCCCTTCCAGCCACTGGCCGGTGCCGTGTCCTTTGGGCTCCTTGCGGATGATGAAGGCGTGCATGCTCTTGCCATTCAGATGAGCGGCAATCGATGTTGCTGTAGCAATCGGATCGGCCCCTAATGTAATGCCGCCGACTGCCTGAACGTTTTCAACGTCCTTGATGGCATCATAAAAGAGTTTTCCGACCAGAAACCCGCCTTCCGCGTGTAGCGTGGTCTGCTTGCCGTCGAAATAAAAGTCACTCTGACGACCGGAAGCTAAAGTCACCAGCCGTTTTTCGTATGACAATTCCAGGATGATCTTCTTCAGTTGTTCGCGATCAGTCATGTTTCGTTTGCTCCTCTTCAAATAATCCCATCTGCGGAATCTCCGCAGGTTTGGGGAATGCAACCGGGTATTTACCGGCAAAACAGGCTTTGCAATAACGGGTGTCACCATGACCGATCGAGGATATCAGTCCTTCTTCGGACAGATACCCCAGAGAATCGGCAGTAACATAGCGGCAGATTTCTTCGATCGTGTGCGATGAGGAAATCAACTCCTTCCGGTTTGGCGTATCAATACCGTAGTAGCAGGGATAGCTGGTGGGGGGGGATGAAATCCGCAGATGCACTTCACTCGCCCCGGCGTTGCGCACCATCTTGACAATCTTGCGTGACGTGGTGCCACGTACGATCGAGTCATCGATCACGACGACCCGCTTGCCTTTAAGGAGCTCACGTACCGGATTGAGCTTGATTTTGACCCCAAAGTGGCGAATAGACTGGGCCGGTTCGATGAAAGTCCTGCCGACATAGTGGTTCCGGATCAAACCGAGTTCAAACGGAATGCCGGATTCCTCGGCATACCCCATGGCAGCAGGCACGCCGGAGTCAGGCACCGCGATGACCACGTCGGCCTCAACTGGGTATTCACGCGCCAGCTGCCGTCCCAGCTCTTTACGGGCCAGGTAGACATTCCTCCCGAAAATATACGAATCGGGACGGGCAAAATAAACGAACTCAAAAATACAGGGGGTCGGCTCGATTTTATTGAACGGAAAGTACGACTTGATAGCGCCATCTTTGGTACAGACAACCAATTCACCCGGTTCAATCTCGCGAATAAACTCAGCTTCAATCAGGTCCAGCGCGCAACTTTCAGAGGCGACAACCCAGGCGTCACCAAGTTTACCGAGACATAACGGACGGAAGCCGTTCGGATCACGCACCGCAATCATGCGAGTCTCCGTCAGAAAGAGCAGGCAGTAGGCGCCTTGAATTCGCTTCAACGCTTCCACAATACGGTCGACAAGCGAGTTAGTCTTGTATGTGGCAATGAGATGGATGATTATTTCGGTGTCCATCGTTGTCTGAAAGATCGAACCGTAGGCTTCCAGTTCAGCTTTCAGCAGTTGCGCATTGACCAGGTTGCCGTTGTGGGCAACAGCAATCGAACCACGCGAGTAATCAACCATGATCGGTTGCACGTTTTTTTCCACCGAAGCTCCGGCTGTCGAATAGCGCACATGCCCGATTGCCGACCGGCCCGGCAGTTTTTTAAAGACGTCTGGATTGCTGAATACATCCGCAACCAGCCCCATTCGCTTGTGAGCGTGCAGGGAAGAGCCATCTGAGGAGACAATGCCGCAGCTTTCCTGCCCGCGATGCTGCAGCGCATAGAGACCAAGATAGGTCAGGTTTGATGCCTCCGAATGATTATAAATACCAAAAACACCACATTCTTCTTGAGGACGGGATAGCTTCATAGGTAACGGCTCCACTTCATTTTGGGTCAGACAAGGTTATTTCTAACATATTCAGCAGCATTTTTATACAGGATCAAACCATCACCCTCTTCCGGAAGATTTTCCCTCGTCCAGCGTGGGTGTTGGGTATAGTGGACAAACGCCTCGGGATGCGGCATAAGTCCCATCAGGCGGCCAGTCGGGTCACAGAGGGCAGCTATGGCGTTTATTGACCCGTTGGGATTGGCAGGAAACTCCATGGTTGGCTGGGCGTAATCAGCATCGCTGTATCGCAACATAGCCAGGTGTCCGGCTTCGATTCGTGCCAGTGTGGCATCGGAATCGCACAGGAATTTTCCTTCACCGTGACGTACCGGCAGATATATTCCCTTGTTGATTCCACGGGTGAATACGCTTGGCGAGGCGGGGTCGGCTTTCAGGTACGTCCACCTGTCCTGAAACCGGCCACAATCATTATGAGTCAGTGTCACTGCCTGATGGAGATATTCACCGTCGAATCCGGGCAACATCCCCATTTTAACCATCAGCTGGAAACCGTTACAGACACCAAGTATCAATTTGCCAGCGGCAATAAAACGGGTAAACTGGTCAACCAGCTTTTCATCACCGCCTGCTACCGCTGCATTTTTCAAGCGATTAGCCTGAGCCTTGGCGCTCCCCAGATCGTCACCGTCAAGAAAGCCGCCTGTCAGATTAAGAAAATGAAAATCGTCCAGGCGGATCTCTCCGGAGAGGATCTCGGCGATGTGGGCGATTACGGTTTCATCGAAGCCGCCGAGACGGCAGGCATGTGCAGCTTCCATCTCGCAGTTTGTACCGTTGCCGGTAATGACGATTGCGCGTGTCTGTTTCATTGATTCCTGTTCTCCTTAAACTTTCGTACGTCATCAGTTTCAGTGTCTGCCGCTCAAACCTGATTTCATTCTCAATCCGGGTTCCGGCCGTTAATGGCCGATAGAAATGCGGTTCCGTATTTGTTCAGCTTGTGCTCCCCTACCCCGGTAACCGACAACATCTCCCGCTCATTACGAGGTTTACTTGTCGCCATCTCCAGCAGCGTCGCATCAGAAAACACCACAAATGGGGGCATATTGGCGGCATCGGCAATCTGTTTGCGCAAAGCCCGCAAACTATCAAACATAGCCTGGTTCAACGGGTCAACGGCTCCACTGCGACGCTTGGACTTTTCTACCGGCTTGATGGCTTCACGGGGAAGACCCAGTATCACCTGTTTCTCCCCCTTAAGAACCGGACGAGCGGCAGCCGAAAGCCCCAAGACGCCATAGCGGGTAAAATCTTGCACAAGATAGCCGAGATGAATGAGCTGGCGGAAAATATTCTCCCACTCCACTGCCGACAGTTCAGCGCCTATGCCGTAGGTAGACAACTCATTGTGGTGCAGATCGGTGATTCGTTGCCCCTTGGCACCGCGTAACACGTCAATGATATGCCTGACTCCGAACCGTTCACCGACCCGATACACACAGGAAAGAGCTTTCCGGGCCTGCTGGGACGCATCGAAGCGCTGCGGCGGATCGGTGCAGATATCGCAGTTGCCACACTCATGTTCATGTTGATCGCCGAAATAGGAAAGCAGCGCCCGACGGCGGCAGGTCAACGCTTCACCATAGGCAACCATGGCATTCAGCTTCTGAATCTCGATCCGTACCCGCTCGGCATTGTCGCTGTTCTCGATCAACGACCGGGCGGTCATTACGTCTCCCATTCCGAACAGCATCAGCGCCTCGGACGGCAAACCGTCCCGCCCTGCCCGACCGGTTTCCTGGTAATAGCTCTCGACGCTTTTGGGCATATCATAATGCACCACAAAGCGCACATTCGGTTTATCGATCCCCATGCCAAACGCTACAGTGGCGACTACGATCCGCAGGTCGTCGCGACGAAAGGCATTCTGCACCCGACTGCGCTCTCTGTCAGACAACCCTGCATGATAGGCCGCCGCTGAAAATCCGGCCTGTACCAGTTGTTCCGCGATCTGTTCAACACGTTTTCTGCTCAGGGCATAAATGATTCCGGCCTCATCGCTGCGTCCTTGCAGGAATCTGGTCAATTGAACAAACGGCTTGTGTTTGGGGATAACCGTATATGTTATATTCGGCCGGTCAAAACCGGCAACAAAGACCCTCGCTTGGTGAATACCCAACTGGTTAACAATGTCCTTGCGGGTCTCCGGATCAGCCGTAGCGGTCATCGCAACAATCGGGACGTCCGGAAAAGCATTCCGCAACTGGCCAAGTTTCACATAATCGGGACGGAAATCATGCCCCCACTGGGAGATGCAGTGCGCCTCATCAATGGCAAACAGAGCAAGCCGCAAGCCGGACAGTGTAGTAAGAAAATCGGGCAGCAACAGCCGTTCAGGTGCAACATAGAGCAGATCCAGCTCGTTATTATGCATCTGGCGCAAAACCTGACGCGCTTCATCAGAAGTCAATGACGAGTTAAGGCAGGCCGCACGGACACCATAATCCTGAAGTGCATCGACCTGATCCTTCATCAGGGCGATCAGCGGCGATACGACGATCGCCACCCCGTCACGGTGCAAGGCCGGTATCTGGTAGCAGAGCGATTTACCTCCGCCGGTTGGCATCACCAGGAAAACATCATCGCCAGCCACCACCCGCTCGATAACATCCTGTTGAGGTGCCCGAAATTCGTGGAATCCGAATACCGTTTTCAGCGTGTGGTGGATAGTTGCAGGCACGCGGAAGGCTAAAGCTCTCTCAACGTCTGCTGCCACGCTTCTTTCAGCTCTTCCAGACCGGCATTGACAACAGGAGAGCCATTCAAACCGGTTATTGAAAGCACCGGCATTTCGGTCACAACACCGATGGATGCAAAGCAGTTGCCACTCATGATGGACTCAAATTCATCCCAATTTTCCGGATGTACTGTCACCAGATGGCGGGATGCCGATTCGGAGAAAAGCAATGAACAATCGTTTTTCTCAGAGATATCACCCTTCCAGAGAACGCGGGAGAGATCGAGGCTCATGCCGTAGCCTCCTGCAAAGGCCGATTCGGCTGCCGCTACCGCCAGTCCGCCATCGGAGAGATCATGGCAGGAAGCAACAGCTCCCTGGGTAACCGCTTTGTGATACGCGTGATATCGCTTGTATGCCTTAACGGTATCAACGGTGGGAACCTTATTGCCGATTGACCCGGACAGAGCCAGATATTCGGATCCGCCAAGCTCATCTGCCGTTTTGCCGAGCAGGTAGACGATATCACCCGGACGCTTGACATCCATCGTCACCGCTTTCCTCGCATCATCGATCTTGCCGATGACGGAAAACAGCAGCGTGGGAGGAATGGATATCTTGGTCGTACCGTCGTAAAAATCGTTCTTCATGGAATCCTTGCCGGAAATCAGCGGCAGGTTGTAGTCCATGCAGACGTCGTACAAGGCCTGATTGGAACGCACCAGCTGTGCCATCTTGTAGGCGCCGTCCGGGGTCTTGTCGGACAGCACCGGATCGCACCAGCAGAAGTTATCAAGACCTGCGACAAGCTCCAGGGAACCACCGACAGCTACATAGTTGCGCAATGCTTCGTCAACAGCGTTGGCAGTCATGTGATAGGTATCGATGTCCGAGTAGCGGGGGCAGATACCGTGGGCCGTAACAACACCTTCAAATGAATCGAGAAGCGGTCTGACTATCGCGGCATCGGAAGGACCATCATTAGCAACGCCGGTAAAGGGCTTGACGACAGAGCCGCCCTGCACTTCATGATCGTAGCGCCTGACCACCGATTCCTTGGAGCAGACATTCAGCGCGGCAAGCAGTCGCTTCAAGTCGTCGGTGTAATTTTCCTTTACCTCAAGATGCGGCTCGACATGCTGCGGTGGAGTCCACTTGGCCGGCAACTGCATCGGTGGCAACCCTTCATGCATAAATTCCATCGGCAGCCAGGCGACCGTTTGATCGCCATAAAGCATGTGAAAGACGCCGTTGTCGGTGAATTCACCCAGCACGGTAGCCTCAACGCCAAAGCGGACTGCCATATCAAGAAACTCTTCAATCTGTTCAGGAGGTACCGCCAGCGACATCCGCTCCTGAGCTTCCGAAATCAGTATTTCCCACGGATTCAAACCCGGATATTTGAGCGGCGCCTTGGCAAGGTCCATCCGGCACCCACCGCACTCGCCCGCCATCTCACCGATTGAGGATGACAAGCCGCCGGCACCGTTATCGGTAATAAAACGATACAGCCCCTTGTCTCGAGCCCGGATCAGAAAATCGAACATCCGTTTCTGGGTGATCGGGTCACCGATCTGTACCGCCGTCACCGGAGAGTTTTCGTTGAGTTCCTCGGAGGAGAAGGTCGCACCGTGGATGCCATCTTTGCCAATCCGTCCCCCGGTCATGACGATCAGATCGCCCGGTTTGATGGTCTTCTCGTGCGCCGGACGGCCGTTGACCACGGCGGGCATCAGGCCGGCGGTACCGCAGAACACCAGCGGTTTGCCGGCAAAACGGTCATCGAACACAAGAGAACCGTTGACGGTAGGTATGCCGCTCTTGTTGCCGCCATGCTCGACACCTTCGACGACCCCTTCATAGATTCTACGGGGATGCAGCAGGCGTGCAGGGAGCGGTTTGGCATAGAACGGGTCGGCGAAACAGAACACGTCTGTATTGAAGATCAGTTTTGCGCCAATACCGGTGCCGAACGGATCGCGATTGACACCTACGATTCCGGTTAGCGCCCCGCCATACGGATCAAGGGCTGACGGAGAATTATGGGTTTCCACCTTGAATACGAGCGAGTGTTGATCATTAAATTTGATGACGCCGGCGTTGTCTTTGAACACGGAGAGACAGAAATCCTTTTCCCCCATCCGTTCACGCACGTCTTTCGTCGTGCGCTGAATAAATGATTTAAACAGGGACTTGATTTCCTGCTTATTACCGTTCTCATCTTCGTACTGCACTGTTCCGGCAAATATTTTATGTTTGCAATGTTCCGACCAGGTCTGCGCCAGACATTCCAGTTCCACATCGGTCGGCTTCGCACCACGTCCGATTTTCCGGCGTTCTGCAAGCACCTTTGGGTCGCGATAATGGTTCTGGATAATTTTCATTTCATCCAGAGTCAGCGCCAACACTCCGGCCTTGCTGATCCGCATCAGCTCTTCGTCCGAAACTTCCAGGTCGATCTCACGTACATCGATTTTTGTTTCACCGCTGACTTTGGGAGCAATGGCAGGAAAACCACCTTTAGCAGCGAATTCCGCAGCTGAAAGGATACTGTAGCGCTGAATAAGGGTATTGCAGAGAAGGCCGGTGGCAATTTTTTCAACATCGGCAATAGTCAGGTGACCTTTCAGCAAATATTGCACCGAGTAATATACCCCAGCACCGGCAGCAAAGGGACGGCCGGTCAGGTAGGCGACCGCTTCGCGGGCTGTACGCCCGACATTGTCGGTAACTCCGGGACGAAACCCGACCTCCACGGCAAAATCAAAATCGGCGGCAAGCGGCCTGTCGATGCTCCAGAGCTGAATAACAGGATCACTGAAAGGACCGGCAGCGACCTGTTCGATCTCGTCGTTGACAAGGTCTGTTTCCAGTGTGTATACGTCGAGCGTACGTACCTGTTCAACATCAAGATGCAGGAAGTGCTCAATTTCGCGTTTGATCCGTTCGCCTCTGGCGTCGCGCACACCAACTTTTAATGCTGTTTCAACTCTGTTAGCCATATCAGTCTGTTCCTTTTTGCATTTTCACCGTCCTGGTCGGGAACGGAATTTCGATTGAATGCTCGCTAAACCTTTTGATAATAAGCGAGTTGATTTTATCGGTGATGCCAAACAATGTACTGTACTCTTCAACCCAGAAGAATAGCGACATATTCAGAGCAGAATCGCCAAAACTGACAAAATATGCTTCAGGGGAAGGATCAACAAGGACATCCGCAACTTCACCGGCGGTCGCTATCAACAAAGTCTTTACCTCGTCGACATCGCTGCCGTACGCTACACCGATATTGATACGTCCCTTGGCCCGGCTGTTGGGAAATGCCTGGTTTGTCAGCATGGTATTACACAGGTCTGAATTGGGGATAATCAACAGCTGGTTGTCCAGTGTTTTTATTTTGGTACTCCGCAGGCCGATATCCGCAACATCTCCAATCTGGCCGCCGATCAGCTGGATACGGTCACCGATTCGAAACGGGCGATCCAGCATAATGGTAAAACCGGATATCATGTGAGCCAGCGTATCTTTGGCCGCCATGCCGATAGCAAGCGACCCGATGCCCAAGGCGGTGACAAGCGAAAAAATGTCATAACTGAAATGTTTGAGAACGACGATCAAAGCTGCGCCCATCAGGAACAACGACACAATCTTTTCAGCTACCGGCACCATCTGGCGTGACATGACAGTTCCGGCGCTATCCTGTTGACGGGCGAGATACCATTTCATCAGCTCATCAAGAGCATGGTAAATCAGGTTGCATATGATCACCACCAGGATGATGAAGATACCGCCGGAAGCGACCGTTACCAGTTTATCGTTCAACGGCAGCGATCGAAAGGCAAGATATACGCCCAGCACGATAAACAATCGTGACACGTACGGAAGCACCCGCTGCAGGACACGATCATCCAGATCAGTTGAGGTGAAGGCGGTAAGACGCCTTCCCCACTTGTTCAGCATCATGACTACCAGCTGCGACAGCAACCAGAACAGAGCCAGTATCAGCAATGCCCCCAGCAGTTCTTTGGCCCAGAACAGCAGAAAGCCGTCTCCTTCCTGAGTCTGGAGGAGATCCTGTATGAAACCGAGGAATCTATTCACCGAACACCCGCTTGAAGATGGTGCCCACATGTTTCAGATGGTAGTTTAAATCAAATGCTTCACGTATTTTCGCTTCACCAAGCGCCCCGGCGACATCCTGATCAGCCAGCAGTTCCGTCTGGAAGTCCGCACCCTGCTCCCAGACTTTCATCGCATTGCGCTGCACCAGACGATAGGAATCTTCACGTGATACCCCCGCCTGAGTCAGATCGAGCAGAATTTTCTGCGAAAACACTAGGCCTTTCATCTGGTTAAGGTTTCTCAGCATATTTTCGGGATAGACAACCAGATTACGAATCAGGCCGTTAAGGCGGCGTAAAGAAAAATCCAGGGCGACGGTAGCATCCGGTGCAATATAGCGTTCAACCGATGAATGGGAAATATCCCGTTCATGCCACAGAGCCACATTTTCAAGAGCAGGAATACAGAGAGAACGGATATAACGAGCCTGGCCGGTCAGGTTCTCGGACAGGATCGGATTCCGCTTATGCGGCATAGCCGACGACCCTTTCTGCCCCTTGCTGAAAAATTCCTCCGCTTCCAGAACTTCCGTACGCTGCATGTGGCGCACCTCGATGGCGATCCGTTCCATAGACGAAGCGATGATAGACAGGACGCAGAAGTATTCGGCATGGCGATCACGCGGAATGACCTGGGTTGAAACTGGTTCCGGTTTAAGCCCCATTTTTGCACAGACATACTCTTCAACATAGGGATCAATATTGGCAAAGGTGCCAACCGCCCCGGAAATGGCGCCAGTGGCGATATTCTCTCGAGCGGCCAGGAGGCGGATACGGTTACGCTGCATCTCGGCATAAAAAGAGGCCAGCTTGAGTCCGAAGGTCACCGGCTCGGCATGAATGCCGTGGGAGCGACCGATACAGACCGTATCCTTATGTTCAATAGCCCGTACTTTGAGCGATTCCAGCACCATATCCAGATCGGCCAGCAACTCATCGGCGGCTTGAACAAGCTGAACTGACAGGCAGGTATCAAGAACATCTGAGGAGGTCATGCCCTGATGAATAAAACGGGCTTCCGGGCCGACAAATTCAGAAACAGACGTCAGAAAAGCAATCACATCATGCTTGACTTCAGCCTCAATGGCATCAATCCGGGCTATATCAAAATCACCTTTGGCACGAATAACCGGCACGACGTCCTTCGGGATTACCCCCAATTCAGCCTGAGCTTCGCATGCCAGGGTTTCGATTTCGAGCCAGATGCGAAAGCGGTTTTCTGCGGTCCAGATGTGGACCATTTCGGGGCGGGAATAGCGTTCAATCATGTATGAGCTCCTCGTTTAATGTGTGCATTGTATTATATTTCCATAACCGCACTGGCGCGGTACTGGTCACCAATGACAATTCGCGGCGAACAGATGTTTTGATCACTCAAAAAAGCCCGGGTAGTTCGCACCACATGTTTCGGGTGGTTATTCACCTCGGACATATGTGCTATTACCAGGGCTTCCAGCCCTTCATGGGCAAGTTCATGGAGCAGTTCCAGCGACTCCTCATTGGAAATATGCCCGTGACGCGATTTTATCCGCTGCTTCAGCGCCCACGGATAAGGGCCGTTCATCAGCATATCAACATCGTGGTTAGACTCCAGATTAATAAAACGGCACCCGCGCAGTTTTTCCGTCACCAGACGCGTGACAATGCCCAGATCGGTAACGGAGGCAGCGCGACCCTCACAGGATTCAACAACAAAACCGACCGGGTCACAACTGTCATGTGTAATCGGAACCGGGTCTACCTGAATCTCTCTGAAGGCGAAGACTGAACCGGATTCGAACTCGCTCACCTGGGTTTTTTTTAAATAGGCATCGGCCTTGTCATGAACCAGGTGACTGACAAAAACCGGCACTTTGAACTTGCGCGAAAAGGAACCGGCGCTCCGGATATGGTCAATATGCTCATGCGTAACCAGTACCGCATGAATGCTTGAGGCATCAATTCCTACCTCTTCCATTCGCAACAACGTCTCGCGCAACGACAGGCCAGCATCTATCAGGACTCGGGTATCACCGGTTTCCAAATAGAGACAGTTACCCTTGCTGCCGCTCGCCAGCGAACAGATTTTCACACAGACTCCAGGAATTTCAGATTAGTGATGCACCGGTACATGTAGCCGGCTACAACTGAGGAATTAGAACAGGAAATTTTCAAGCAGTTGAGTGTTTTTCCCAGCACACAGGCAAGCGCTATTTATACACCGAACCATACAAGAGTTTCAAGATTTATCATTGTAAGACAGAAAGCCTCTCTTCAAATCTCTGAAATATTTGACGCCGTTATCTCAACATCCGGCCATCCCTCGTAGATCCAATCTTCCAGGCGCTCCAGTGCCTGCCTCGGAATAGCTTTATCCGGACTTACCGTAACAAAACCAAGGACCGCCGCCGAAGCATTATCCTGTCTGTCAACCTCGGCACACGCCACATTGAAGCGGTTCCTCGCCCGCCCGAGAATGCTCTTAACGATCCCGCGTTTCTCTTTAAGTGAGTGCGACGGCAGGGAAAGGTGTATTTCAAGGCAAAAAATAAACATCCCCAAACCCTTCTATATATATTACTACGACCCTTGTCTTAACCGGCAGCGTTCCGGTTTTAGAACTCTGCATGCCCCGGCGTCCGCGGGAAAGGTATGACGTCCCGGATATTTTCCATCCCGGTAATATGCATAATCAAACGCTCGAATCCCAGCCCGAATCCGGCGTGCGGGCAGGTACCCCACCGCCTGCTGTCGAGATACCAGGAAAGCGCTTGCGTGCTTATGCCCATCTCGTCCATGCGCATTTGAAGCAAATCCAGGCGTTCTTCACGCTGAGAACCACCAATTATTTCACCAACCTTCGGCACCAGAAGATCCATCGCGGCAACGGTGCGGCCGTCTTCGTTCTGGCGCATATAAAATGCTTTGATGTCCTTCGGATAATTGAGGACAAACAGAGGCCCGCCAACCACTTTTTCGGTAAGGTACCTTTCGTGTTCCGTTTGCAAGTCAAGTCCCCACGCAACCGGATACTGAAAAGACATGGGAGCCTTCTCAAGCCTGGCAATCGCCTCGGTGTAGTCCATCCTCACAAATTCCGACTCGGCAAGGTTCCGTACGCGTTCGATAACTCCGGGCTCTATCTGTTTGTCGAAAAAAGCCATGTCTTCAGCGCACTCCTCCAAGGCAAAGCCACAGAGATACTTTATGAAATCCTCGGCCAGATCAGCGTCATCGGCAAGATCTGCAAAAGCTATCTCCGGTTCAACCATCCAGAATTCTGCGGCATGCCGTGGAGTATTGGAATTTTCGGCACGAAATGTTGGCCCGAACGTATATACCGAGGACAGGCCCATAGCCAAAAGTTCTCCTTCTAACTGTCCGCTTACGGTGAGCCCGGTCGGCTGCCCGAAAAAGTCATTACTGAAGTCTATCTTTCCCTTGGTCATTGGTGGTGCAGCTGCATCGAGAGTCGTAACCTTGAACTGCTCTCCGGCCCCTTCGCAGTCGTTTGCAGTAATTATGGGAGTGTGGACGTACACAAAAGCACGCTCGCGGAAAAAACGGTGAATCGCAAAAGAAAGCGCAGATCTGGTACGGAAGACAGCCCCAAACGTGTTTGCTCGCGGGCGCAGATGAGCAATGCTTCTCAGAAACTCGAAGCTGTGGTGCTTTTTTTGGAGAGGATAACTACCATCAACGCCACCGTAAATCGTTACTTTCTCTGCACGAAGCTCAACAGATTGGCCTGCTGCGGGAGACTCGGACAGGACACCCGTGATGGCTACAGCACTGCCGGTTCCAAGGCGGCATACTTCGTCATATTCCGGCAAAGCAGACTCAATTATGACCTGCAAACTGGAAACACATGAACCGTCATTAAGTGCAATAAAAGCGATGCCTTTGCCAACCCTTACCGACCTGACCCATCCCGTGACGGTTAAATCCACACCTACATTCGCGAGTTTCAATATTGAAACGATGTGTTGTTTATTGCTCAAAGACATCCCCTTCCGTGCGTTTTTATATCCGACAACAATCAGCTCTTATTTTGGCACCCATATCCCGACATATAAGAATGAGCATATTGTACATCAGAATGAACATATATTACAGTCATAGTGTGCACGAAGGTGCCAATCAGTCAATTTATGATCAACCTCTACTGAACTTCCGATAAACTGTTTTGTGTATAAAACCATTTTTTACTTGGTTACAACTACAAAATAGGTAATATTGCACAATAACAATGCACCTGAAGATGCCACTATTATCACCACTTACAGAACACTTCGATATGTGGGAGGAACGCTACGTGAAAAAGCTGAAAACCGGGACAAACCTTATCCGAACTCTCCTTGTACTCGGGATCATCCTTTCCCTGATTGGCCTATTCGCAACCCTGTGGCCGGAAATTCCCAATCGTGTGTTTCTTGCGGCACTGTACACATTCAACATTATTTTTATGGTGGCGGTCAGCTGGATACTCATAACCCGTAAACTGGTAGTTCGCATCAAGCAGATTGCCGGGGCAATGAACAAGGCTGCCGAAGGGGAGTTGACTGAGCGGGTGAGTTTCATGGGAGAATCAGAGATGTCTCTGCTGGCCGAAAATTTCAACTCCATGATGGAGCGGTTGGCCGGAGCGATAACCAAGGTGCATTTATCGCTGCATGAACTCAGGAGCATCTCCGGAACCATCAGACAACTCTCCGAAAAAGGTGTTTCTTCGGCGGCCATACAATCCGAAGGCCTCAATCGAACGTCCACAGCGATACGGGAAATCAACCGCTCCATCACGGACATCTCCGATTCCGTTGTCACCATGTCAAGCCTCTCTTCAAGCAACACTACCTCAATGGAAAGCATGACGCAAAGCCTTGAATCAACGACACTGCAACTGGAATTTCTTGTACTTTCGGTTGAAGAGGTCAGCTCATCAATCATTGAAATGGCGTCGGCTGTCCGTCAGATCGAGGAAAATGCCGCCATTCTGGCAACTGATACCACCAGGACTGCATCGCTTGTCATTGAAATGGACTACGCGATCAAACAGATCGGATCCCAAGCCGCCGATACTTCCCGTATAGCTGAAACGGTCAGAAATGATGCCGAGGAAGGGTGGAAGGCCGTCGACGCAACCATTACCGGCATCAACGAAATACGATCATCATCTGCAGTTACGTTCGATGCCATTGAAAATCTGTCAAAAAGAGTGGCAAATATCGGCACGATACTCTCTGTCATCGATGAAGTGGCCGAACAGACCAATCTTCTGGCTCTCAACGCATCAATAATCGCCGCACAGGCCGGAGAACGCGGCAAAAGCTTTTCAGTGATCGCCGTTGAAATCAAAAATCTGGCAAAGAGAACCGGAATTAACACCAGAGAAATTTCTGAGATAATATTGGGGGTCAGGGAAGATACGGAGCGGGCGGTAAAAGCAATTGCACTTTCCGAAAAACGTATTTCCGAGGGAACAGTGCTATCGCAACGATCCGGCGAAGCCCTCTTAAAAATTGTAGACGGCATTCAGGCCGCCAGCAGCCAGATGATGGAAATAAACACTACGGCGGCCAATCAGGCGGAAGCGAGTAAGATCATGAGGCAGGCAATGGACAATGTTGCCGAAATGGTGGAACAGATCGCTCGCGCCACACAGGAACAGAGCGACGGCAGCGAGTTAATAACCTCGGCGGTTGAGCGCATGAGAAATCTTACCCGGGAGGTTATGCATTCCATCAACGACCATCAGAATTCAGCATCCCAGGTTGTTAACGCCAATCAAGAGATAAATGCCATGGTTGCTGGAATTTGCGAAGCGTCCATACTCCAGACGACCAACGCCGAAAGAATTGGTGAGGCACTCAAGGATTTTGAAGAATCAACTGATGTGCACGTCAAATCAACTTTGGTAATGGATGAAGTCCTGATTAAACTTGCCCGACAGATTGATGTACTTCAGGAAGAAATGGAGCGATTCAAGGCATGATGCCTTCACACTCCAGTGTTTTATCCTTTGCAAGGATAAAACACTGGAGTCAGCCACTTACCGTGGCGGCGGATAGGAAGGTACATAGTCCGGCGGTACAGAGTACATATCCGGAGGAGGAGGAGGCTGTTGTGGAGCGGTTCTCCACACACGATGTGTCACCACACCCGGTATCTGGTTTCCCTTTGCATACATGCACTGTTCATACGCAATGTCGTACCGGCGTTGTGCCTCATATCCGTAGACCTGACCGGAATCAGAACCAGCAGCACTTCCAACAAGAAGCCCGCTGCCAGCGCCAATGGCAGCCCCCGCCCCCGGATGTCCGGAAGCTGCGCCAAGGGCCGCACCGATACCTGCGCCAACCACCGTTCCTACGACTGCCCCTGATGCTACATTCTGGTTAACCGCATCTTCCCGTGTCATCCCGATCTGTTGGCCAGCCCACTGCCTGCAAATCATATCCTCAGTCTGGAATTGTTCAAAAGACTTCCCCGGGGCTGGCAATACCGTTACACTCGGCCCTGTCGGGAGAGTCACGCATCCAACCAATGACAGCATTGCCGGTAACGCCACCAATGACAATAAACTTCGCATGCGTATCAACATGATCGTCACTCCTTCCGGTCCTCAGGGGAGGAAGATGGGACCACTCGCATCCACCCTTTCGGACAGCGTTTAATGTATGGATAATAACCTTCAGGATCCCGGCAGTAATACCAATAGACAGGTTCCTGTTGTTGCGGCGCCGGTTCAACATAAATCTCAGGCTGCTGTTGCGGGACAACAACAGGCGGTGCAGTGTAATATGGATAATATGGATAATACGGGTAAGATGGATAGTATGGATCCCACCATCCCGGGCCCCATACCGGGCCGATTGAGACACCTATGCCGACATGACCTCGGTGCCCTCCACGATATGCATCCCCGGGGAGGGAATTCATAAAAATCATTGCGACGGCCGTAAGGACAATACACACAGTCTTTTTCATTTCCATCCCCCTTCGTGTGCAACATTTACCTTATATAAAATTATTATACGCCTGCATAATGTATAAATAAAGACGTTAAATTCGGCAAAACGATGGCTTTTCAGGGGTTGAGGACTACGGGACAAGCTTTTGTCAAACAAGGGAAAGCAGTCCCCTCCTTATAATGAACATTGTATCACACTCTTGATGACACTCCCACTCGACGTGACTATTTGACATGAAAGCCGACGATTTTATAAATTGATTTTCACGTAATAGGTGCGGTATATCTAAAAGAATGCCTACCCTCTGATCAGCAACAAGGAGATATTATAATGATACGAACAGTATGTGCCGCCTTGGCCGCAATCTTGATAGCCGGTGTGTCTTCAGGCGCTGAAGTAACACGCCACGAGGCCTTGAACCCTGCCGGAATAGCTGCAGTGAAACAATATCCTCAGATCGTACTGTTTTCAGTTGCATGGTGTCCACATTGTCGTGAAGCCAAGGAATACCTGGCCAAAAACAATATCCCGTTCATCAATAGAGATGTCGAGCTTGACTCGAAAGCAATGGATGACCTGACGCTTAAATACAACAGCACCGGAGTTCCGGTACTTGTTATCGGCACCGGCAAAGATGAAACTGTCATGAAAGGATTTACGCCAGAGCTGTTTCAGAGCGCATTGCAAAAGTTCCGCTTAAAGTAGGGAGTGGTACAGCAGCTTATCATGCATACATTTTGAAAATTTGAAGGACCAGCAGCGTAATAATGGAACCAATGGATGCTCCTATAATAATTTCGCGCATTGTGTGTATTTTCATCAACAGACGCGAGTGACTCACCATGATTGCCAGCAGTAGTGAAAGTACCGAAATGAGGGGATCATGGGTGTTCAGTGACACGGCGGTGGCGATTGAGAACGCAACAGCAGCGTGACCGCTCGGTATACCGCCGTGAAGAGGGGTTCCGGTGCTGGTGGCGCTCTTTAGGATAATAACAACAATAACTACGATCAGGACCGATACGATCGTACCCATGTCAGACACAGTGCCAAACATCGCAAGAACCTCCCCATAACGCGGCATAACGTATTTAGCCAGAATCAGATACGCCATAATGGCGGCTCCGCAGGATGCAATTAACACAGCACCGGCAGCCGTATCTTTTGCAATTTTAGCCAGCGGATGGTAACCGGGAGAGACAAGATCTACAATTGCTTCCACAGCAGTATTAAACATCTCGGCGCACAGCACTGACAGGATTGAAAGTGCAAGCAAGGCAAACTCCACAGGGGTGACTTTAAGAAATAAAACCGCCAGCAGCACAACAATGGTCGCAATAAAATGAATGCGCATATGTTTTTCAGTGCGAGCTGCGTGCAGAATACCCTCAACTGCGCAGTTGGCCGATTCTATAAACCGTTCGGGTTTAACAACCCTTCCTTCTTCAGAATTCTGAATAGCTGCTGCTCCTTCTGTTGCATTTTTTGTGCTTCCGCCTCACCGCTTCGCTCATGATCATAGCCGCACAGATGCAGTATCCCGTGCAACAACAGAAACGACAGACGCTCAAAGAACTCCATTCCACCCTCTTCCGCCTCACGGGCTGCAGTATCGGCCGAGATTATCACATCACCCAGTGCATGAGGATTTACTCCTCCGCAGTCACCTTCCTGCAGTGAGAATGAAATTACATTGGTCGGACGATCCTTGGCAAGATACTCCCTATTAATAATCCGGATCGAGCGGTCACCCACAACTGAAACAGAAAGCTCTGTTCCTTCAGGACATCCCAAGGCGCTTAAGATTCTCACCGCGGCCTTTTTGAGGAGCTGAGCCTTGAATTGGTGGCGTCTCTGACGATTGTTCAACAGTATCAACATGCGGTTCTACTCCATGTTCCATTTTTGAGAGATCACGTACTTCCGCCTTTTTAAAACGGTCTCCCCCTTTGTAAGCAGGTTCGGGGTAATCAACCCGATGATGAAAGATACCGTTCAGAATAGCGGTAAAACTCCTGGCAATTTCGTGCAGATTTTTCAGGGTCAATTCACATTCATCCAGTTGACCATCGACAAAAACGTTATTGATCAGTTTCTGAACTAATCCCTGAATGCGGTCTGGCGTCGGGTTAACGAGGGTACGCGAGGCTGCTTCGACACAGTCTGCAAGCATAACGATCCCGGCTTCGCGCGTCTGCGGCTTCGGACCGGGATAGCGGAAATCTTTTTCCTCAACAGTCTGCCCGACGGCGGTAGCCTGACTTTTGGCCCGCTCGTAAAAAAACTTTATTAAAGCGGTGCCGTGGTGCTGCCGGAGAATATCAATAATTGGCTGCCCCAACCTGTTTTCGCGGGCCAGTTCAGCGCCTTCCTTGATATGTGAAATCAGAATCAGAGCACTCATACTGGGTGCAAGTTTATCATGGCGATTTTCTTCACCAGCCTGATTTTCGATAAAATAAAGTGGCTTCGAGACCTTGCCAATATCGTGATAATAGGCTGCAACCCTTGCCAGCAAGGGATTAGCACCGATGGACTCAGCAGCCACTTCGCCCAGATTACCAACAATAACGCTGTGGTGATAGGTACCGGGAGCCTTGACCATCAGCTCCCGAAGTACCGGAGAGTTGAGGTTGGCAAGCTCAAGCAGCTTGATATCGGTTGTATACTGAAAAAGTGTTTCAATAAGCGGAATAAAGCTCGATACAAATCCTGCGCTGATAAAACCGCTAAGAATGGCAAAAAGGGCTATGTACAGAGTTTGTGTTGTGAATATGGCATTGTTTAAAGTCTGGAATGATAGCGCCAAAGCCAGATTGACGATAGAAATCTTAAATCCGGCAGCGTAGACCGTACCGCGGCGAGTGCAATGTCGAACACCATGAGCACCGACAATACTCCCCAGTAATGAGTAGATTACTATCTGCATGTTATTCTCAAACATGATTCCAAGCATCGGGGCCAGAATAGCACAATAGACCAGGGCAACTTCGGAGTTTATAAAAATCCGGACTATCATCGCACCTGCGGCAAACGGGAACAGGTAGTAGTAGCTCGACACATCAATGGAGGGAAACACCGAACCAATGTTGTGGGTAATCAGTAGTGCAGTCTTGAAGCAGATAAAGCTGAGAGTGATCAAAAGAGAGATTATAAGGATATCTTTATTGGTCGGATTGAACTTTCGAATGTTTTTGCAGGCGAACCGGTATGGAAAATAAAACAGCACCAGAATCAGCGCAAAGGTTCCAAGCGCCGTAAAAAGGATACTACCGCTGAGCTGGTTGCCGAAGATTGCCTCAAGCTTGTGGGACTCTTCGGGAGTTATGCGTTCGCCGACCCGTACAACCATCTCCCCCTTCTGCAGTTTAAAAAGCACTGGCCGCACCGTCTCCATGGCAGTGCGGGCACGGACTTCAGATGCCTCGCGGTTATAGAAGAGGTTGGGAAGCAGTATTTTGGCAATAACTGCCGAAATGCGGGCGTTATCAGATGGGGACCCCACCCCCTTGAAACGCCAGGAGTTAACAATCCGGCGAGCCTCACCTATATCTGTAACAGTAAAGGAGATGTCCCCCCCCCCGAGTGGATGACCATTGTTATCAGTTATTTCAAGCCCGCGACGGGTATCAGTCTGAAAGACCTTTCCATCCAGAACTATTTTTCGTTGATAGAGCTCATTCAACAATTCTGCTGCACTTGCCAGAAAGTTCTTACCCGATTTGATCCGTGTAAGCGCCATAATTTCAGCCTCACTCAGATCTGTATCCAGCAACGGCGTCAACTGTGCACGCCACTGGGAAATGCTTTTCTCCGGTCTTTCATTGCGGCCCGTGTTAACAGCCGCAATGGTCTGCTGTAGTTTGTCAGTAATGGTACTTGACACCTGATTGTTCAAATTATAAACAACCGGAGCATTTTTAGCGGCATCTTTGCGGCGCTGTTCCGTCAATGCCTTGTCTTCTACCAGTAGATCCTGCGTTACACGAATATCGGATGTGGCAATATCGCCTACTTTATAAGTAAGATCAGAAATATGTTGATTGGGAAGAATGGTAAATGTCAGTAACAGAGCGGTAGAGATGAGCAGAATAAACCGGTTGCGGCGGGCAGTCTCGGGATTGGAAAACCTCTTGACAAGAGAATCAAGCAGATTCGTACCGAGCTGACTCAAATATGTCACTGTATACTGTTCCTTCTTACTGCCGTATTGTTCGGACATAAAGACATGCGCCACTGGATGTGTTGGATTTAAGCCATTTACTACAATTTTTGGATTTTAATCTGATTACACAGAAGTGTCAATAAAACTACGCGAAGCAACGGGAGGAACGATCAGCACCTTATCCGCGGGGATGAATCTTCTGATGGAGGAGTTTAAGGCGCTCGCGGGTGACATGAGTATAGATTTGGGTACTGGAAAGGTCTGCGTGCCCCAGCATAATCTGTACACTGCGCAGATCTGCACCGTTTTCCAGCAGATGAGTGGCAAAAGAATGCCGCAGGGTGTGTGGTGAGATATTTTTTCGAATTACCGCCAGCTGTGTCCTTTTCTTGACGATATTCCAGAAAGCCTGGCGACTCATAGCTCCACCGAGGCGGGAGAGAAACAAGTATGGATTCTGCCGTTGAGGGTCAAGTTTCAGCCGAACCGTGTCGAGATAGGCTGCTACCCGCATGCGGGCTGATTCACCGACCGGCACCAGACGTTCCTTGTTGCCCTTTCCCACCGTCATCAGATAGCCGGAATCAAGATTGATTTCGCGCAGTTTGAGATTAACCAGCTCTGAAACCCTCAGGCCAGTGGCATAAAGAAGCTCCAGCATGGCGTGATCGCGCAGATCCTCGCCGCGCCCCCCCTGGCAGGCGCCAAACAAAGCATCAACTTCGCGGCAATCCAGAAACTGCGGCAGTTTCTGCAGCGTGCGCGGGGCTTCTATTATTGTGGCCGGATTGCTGTCGGCGTAATTTTCGATCATCAGAAATTTATGGAACATGCGAATGGCAGACAGGCACCGTGCTCGGCTACGCGGACCGATCTCCTGCTTCTGCAGGGAAACCATAAAAGCGGCAATATCTGACGGACCAATATCTGACAGGTTATTCCGTCCCGCTTTTTCAAGAAAATCCAGATAGCGGGCAAGATCGTGGCTGTACGCACTCCCGGTGTTGGCTGAGAGCCCTTTTTCTGCGGCAAGATAGGATATGAAAAGATCGAGGTAGTCGTTCAATGGGGCCGCCTTTTATGGCACAGGAAAGATAATAGTCGCTGCCGACCACGGCATGCTTATCCTACCGGCGGAGTTTCGCCTGCAATAGTTGCGCGGTACTGCTGTACAGCAGCATGCAAGGCAGAGGCAGCCATATTGGAGCAATGCATCTTCTCTTCCGGGAGACCATCCAGTGCTGCAGCTATTTTGTTGTCGTCAATACTCAGGACTTCCTCAAGAGTCCTACCCATAACCAGTTCAGTCGCAATCGAAGATGTCGCTATTGCTGCACCGCACCCTTTAATAAGAAACTTGATGTCGTGAATAATATCATTCTCAATCTTAATAAAAAAGACAAGAGCATCTCCGCAGCCAGGGTCGCCCGCCTGGACAACAACATTGGCATCCTCAATAGAACCGATATTGCGTGGGTTATTAAAATGGTCAATTACTTTTGCCGTATAATAGTTACTCATTGTGCGGGTCCTTTCGTACCATTTCCATACAACCCGGCCACGAATGTATGGACTGACGCTTTTGCTTCATTAGCGACGTCCGTACATTTGTGGCCGTAGTTCGTCTTACATTGCTACACTTCTTCCGAATTATTGTATTCACCTTCGTCGTTCATGACACCGGAAATTGCCAGCGCCTTATGACCAACAAGAGCAGTGGCCACCTTGCGACGGGCATCGGCCAGAGAGCGTTGAACTGTTCCTCGTGAAACGCCCATACACACCCCTGCCTCCTCTTGTGTCTTTCCCTCGCCATCGCACAAATGAAGCGCTTCCAGCTCATCATGCGCAAGCTGAATTATTTCCAAATCCTTGAGTGGCGTTCCCGCTGGCTTAAAGAGCGTTGTACATCCGACTCGATGCGGGCAGAGGCAATTTCTCGGTTTACGTGGCCGCGGCATAGGTTAGTGCGAGCATCCGTTGCTGTGACTATGGCCACCGCAGGTATGCCCCGGCAGATATTCCGGCAGTCCATTTGCTCGAAAGAGTGAAATATTTTCAGCAACAGTCCCTCCCTGGGCTTGAAATGCACGTATCCCTGCGTTATTGAGCTTATGTAACGCCCCGCCACCAATTCCGCCAACCACAATTGCATCCACCTCATGGCCACCAAGCCCTGCGACCGGATTGCAGGCTCCATGTTCATGAATCTGGTCGCTGTTGTTGATTGACACAAGCTCGCTTGTGTTCATATCAACAACGATAAACTCCGGCGCTGAGCCGAAATGACCATAAACCTGACTCTCCAATCCTTGATTCTCCAAAACAGGAAAACATACTTTCATTGTAAACCTCCCCTTTAATATTGTGTATATGCACAAAATAACATTCAGAATCATGCATGTCAACATGTTTTAATGACAGGTACGCCAAGTCAAGTGCTGTTTTCCCGGACTGTGACATAATTTTTATAAACTCTTTCAAAACGTTACTCTTCAGAACTCAAATTCAAAAAGTAACTTTTACACCCACTGGTCAATCGCATTCATCAGCTTGCTGCAGATCTCTCCAAGTTTATCGGGATCAATGATTTTTTGGCCAAAAATATCGCGTACGTAGAATACGTCGGCCACCTGATCAACTTTTGTGGAAATCTTTGAGACACCGATATACAGTCCCATTTCAGCCAGTGTGCTGGTAATCAGATACAACAGCCCGACCTTGTCGTGAGTCAGGATATCGATAACGGTGTACTCTTCGGACACCTCGTTATCGATATCGACCTTGGTCGCAAATCGTGGTGCAGGGCGTGCCGTCAGCAAGGTCGGACGTTTACGCTTGGCAACCAGCATTGACACCTGGACCTCTCCGTGGATCGCCTGGCGCATATCCTGCTCTATCTTGTCCCAGCGTACCACATCGGTGACCAGATTCCCCTGAGGAGAATTAACTTGCAGTATATCCAACACTTTGCCGTTCTTGCTGGTGTTGATCTGCGCTCCCAGAATATTTATTCCGTTAGCAGCCATGACGCCGGTAATCCGGGAAAAAAGTGCCGGCATATCGTAAGCGCAGATAGTATATTCGGAATTGCCGCTCTCTTTTTGATGGGTAAGGCGCGTCTGGATATCAGACTGCTCCAACCCCAGCAACAGGCGAACTTGCTCTGCGATTAACGGGGCTGGACTGGAAAGAAGCAATCGCACTGGCATCGCTTTCAGTTCTTGACGTATCAGCGCTACCGGATAGTCGTTTTCCAACAAATCGGAAACTTTTTTAATCATTGCAGTGACTCGTTCACTGCTGGCCTCTAGCTGGAATCCACCACGATCAAGAATAGTGAAGGCCTTTTCATATAATTCCTGAAAAAGCGAGGCCTTCCAGGTCGTCCAGACATCCGACCCGACTGCGCGGACATCTGCAACCGTAAGCAGATAAAGCATTTTGAGATTTTCACTTGTCCCCATCTGACGTGCAAACTGAGCTATCATCTTTTCATCATTCAGATCGCGCCGCTGTGAAATATGGGCAAACTGCAGATGCTGACGCACGAGAAATTCCAGCCGTTCGCTGCCCTCCCGGGAAAGTCCCATCCTGCGGGCAATTGTCGGAATCATGGCGGCACCTTTCTCTGCGTGCCCTCCCCCTGAACCCTTTCCGATATCATGAAAAAGCACCGCCAGAAGTAATAATTCCGGTTTCCCTATTTGGGAAGCAATTGCACAGGGAAGCGGCATAGTCTCTTTAAGTTCGCCACTCAGCATCTTTTCCGTCTGTTCAACAGCAAAGAGAGTATGAATATCGACCGTGTAAATATGATACATGTCGTGTTGAACCTTGCAGTAAATATGCTCGAGTTCGGGGATATAGCGGTTCAAAAACTCCAGGTGATGCATAAGGCGCAATGTGGCAGCAACGCCTTTGGTAGACCGCAGAATATTCAGGAATGACTGATTTACCTCGCGACTCCGACGGAATTTATCATTAATCAGGGCAAGATTTCTTCTGATAATCCCCTTAACTCGAACGTTGAAATCAACCCCGTGCTTTTGTGCCAACTCGAACATCTTCATCATGATGGCCGGATCTTTTTCAACAATGGACTCATCGGGGACAATCAATTCTCCCTTAAGAACAAAACACCCGTCACCGACCGGCCGGCGCACAAAATAACCCAATATTTTCAAGGCCCCTTCATCTCGCCATATACAGCGAGAAATAAGGCTGGAAGTAAAATGTTCGACCTTGTTGGCGTGACGGTAGTAGTCCCTCATAAAATCTTCCACCGCCAGTACACGACCGCTGCCCTGATACCCCAGAAAACCGGCCAAATGTACCTGGGCATCAAAGGTCAACTGGTCATTTTTGCGTCCGTTGAAATAATGCAGCTCATTACGAATTCGCCAGAGATAATCAAGGGCCGCGTGATAGGCGTCCAGTTCTTCATCGTCCAAGATACCCTTGATAATCAACTCACGCAGATCAAGGAACTTGTACTTGACACGTGCCACCCAGATAGCGGTCTGCAAGTCACGGAGCCCTCCCTCACCTTCTTTCAGGTTTGGCTCCAGAAGATAGACCGTTGAACCATACTTTTCACGACGACTCTTCATATCAGCGATCTTTTCCTTAATGAACGAGTCACTCGATTTCGGCAAAATCTGGCTAAAAATTACCTTGGTGAGTATGGCAAATAGTGGCCGGCTACCGGAAAGAAAGCGGGCATCCATCAACGCCGTCTTGACGGTAGCATCTGCCGCGGCCATTTCGACACAATCGGCAATTTTTCGTACTGAATAACCGACATCCAGCCGCATATCCCACAGAAAATAGAGCAGTTTCTGGGCAATATCCTCAACAGTCGCCGCTGGCAAGATACCGTCATGTAAAAACATGATATCAATATCGGAAAAGGGGTTCAGTTCACCTCGACCGTAGCCTCCCACCGCCACAAGCGAGACATGCTCCAGCATGGAATCCCCACCACCCAGATCGTACACAATGGAAAGGAAAAGTCTGTTATGTAATTCATCCATCATATCACTGAGCAGGTGAGTTACTTCAGTTCCAGTGGCACCACCGTGATGAAGTTGTTTGATTTCTTCACGATACTTTGACAGAAAATTTTTGCATCCGGAAAAATACAGGGGCCTCTTTTCATCAAAGCCGGCCATACCGGCATCTCCGACGGCATCAAGTGTATCGGGAAAATAGGGGTCAATAAAAAATTGCATATTTTTCCTTATGAAGCGGTAATGAGGAAGCTGGGCAATTGAATGCAATATACATGAACGCATCCATTGAGGGCAGATGGCAACAGTGGCAGCCAGACGGTGTGCGGATTATACGTCAGACACGCTGACGAGTCAAAAGCAATAGACTGAATTATTCACATTCTTTGTGGAAAGCTGCTTAGGCCTGACAATCAAAATCCTGATAGTTTTTGTCAGTGTTTAAGAATGCATGCCCAATATGGTTGTAATCGCCAGCACGTGATCTAACGGCCATGGTCCACAAAAAAACCTCCGTCAGTCCTGCAAATGTCACTTGCCTACTGCCAGTATTTTAATCCATACTAGACAAATGCGTATTGTCCTCATATCTCCTTACTCACGTGGTCCCCAACGGGGCAATATTACCACCGTCGACCGTATAAGCCGTTTTCTTGTCCAGAGAGGGATAGAGCTGCTCGTTTTACCCGCAGATGCCCTTTCACTTGCGGAAATGGAAGCGCATCTTGCCTCCTTTGCCCCCCAACTGATCCATGGCTTCCATGCCCGTTTCTGCGGGGGAGTTGCCCAACATTTGGCAGCGAAAAAGAATCTACCGTTTGTCATCACCATCACCGGCAGCGATTTGCATGAAGCGCAGTTGAGGACCCATTCCGTTACGGTTCGGGCCATAGGAGAAGCACGGGCAGTTGTCTGTTTCGATGACTGCGAGGCGGCTGAACTTACTCACTATTTTCCGCAGAGTGCGGATCGGGTCGTTGTCATTTCCCAAGGTGCCGAACTGTTGCCTGTCTCCGCAGCAGGCAGAATGGGATTAGCTGAAGATGACTTTGTCCTGTTGTTGCCTGCGGCCCTCAGGGCAGTCAAACGAATTGAATTTCCCCTCAAGGCACTGGCACCACTGGTGGACCGCATACCTGCAATCCGACTGGTCATTGCGGGCGGCATCATCGATCAGGATTACGCTGCTACTATTCGCAGCATGCTCTGTAACGCCCCTCACGCCATGTGGCTCGGCGAGGTACCTCTGGAGCGTATGGGTGCCCTCTATGCTCGTGCCGATGTGGTGCTTAACTGTTCGCGGTTCGAATCGATGCCCAATACCCTTCTTGAGGCCATGGCCTTGGGACGCCCGGTGTTGGCAGCCAATATCCCCGGGAACCGGTCCCTTATCCGCCATGGCGACACCGGTTTACTGTACCGGGATTCAGACTCATTTTCCCGAAATGTTATCAGGCTGGCAGAAGACGCTGAACTGCGAACTCTCTTGGGGTGCCGCGCTGAAGAATTTATACGCAGTTCCTTTTCACCGGAAATTGAAGCGGCGAAATACATTCGCCTGTATCACTCGTTGATCGTTTAGTACCACGATCTACTAACGCGACCTTTACCATACCCAAAAGCTATAAATGACACGCCGTTGGCCACAAGATGTGAAGGAGAAGAAGATCAGATGACATGCCAAAACGGTAATGACCCTCTACACGGCATAACATTGAAAGAGATCCTTTCGCAACTGGTGCAGCAGTATGGCTGGGAGGAGATGGGAAAGAGCATCGATATCCGCTGTTTTACTCATGATCCGAGTATTTCGTCCAGCTTGAAATTTCTTCGTCGAACGCCATGGGCCAGGGACAAGGTTGAGGAAATGTACCTGCAGTGGAAGCTGGATTGAGTGGGTTGAAGTAAAATCTGCCGGGCTTGCGTAAATAGAATGAATTCAGAGCCGATGTGTCACAATTCCTGCCAACACCCCTGCCCCGTTGGGCAGAGCCAGCTCCAGTCGCCTGATCGAGCCGATTCCGGCAGCGGTCATCATTTCCTCCAGCTGCAGTTGTGAATAGGCGCGCCCCTGCGGGGTACCCAGCAACATGTTCAGCGAAAACAGCGCCGGGTGTAATGGACCCTCCATGTTATTGTCGAGAATGAATTCCTGTACCATGAGCATCCCGCCCGGTTCCAAAGCAGCCACGGCGCGCCGCAGTGTAACGGCACACCCCTCGGGTCCCTCGCTGTGCAAGATATGCGACAACCAAGCCACGTCGAATCCGCCCGGAACAGCGTCGTTGATAAAATCGCCGGCGTAAAACGAAACCCGGTCGCTGAGGCCAAATGATGCTATTGTTTTTTCCGCAAAAGGGCGAGTCGTCGGAAGATCGTAGACCGTAGCCGTAAGCTGCGGATTAGCTTGACAGAAATGAATCGCATAGGTGCCAGGGCCGCCCCCCAGATCGATCAAACGCCGCCTTCCCCTTAGATCGACGTGGGAGACAATACGCGGAGCAATCAGCATGGCCAGATTGAACATCCCCATTTCAAAACTTTCCCGCGCGGTTTCGTCATGGTCGTGTGAGACCCGTTCACGAAGCGGTGCTCCGCTCCGAACTGATTCGTCAAGATGGGCCCAGCCATCCATGAGATGATGATGGTGCATGATAATATGCCCCAGGTAATGGGGAGAGGTTCGGGACAGGTAAGTAGCGGCACTGGCGGTAGCCGAATATCGGTCACCATTTTTTTCCATCAGCCCGAGTGCCGTCAGGGCGATCAGCAGCATTTCCAAGCCGCGGACATCACTGGCAGTGGCCTGTGCAAGTTCGGAGACTTTCCCCGCATAACTGAACAGATCGAGCTTAACCCCGGCATGCAGGGCACAGGTACCCCAATAGCCGCCAGACAACTGCAACAGTTCAGCAGGACTCCACGTATGTTTATCCATAATGCCTCCACATGGTGATATGTCTCGTTGCTATAGCGTAATATCGATGCCGGGTGAACGCAAGCTGGAAATGTTTGCGGAAATGTAATGACGGTCGCCACGTAAAACGCCCCGCATCCTTTCGGAAACGGGGCGTGAGCGCAAACTGTACCAAACGGTGTTTATTCTGCCACAATTATCACCAAATCTTCTTTCTCAACTTTATCCCCTTCTTTAAACTTCACATCCACCACTGCACCATCAGCTTTAGCCTTGATATTGGTCTCCATCTTCATAGCTTCGGTGACCATAAGCACATCACCGGCCTTGATCGCCTCACCCGCTTTGACGTTCACCTTCAACACTTTGCCCGGCATCGGTGCCGCGATGTGACAGGAATTCCCCTTATCAGCCTTAACCCGAACCGCTTCGTCACTTTGTACCGACTGGTCACGAATAACGACTGACCGGTTGTTGCCATTCAGCTCGAAATACACGGTACGGGTCCCGTCATTCTGCACTTTTCCAACGGCATTAAGCTTGATGATCAGGGTCTTGCCGGGTTCGATATCCAATGAGGTTTCCTGTCCTGGCTCAAGACCGTAGAAAAAAATCGGGGTAGGAATAACCGAAGTGTCGGAGAATTCCACACGATGCCGGTCAAATTCGGGATAGACATTCGGATAGAGGATTGCAGAAACCAGCGCCCGATCGTCAATGCGATGTCCCAACGATTCCTCAAGCTTGAGCTTTTCCTCCACAAAATCAACCGGCTCAAGGAGCTCACCGGGGCGGCAGGTAATCGGCTGCTCACCTTTCAGAATAATTTTCTGCAGTTCCTTCGGCCACCCCTGGTATGGCTGGCCAAGCATTCCCTTGAACATGCCGACAACCGATTCAGGAAAGGACAGATCCTCGCTGGTAGTGAAAACATCCTCCGGCTCCAGATTGTTCTTGACCAGAAACATGGCCATATCACCGACAACCTTTGAAGACGGCGTAACCTTGACGATATCTCCGAACATCATGTTGACTTTGTGGTACATCTCCTTGCAGTCATCCCAGCGTTCAATCAACCCCAGACCGGCTACCTGCGGTTTGTAGTTTGAATACTGCCCGCCCGGAATTTCGTGGTGATACACCTCTGCCGTGCCGCTTTTCAGACCGGATTCAAAGGGGGAATAGTAATCGCGGACGGTTTCCCAATAATTGGCCAGTTTTTGCAAACCCGGGGCATTGACCAGCGGGTCACGTTCACTTCCTTCGAGAGTCGCAACCAGCGCATTCAGGTTTGGCTGGGCAGTCAAACCGGAGAGGGAGGACAGAGCGGCATCCACAATATCCACACCAGCTTCACTGGCTTTAAGCAGCATGGCACTGCCGTTTGACGAGGTATCATGGGTATGGAGATGGATTGGAATACCAATATTCTCTTTAAGCGCTTTGACGAGTTTATATGCTGCCAGCGGCTTGAGCAGACCGGCCATGTCTTTAATTGCCAGAATATGTGCACCCATTTTCTCCAACTCTTTTGCCATGGCGACATAGTACTCAAGCGGGTATTTGTCCCGTCTTGGATCGGTGATATCACCGGTATAACAGATTGACGCTTCACATATTTTCCCCGATTTGCGCACGGCATCCATCGCAACCCGCATGCCGGTGGTCCAGTTGAGCGAATCGAAAATCCGGAAGATATCGACACCAGAATCAGCTGCCTCCTCAACAAACTTCTGCACAACATTATCAGGATAATTGGTATATCCGACCGCGTTTGAACCGCGCAGCAGCATCTGAAACAGTATATTGGGTATCAACTCCGACAGTTTGTGCAGGCGCTGCCACGGGTCTTCTTTCAAAAAGCGCATTGAGACGTCAAATGTTGCTCCCCCCCAGCACTCCAGAGAGAACAAGTCCGCCCCCAGGTAAGAGGTCGGTTCGGCAATCTTGATAAGATCATAGCTGCGCACACGGGTTGCCAAGTTGGACTGGTGGGCATCACGCATGGTCGTGTCGGTGATCAAGAGTTTTTTCTGCTCCAAAATCCATTTGGAAAGCCCTTCGGCACCCATCTGCATGAAAAGATCCTTGCTGCCGGATGGGCGCGGCCTGCTGGTATCGACATACGGGGCACGGGCTTCGATCAGTTCCGCCGACTTAAGTGGCTTTACCACACCGGGCGAACCGTTGACTATTACCTCACCGAGGAAGTTGAGCACTTTACTGGCGCGATCCTGCTTTTCACGGAAGTGAAGCAGTTCCGGATGTTTTTCGATAAAAGATGTATCGCACTGCCCACGGAGGAAGACCGGATGAGTGACGACATTTTCGAGAAATCCGATATTGGTTTTGACCCCGCGAACACGGAACTCCTGCAGGGCACGATTCATAATATTGGCTGCATCTGTAAAGGCGAGCCCCCATGCACTGACCTTGACCAGCAGTGAATCGTAATGGGGAGTAATTTTGGCGCCGGTAAAGGCGTTGCCGGCATCAAGACGAATGCCGCAGCCAGCGGCCGAACGGTACGTAGTCAGGGTCCCAAAATCAGGGGAAAAATTATTGGCCGGGTCTTCCGTGGTTATACGGCACTGAATGGCATAACCCCGCATATCAATTGCGCTTTGCGAAGGGATATTGATCTCGGGATCAGAAAGTTTGTGCCCACAGGCAACCAGAATCTGATTTTGTACAAGATTGCGACCGGTGATCATTTCGGTCACGGTATGCTCCACCTGAATGCGGGGATTCATCTCGATAAAGTAGTGCTTACCTTCGCTGTCCACAAGAAATTCAATAGTCCCGGCATTGCGGTACTTAACATGCCCGGCTATTTTAAGCGCGGCCGTACAGAGTTCCTCCCGCTGGGTCTGTGTCAGTGACAACGACGGCGCAAATTCGACCACCTTCTGATGACGCCGCTGCACGGAACAGTCCCTGTCGAAAAAGTGGACCAGATTGCCATAGTTGTCGCCCAACACCTGGACTTCTATATGTTTCGGGTGCGCCAGGTAGCGCTCCAGAAAGACCTCGGCATTACCGAAAGATGCCTTTGCCTCGCTCCCGGCCGCAACAAGTCCCTCAAGCAGTTCTTTTTTGTTGTTGGCCACACGCATGCCACGGCCGCCTCCGCCTGCCGATGCCTTGATAATGATGGGGTAACCATGCTCCTTGGCGAAGATCAGGGCGTCTTCTTCCTTCTCAACAGGATTTTCAGTCCCGGGAACCACGTTGACACCGGCGGCAATTGCAGCTTTCCGGCCAGAAACCTTATCTCCCAATGAGCGCATCATCTCAGCCGTGGGGCCGATGAACGTTATGCCGTTAACCCTGCATTCCTCTGCAAATTCGGCATTCTCTGCCAGAAAACCATATCCGGGATGGATAGCATCAACATCTGCCTTGAGCGCCAACGCAATAATCTCGTCAATACCGAGATAGGCATCAATCGGTGACTTCCCTTTGCCGATCAGATACGCTTCATCAGCCTTGTAACGATGCAGGGAGAGTTTGTCCTCTTCAGAATAAAGCGCTACCGTGCTGATGCCCAGCTCAGTGCAGGCACGAAAGATACGGATAGCAATCTCACCTCGGTTTGCCGCCATGACTTTACGAAACCGGTATTTTTCCATGTAGATGTTCTCCTTGATAAATTTATTTAGCAAAACTAAAGTTATTCAGTTATTTTAAATAGTTACGATATACAGGGTCGCAATAAAACAGATTGGCAAGACTTTGTCAATTAGTAAGTTGAGACTGATTTTCTGCAGCTATATACAGGGAATATTTTTGCTATTTATGCATGCACTCCGGTTTCATCAGTTCAGGATTTTCACCTTGCCGCACCCTGCTGTTTTATGATAAAAACCGTTGTCCGAATGTATTTTATTATTGGATAAAAAGGAGGTAATAGTAATGGACATTAAAATTGTTCCCTTACCGGCCGAGAAAATGAAGACAAAGATTCCCGACCAGTCTCAGCTTGGTTTTGGCAAATACTTCACCGACCGTATGCTGGTTGTAGAATGGAAAACAGATCAGGGATGGTGTGATGCCCGAATCGAGCCGTATGCTCCTTTTGTACTCGACCCTGCCTGCCTCGTTTTTCATTATGCCCAGGAAATTTTTGAAGGGCTTAAAGCCTATAAGTGGGCTGATGGGCGGATTGCCCTGTTCCGCCCCGAGATGAATGCCCGGCGCTTCAATCAATCCGGTGACCGGCTCTGCCTCCCTCCTATCCCGGAGGAGCTGTTCCTCAAGGGGATCGAACAACTGGTTTCTCTTGAGCGAGACTGGATTCCGACTGCTGAGGGCACCTCGCTCTATATCCGGCCGACTTTAATTGCTGTCGAACCGGTTCTGGGAGTCAAACCCTCGAATCATTATTATTTCTATGTCATCCTCTCTCCCGTTGGAGCCTATTACGCAGCCGGGTTCAATCCGGTAAACATCCTGGTGGAAGATCATTATGTGCGTGCCGTGCCCGGGGGAACCGGCGAAGCCAAGACTGGCGGCAACTATGCAAGCTCTCTGAAAGCGGGATTGGAAGCCAAGAACAAGGGATATGACCAGGTGCTCTGGCTTGACGGCCGGGAACGGCGTTACATTGAGGAAGTCGGCGCAATGAATATGTTTTTTGCCTACGGCACTCATATTGTTACCGCGCCACTTGACGGGTCGATCCTGTCGGGGGTAACCCGTGATTCAGTATTGAAGCTGGCCCCCACCCTTGGCTGTACGGTCGAAGAGCGCAAGATCGATGTCCATGACCTGTTGGCCGATATTCGTTCCGGCAAAGTCACCGAAGCCTTCGGCAGCGGTACTGCAGCGGTCATAACCCCGGTCGGAAAGCTCTGTTACAAGGACGAGTGCCTGCAACTGACCGGTGGAAAAGTCGGCACTATCACCCAGAAACTGTATGACACACTAACCGGCATCCAAACAGGACGACTGAAGGACGAGTTTGGCTGGATCAGGTTTATTGAATAATCATTTTTGCTGGGGCGGTGTTTGGACCGCCCCAGCACGGATTGACCGCCATGACACAAAAAAACGCACACAAACCAACCGCAAACAAGCTCTGCACTTCCTGTCGCCGCACCTGCAAACAGGCGGGAAATGCCGTTGTCGCCAAATGCCCCCGCTATTACCCATTTAATCGCAAGCAGACAAAGCCAGAGTTCACATGGAAACAGATGGATCTGGGGCTCTGAAAAGAGACCATCAGCACATCCCGAAAATTATTCACGAACGCTGCAGCGGCTGCGGTCGCTGCGTCGCCGCCTGCAGTATAAAATTAATTACGCTGGAAACCGTCCGCTTTCACAAAAATGCCGTATTTCGGTATCCCGACCGCTGTACCGCGTGCGGGCGCTGTGTTGAAGCCTGCCCAATCGGTGCACTCCGCTGGTTACTGTCGTAATTACCCTTGATTTTACAGCTGCTGCTGTGCTATAAAATTCCGCTATTCAATTCACACGCCTCGGTAAATCCGACGGTGTCCCTATTTACCAGTTGATGACGGGGATTCGACGAGGCGGAGGAAAAACCAAAGGAGAAACACATGTCAAGTATCAGCATGAAGGAACTGTTGGAAGCCGGTGTCCACTTCGGTCACCAGACAAAACGCTGGAACCCCAAAATGAAACCCTACATTTTCGGGGCCCGTAACGGAATCTACATCATCGATTTGCAGAAAACCGTCCGTTATTTCAAAACTGCATACAGCTTTGTCAAGGAATCAGCACAGGATGGCAGCACGGTCCTGTTCGTCGGTACAAAAAAACAGGCTCAGGACTCGGTTGCCGAAGAAGCAGCCCGTTGCGGTATGCATTACGTTAATCAGCGGTGGCTTGGCGGAATGCTGACAAACTTTACCACTGTCAAACAGAGCATCGATCGCCTGAAGAAAATTGATGCCATGTTCGAAGACGGTACCATTGATGCCTACACAAAAAAAGAAACCCTGCAATTTACCCGCGACCGTGAAAAGCTCCAGAAGACCCTCGGCGGGATCAAGACGATGAACAAACTCCCCGGTGTCATGTTTGTCATTGACCCGAAGAATGAAGAAATTGCCGTTCAGGAAGCCAACAAACTTGGTATTCCAGTTGTTGCTGTCGTCGATACCAACTGTGACCCCGATCCGATTGATTATGTCATTCCGGGTAACGATGATGCTATCCGTGCCATCCGTCTCCTCTCTTCCAAAATGGCCGATGCTGTTCTCGAAGGTATTCAGGCACGCAAGGCAGCTCTGCAGAAGGATACCGAAGGCGCAGAGGAATACGCACCTGAAGAAGTTGCTGCAGAAGCAACCGGCGAATAATCATACTTTTATACACAATTCCTGTTGTGACAGGATAGGAGGATTGCAATGGCTGTAACAGCGGCACAAATATCAGAATTAAGAAAATCAACCGGCGCCGGTATGCTTGATTGCAAAAAAGCACTTGAGCAGACTGACGGCAATTTTGACCAGGCTGTCGATTTCCTGCGTACAAAAGGCCTGGCTGCCGCATCAAAAAAAGCCGGTCGCGCAGCGACGGAAGGTATGGTAGCTGCAGCCGTATCAACAGACGGCAACAAGGGCATTTTGCTTGAGATCAACAGTGAAACGGATTTTGTTGCAAAAAACGAGAAGTTCCAGGGCTTTGTAAAAGACATCGCGAATCATATCCTGCAGGCAAATCCTGCTTCCGTTGAAGAACTGTTCAATCAGCCGTATTGCGGCGACAGCAGCAAAACCATCCAGATCATGCTGAACGAAGCCATTGCGGTCATCGGTGAAAACATGCAGATCCGTCGTTTTGCCAGCTATGTTGTTCCCGGAGCAGGGGCAATCGGGTCCTACATACACGCCGGTGGAAAAATCGGGGTTCTGGTAGAAGCAATCTGTGACAACGCCACTGCAGCAAAAGATCCTGCCTTTGCTGCATTTGTCAAGGACGTGGCGATGCATGTTGCTGCAGCCTCTCCCTTGTACGTCCAGCGCGCTGAAGTTGAAGCCGACGTGTTAGAGAGAGAAAAAGATATTTACCGTGCAAAGGCCCGGGAAACCGGCAAACCGGAAAATATAATCGAAAAGATTATTGCTGGCCAGGTCAACAAATTTTATGCCGACATCTGCCTGCTTGAACAGCAGTTCGTCAAGGACACCGACAAGACCATTCAGCAGCTTGCCACTGAAATCGGAAAAGCACTTGGTACAACGATAACCATAACTCGCTTTACTAAATACACCCTCGGCGAGGGACTTGAAAAGAAGGAGTGCGACTTTGCCGCCGAGGTGGCGGCAGCTGCCGGCCTCTAATCCTTTTATCGAAGCCGGCCTGAAATGGCCGGTTTTTTTTTATTCTTTTCCTGCATGTTATTGCATTAATACGCTGACGTGACGTACATACATCGAAAACTCCGGAGGCACATTTATGGGCAGACAATCCTACACCCGCGTACTTTTGAAACTTTCTGGCGAATCACTGGCTGGTGATCAGGGCTACGGCATTGACCCGCTGGTACTTGGCACCATCGCCAGCGAGATCAAAGAGGTTGTCAACAGCGGAGTACAATTGGCGCTTGTTATTGGAGGCGGCAATATCTTCCGCGGCCTGGCAGCGTCTTCAAAAGGGATGGATCGCACAAGCGCCGATCACATGGGGATGCTGGCCACGGTCATCAACTCATTGGCCTTGCAGGATGCCCTCGAGAAACAGGGGGTCTCAACCCGTGTCCAGTCAGCCATAGCCATGCAGGAGGTAGCTGAACCGTACATCCGGCGTCGAGCCATGCGGCACCTTGAAAAGGGGAGGGTTGTTATCTTCGGTGCCGGAACCGGAAACCCCTACTTCACGACCGATACCGCGGCCAGTCTGCGCGCGATGGAAATCAATGCCGAGGTAATCCTCAAGGGAACAAAGGTAGATGGTGTTTACAGCGCCGACCCGAAAAAAGATCCCACTGCGGTTAAAATTTCAAAGTTATCCTACATTGATGTTCTCAAAAAGGGGTTGCAGGTAATGGACGCCACAGCTATATCGCTCTGCATGGACAACAACCTGCCAATTATAGTTTTTGATCTGACAACGAAAGGTAATATCAGGAAAGTTATCTTCGGTGAAGAGATCGGCACCATTGTACAAGGAGAATCGTAATGCCAAAGAACGTGCTTGATGACATGAAAGTCCATATGGAAAAAACAGTGGGCGTCCTGAAAAACGAATTTCAAAAGATTCGTACCGGACGGGCCACTACCAACATCCTGGATTCTGTAACTGTAGACTATTACGGCAGCACCTCTTCGCTGAGCCAGGTAGCAACACTGGCTGTCCCTGAGGCACGCACCATCACCATCACCCCTTGGGAAGCCAAGATCATTCCGGTTATCGAGAAGGCCATCATGAATGCCAACATTGGCCTGACCCCTTCCAATGACGGCAAATCCATTCGCTTGAATCTTCCTCCCCTGACTGAAGAACGCCGTAAAGAAATCGTCAAAGGGCTCAAGAAAAGGGCTGAAGAAGATAAGATTGCTATCAGGAACATCCGCCGTGATGCGATCGACAAACTGAAAAAACTGGAAAAAGATAAAGTTATTACCGAAGATGAACTGAAAAAATATGAGAAAGACGTCCAGGACGTTACCAAAAGTTTTGAGTTGAGGATGGACGAAGCGGTAACACACAAGGAAAAAGAGGTCCTGGAAGTCTGATGATACCGATTGACCCACAAAAACTTCCGGTTCATCTAGCGGTTATCATGGATGGTAACGGCCGTTGGGCGCAACAACGTATGCTCAGGCGCATCGTTGGGCATCAGCGCGGTGCCGAAACGGTTAAAATGGTTGTTGAGCAGTCTTCACTCCTTGGGATCAAATACCTGACTCTGTTCGCCTTCTCTTCTGAAAACTGGTCGCGGCCAGCGCTGGAAGTACGGGCCTTGATGACGCTGCTTAAAAAATATATCCGCCAGGAAACTGCACGCATGATGCGCAAAAATATTCGCTACAACGTCATCGGTAATCGCAATGACCTGCCGGACGATGTCAACGAAACTCTGGATGAGGCCATCCAAAAAACGGCAGCAAACACGGGAATGGTTTTGACGCTGGCCCTCTCATATGGCGGTAGACAGGAATTAAGCCGTGCAGCAGCCCGCCTTGCACAGGATGCCGTTGACGGCTTAGTGGCACCAGGTATAATTACCACGGAACTGTTTGAGTCTTATCTTGATACCGGGGGCCTGCCAGACCCTGATTTCCTGATTCGCACCAGCGGCGAGATGCGTATCAGTAACTTTCTGCTCTGGCAACTTGCCTATACCGAGCTCTATTTTACCGATACCAACTGGCCCGATTTCACTATTAATGAACTTCACAAAGCGTTGACAGACTTCCAGTCGCGTGAACGTCGCTTTGGATTGACTGGCGACCAGATATCACAAAGGGGCGACCTATCAAACGCCTGATCTCAGCTCTCATCTTGCTACCGGTCGTCGCCCTGATCATCTTGAAGGGTGGTGCACTTCTTTTTGCCTGTCTGCTGGCGCTGCTTTCCGCCATCGGCACCATTGAATTTTATCGCATGGCTCTGCCGACACGAAAGCTGGAACTTTGGTTGGCAGTCGTGGCTGGATCGCTTTTGATCTTTATCCCCTTTGCTGGTGATGACAAACTGATACTCTCAGCGATCTGGCTGTTTTTTATCTGTTTTGCACTATTATTCCTATTCAGAATTCGTTCAATTGAGGCTGCCGCGCAAGAAGTCGCCTTTGCACTGTTGGCATTTTTCTACATCCCATTCCTGCTGATGCATCTTGTTCAGTTACGCCTGACCCCATTCGGCATTGAGTGGCTGATTGTCATTATGCTGATTGTGATGACCAACGACTCGGCCGCCTATTACACCGGTAGCGCTTTTGGCAAGCACCGCCTGTACCCGCTGGTCAGCCCTAAAAAAAGCATCGAAGGAGCTGTCGGTGGCCTGGTCGGCAGTCTTGGCGGCACACTGCTGGCAAAATTCACATTTTTTTCGCAATTAACATTTACCGATGCTGTCCTGACCGCCCTTGTCATCGGTACGGTCGGACAGGCAGGTGATCTGTTCGAATCACTGTTGAAACGCAGCTTCGGTGTTAAAGATTCCGGCACTATCATTCCGGGGCATGGCGGTGTGCTTGACCGTATGGATAGCATTCTATTCGCCGCTCCGATCACCTATTATTATGTTCTCTTCTTTTTTAAAGGCTAATTTATGAAAAACATCACCATCCTTGGTTCAACCGGCTCGATCGGTGTGAGTACACTCGAAATCATCTGCGCGCATCCTGACCGTTTCCGGGTTGTGGCCATGACTGCCGGAAAAAATCTGGAACTCTTTGTGCGGCAGATCAAACAATTTAAGCCCCGTATTGCAGCCGTCGCTTCTCATACCGACGTGCCCCGCCTTCAGGAGATGTGCAGCGGCCTTGACGTGACAATTCTCGGAGGTGTTGAAGGATTGATAGCTGCAGCGACAGCTGACGAGACTGATATGGTAGTGGCAGCAATTGTGGGCGCCGCCGGTCTGGTTCCGACTGCTGCCGCCATCCGTGCCCGGAAGGACATCGCCTTGGCAAACAAGGAGACTCTGGTTACGGCAGGCCATCTGTTCATGGAACTGGTCGCAGAATTCGGAGTCAGACTTTTTCCGGTAGACAGCGAGCATAGTGCTATATTTCAGTCGATTGAAGGACACCGGTGCGAGGATATACACAAAATAATTTTAACCGCATCGGGTGGCCCGTTCTTGAACACTCCGGCCGCACAATTATCAAACGTCACGGTCCGTGATGCCCTCAATCACCCCAACTGGAATATGGGGAAAAAGATCACCATCGATTCGGCCACAATGATGAACAAGGGGCTTGAAGTGATCGAGGCACGCTGGTTATTCAACACTCCTGTAGAGAAAATAGGGGTCAATATCCACCCCCAGAGCATTATTCACTCAATGGTTGAGTACGTTGACGGCTGCGTTATTGCCCAACTCGGCACACCGGATATGAAGGCCCCCATTGCCTATGCTCTTGCCTATCCGGAACGGATTGTCACCGGGGTAAAACCGCTTGACTTGACAATTCTTTCCGGGCTGACTTTTTTCAGCCCTGACCACGACAAGTTTCGTTGTCTCGGACTTGCTTATCGCGCCATCGCGTCTGGAGAGAGCATGCCGGCCGTCATGAACGCCGCGAATGAAATTGCCGTCACAGAGTTTCTTGAGGGGCGCATCGGCTTCACCCAGATTGCCGAGACTATCGAGCGCACCATGGACGCCCATTCAGCACATACACTGAAATCAATTGAAGAAGTTTTGAAAGCAGACCTTTGGGGCAGAGAGTCAGCCCGTGAAATCTGTCGGGAGATGGTACACTGATATGACCGTTATTTATGCAATCATAGTCTTAGGAATCTTGATTTTTGTCCATGAGTTCGGCCACTTTCTGATAGCCAAATTGATGGGAGTCCGTGTTGAAAAGTTTTCTCTTGGCTTTGGCCCAAAACTGCTCGGCAAAAAGATTGGAGAGACTGAGTATCTGCTTTCAGCGTTCCCACTCGGCGGTTACGTCAAGATGTTTGGTGAAAGTGGCATTATTGAGGGAACCGACTCGCCCCTCCCTCTAGATGGCGAAGCACCGGCAGCAGCACCCCCGGGAGATTCTGACCAGCGGGAACTGACCGATGAAGAAACGGCTCGTTCCTTTGCCCACAAACCGGTGCTGGCACGGATTGCAATTGTCATGGCCGGACCTGTTTTCAATCTTTTATTTGCCTGGCTTATCTTTATTATTCTCTGCATGATTGGTGTGCCAACGGTTACTTCGAGAATCGGTGAAGCACTCAAGGACAAACCAGCCGCCAGAGCCGGCATGCAGAAGGGTGATATTATCATCTCCATCAACAACAAGCCGATCAGTCAATGGGATCAAATTGCCGCTGCAGTCGCTGCCAGCAAAGGAAAACCTCTGACGCTATCAGTCAAGCGTGAATCCCGGGTCATCCCCTTCACGGTCGCCCCCGAGCCACGTATTTCAAAGAATCTGTTCGGTGAAAAAATCAATGGCTATGCAATCGGGGTAGCGGCGGCAGGCGAAGTCGTTACTGAATACTACAATCCATTTGAAGCTGTCATTAAAGGGAGCGAGCAGACCTGGAAAGTCATCGACCTGACGTTTATGTCATTGGTGAAAATGGTACAGCGAGTCGTACCGATGGATAGCGTCGGCGGCCCGATCATGATTGCAAAAATGGCCGGACAACAGGCATCTGCAGGTATCGCACCGTTTCTGGCCTTTATGGCACTGCTTTCTGTCAACCTTGGCGTACTCAACCTGCTGCCGGTACCGGTACTCGACGGCGGACACCTGCTCTTCTACTTTATGGAATTAATCTTTCGGCGTCCGGTGCCTCAAAGGATTCGTGAATATGCCCAGCAGATTGGCATGGCACTGCTGTTGGGCCTGATGGTTCTGGCTTTCTACAATGATATCATCAGGTATTTTGTCAACAGCCAGGGGTAATCGATTATCACGGAGGCATGTCATCAATAGCGGCAAAAGGAGCTTCTGAATGTCATCCGAATCAAAACAGAACAGCATAACGCCTCATGATACCCGCTATCTCTTTGTTCTACCATTTTCAACAGACCCGGCTCTTGCCCGACGTTTTCTTGCCCGGGATAGCAATATTGTCGGTAACATTCGCTTTGGAAAGATCCTGGAGACGCTTGACAAGGTGGCTGAGAACACTGCCTTAGCCTATGTTCACAGGTTTTACCCCGAAGCGAGGGTTGTCACGGCTGCTATAGACAGCATAATACTGAGAAATCCCGCCGATACCAAACACGACCTGGTATTTTCAGCCCAAATCAACCACGTGGGCACGTCCTCAATGGAGGTCGGCATACGGATTGAGTGTCTGGGAGAGGGTTCGAGCCATATGGCAACCTGCTACTTTACCATGGTGGCACGCTCAACCGACTCCGGAGCAGCTAAAAGCCTTGCACTGCCCCCGCTCCGGTATCCTGAAGAAATTGATAAAAAGCGTTACCAGAAAGCGGAGCAGCGGCGGCAGGCATATCGTGATGAGCTTGCGAAAGCGGAGGAAATGCCGTCGCACGATGAATATCTGTTGCTCAAAAAGCTGCACAAAGAACAGGAACGCGGTGGCTTTAACGGAATACGTGCCGACCAGCTGATGCTTGAATCCACGGGCAGGGCATATCCCGAGCAGGAAAATGTCCCGGCAACCATTTTTGGCGGCTACCTGATCAGAAAAGCATATGAGTTAGCGGCGCTGGCAGCGGAAATGGTTGCTCCAGACAGAGCGGTGCCGTTCCGGGTGAACCGCATTAACTTCAACCAACCGGTACTTTTGGGGGACCAGCTGAAGTTCACCGCCAGGGTGGTTTATACCGGTAAAACAACTATTACCGTGCAGTCAGATATTGAGCGTTTCAGCCGCTCGGGCAACAATAAATCTCTTTCAAACTCCTGTCTGTTTACCTTCCGCAATGTCGGCAGTGACATGAGTCCTCAACCGGTACCATTCATCTATCCGGTAACGTACGCCGAAGATGCCCGTTTTTTAAATGCGTATCGCCAGCGACTCGATTGAATTGAGATCCCTGCAGTTTTGTTTCATAAAGCGTTCCGGAGCAGATGATTCATGAACATTCTTGCCATAGACACTTCCACGCCACTCGCCAGCATTGCAATTGCTGTTGACGAACACATAGCCGCCGAATCAGTGATAAACACAAATCGGACTCTTTCCGCCCGTCTCATGCCTGAAATTGTACGACTCCTGGCAATGCTGGGGTTGTCAAGTGGCGATATTGACCTCTTCGCTTCTTCCACCGGTCCCGGTTCATTCACCGGCGTACGTGGCGGGGTAGCAACGATCCAGGGGTTGGCGCTTGCAACCGGTAAACCGTGTGCCGGTTTTTCATCACTTGCCATGTTGTCCATGAATTTTTCACTATCAGCCCTCCCCATCTGTCCGATGCTTGATGCCCGCAAAAGCGAAGTATATGCAGCTCTCTATGACTGTTCGTCCCCCCTCCCCTCCCCGCTCTTGAATGATTGCGTTCTTCCACCCAATGCGTTTCTTAATCAGATTACCGAGCTGACCGGTCAACCGGTCATCTTCGTTGGCGACGGCACTCTGCGCTACCACGACCTGATTGCCCAACAGCTCGGTGACCGGGCAATCTTTGCCCCCTTCCCGCTTCAGTCTCCCCATGCTGCCAATGGCATATTGCTGGCATTACATGCCTGCAAGCGTGGTGACATGCTGAAACCTTCACAACTGCTGCCGGTCTACCTGCGGGCATCTGATGCAGAACTGATGAAGAAAAAGAACTGATCACAGCCTGCGCCCCCTCAAGCTGAGCGGGTTCATACAGTTCATACCCTCATTGATTCTTGCACTGTACACCGGTCATGCTGCCACCCGTCATGACCGGCGTGCCATTGCCGCGCCGCCACCTCTCAATTGCACTATCACTCTTCGCTGCTATACTTTTCCATAAATTATGCTTCAGATGGAGAACTCACCATGAACATCCACGAGTATCAGGCCAAGGAAATCTTCAGCAGCTACGGCATCCCAATCCCGCGGGGCCTTGTGGCGCTTACGTCCGATCAGGTCGAACGTGCCGCCAAAATGATGGGGGGACGCTGCGTTGTCAAAGCACAGATCTATGCCGGCGGGCGAGGCAAGGCGGGCGGAGTCAGACTGATCAACCATCCTGAAGAGGCACAGGAATTCGCAAAGGAGCTGTTCGGACGCTCGTTGGTAACCAAGCAAACCGGCCCACAGGGACTGAAGGTGCGTCGCATCCTGGTGGAAGAAGCGGTTGAGATTGCCCGAGAATTCTACCTTTCCATCACGCTCGACCGGATGAGTTCCCGCTATATTGTGATAGCCTCAGCCGAAGGTGGAATTGATATCGAAGAGGTCGCGAGCAAGAGCCCGGAGAAGATTCTGACTCTCACAATTAATCCGTTTACCGGACTGCGCCCCTACCAGGCCCGCAAGATTGCACTGGATTTGGGACTGTCCGGATCAGTCTGCGAGGATTGCGTCGAGTTAATCCTTAACATGTACTGTGTCTGTCAGGAGAAGGACTGTTCACTGATTGAAATTAATCCACTGGTAGTAACCAGTACCGGCTGGTTAATGGCTATGGACGCCAAAATTACCTTTGATGACAATGCCGTGCATCGCCATCGCGAATATCCGGACATGGTGGACTACTCGCAACTCGATCCACTGGAAATCAATGCCGCCAAGTACGATCTTTCCTATATCAAGCTGTCCGGTTCGATTGGGTGTCTGATCAATGGAGCCGGACTGGCCATGGCGACCCTTGATGTGCTCAAGGAATGCGGCGGCGAACCGGCCAATTTTCTGGATGTCGGAGGCGGAGCAACCAGGGAAAAAGTGGCAGAAGCCTTCAGAATCATCCTGCAGGATTGCGACGTGAAGGGGATCTTTGTCAATATTTTTGGTGGCATCATGCGGTGCGATGTCATTGCCCAGGGCATCATCGAAGCAGCCAGTGCCGTCGGCTGCACTCTGCCGATCGTGGTACGCATGGATGGAAGTCATGTTGAGGACGGAAAAAAACTACTTCAGGAGTCCGGCCTGAACGTGCAGATCGGCGCCTCACTGGGAGATGGCGCCGCCAGGATCGTAAAGATGCTGGCTCAGGGGGGACAAGGCCATGTCAATACTTGTCAATAAAAATTCCAGAATTGTCGTGCAGGGAATTACCGGGCGCAGCGGTCTGTTTCACACCGGACAGTGCCGCGAATATGGCACTGACATTGTAGCCGGAGTAACCCCGGGCAAAGGCGGCATCACCACTGAAGGGATTCCGGTGTTCAATACCGTTGCGGAAGCTATCAAAGCTACCCGGGCCAACGTCTCGATGATCTTCGTGCCACCACCTGGAGCCGCCGATGCCATCCTTGAAGCCATTGACGCCGGCGTTGAGCTGGTTGTCTGCATCACCGAGGGAATTCCGATTCGTGACATGGTATCGGTCAAGGCAGTCTTGCAGACGAGCACAACCCGTCTAATCGGTCCCAATTGTCCCGGCATCATCACTCCGGGGGAATGCAAGGTCGGCATCATGCCGGGACATATCCATGCACCCGGAAAGATCGGGGTTGTCTCCCGCAGCGGCACCCTGACCTATGAGGCGGTCAAGCAACTAACCGATGTCGGTCTTGGTCAGTCCACCTGTGTCGGAATTGGCGGCGACCCGATCATCGGCATGAGTTTCATTGATGTCCTGTCTCTGTTTAACGACGATCCGAAGACCGAAGGAGTGTTCATGATCGGAGAAATAGGTGGCGGTGCCGAAGAAGCCGCCGCGGAGTGGATCATGGCAAACATGACCAAACCGGTTGCCGCCTTTATCGCCGGTGTCACCGCCCCGCCCGGCAGGCGGATGGGTCATGCCGGCGCTATCATTACCCGCGGCAAGGGAAAGGCTGAAGATAAGATCCGCACCCTGCAGCAGTGCAGCGTGGTTGTGGCAACCAGCCCGACACGAATGGGAGAGGCGATGCTGGAAGCGCTTAATGCCACAGGAAAACAGATCACCACTGCAGCTTTTAAAGTAACTCAAGACAGCAATACAAATAATTAGAGCTTATATTACTGCATGTTACACCCAACCACCTCACACTATTGCAATTAAACATAATTGACGGCTGCCAGAATTAGGGGCATACTGGCCTGCACAAACTATTTAGAATGGGACCTCATGAGAGCTCCCCTTCTTTTTTACAGGAACAACCAATGGAATCTTCCCCCTTCGTTCATCTCCACCTCCACACCCAATACTCCCTGCTTGACGGCGCGATCCGCTTTGACGACCTGATCGCCAAAGCCAAAGAATACGATATGCCGGCGGTTGCAATCACCGACCATGGCAACATGTTCGGGGCAGCGGAGTTTTACCTTAAATGCAAGAAAGCCGGCGTCAAGCCGATTATCGGCTGCGAGCTGTACCTGGCGCCCGGATCGCGCTTTTCGCGCGACTCAAAAGGGATCTCCGACGCCGCCTACCACCTGATTCTTCTCTGCGAGAACATGGAGGGGTACAAGAACCTTTCCTACCTGACCTCAGCCGGATACAAAGAGGGTTTTTATTACCGTCCCCGGATCGACCGCGAACTGCTGACCGGGCGCTCCGGCGGGCTCATGGCCCTCTCCGCCTGCCTTAAAGGGGAAGTGGCGATGCAATGCGGCCGCGGCAACATGGAAGAGGCGCTTGCCACCGCCAAGTGGTACAAGGAACTGTTTCCTGACCGCTACTATATTGAACTGCAGGAAAACACCATACCTGAGCAAGATGTTGTCAACAAACGTCTGATGGAGGTTGCATCCGAACTGAAACTGCCGCTGGTTGCGACGAACGACTGCCATTACCTCAACCGTGGGGATGCTCGCGCCCACGAGGTACTGCTCTGCATACAGACCGGCAAAACAATGGAAGACCCGACTCACATGAGGTTCTCGGTTGACGAGTTCTATGTCAAGTCGCCGGAAGAAATGCAGCGGGCCTTTTGCTACGCTCCCGAGGCGATCAGCAACACGCTGGCGATAGCCGAGCGCTGCAACCTCGATCTGCCGGTGGACGGCAAGACCTACTACTTCCCGCACTTCGACCCACCTGCCGGGCAAAATCATGATGACATGCTTCGGGATCTGGCAACCGAGGGCCTGAAAGAGCGGATGGTAACCATCCTGGCCAAATATCCCGATATGACACTGGAACAGCAGCAGGGGTACTTCGACCGTCTGGAAATCGAGCTGGACTGTATTCGCGACATGAAATTTCCGGCCTACTTCCTGATCGTCTCTGACTTTATCCGCTGGGCCAAGGATCGCGGCATACCGGTTGGTCCGGGCAGGGGCTCGGCGGCCGGTTCCCTGGTGGCGTACTCCATCAAAATCACCGATCTCGACCCGCTCCCCTACAACTTGCTGTTCGAACGGTTCCTCAATCCTGAACGTATCTCCATGCCTGATATCGACGTCGACTTCTGCCAGGATCGCCGAGGCGAGGTGATTCAGTACATGATTGAAAAGTACGGTCGTGACCGCGTCTGTCAGATCATCACCTTTGGTACCATGGGTGCAAAGGCCGCCATTCGTGATGTCGGGCGGGCACTGAACATGACCTACGGAGATGTCGACCGGATAGCCAAGCTGATCCCGGATGATTTAAAGATGACCTTGAGCAAGGCGCTCCAGCAGGAACCGCAACTCAATGATCTGTGTGCTGCCGACCCGCGGGTAAAGGATCTGCTGGATACGGCCCTCTGCCTTGAAGGCCTCACTCGGCACGCATCGACCCACGCCGCTGCCGTCGTGGTAGCGCCGGATCAGCTGGAAGAGTTTCTGCCGCTCTACAAGGACCAGAAAACCGGTTCTATCAATACCCAGTATTCGATGAAATATGTCGAACTGGTTGGCCTCGTCAAGTTCGATTTTCTCGGTCTCAAAAACCTGACCGTCATCGAAAATGCCGTCAAACTGGTGCGAGTAAAAGTACCGGACTTCGATATTACCACTCTGCGTGACGACGACGTGGCCAGCTATGACCTGATCAGCATAGGCAATACCACCGGAGTTTTCCAGCTGGAGTCGAGCGGCATAAAAGAAATGCTGATCAAGTTGAAGCCCTCCTGTTTCGAGGACGTTATTGCCGCCTGCGCCCTGTATCGCCCTGGTCCTCTGGGATGCGGCATGGTGGATGACTTCATTGAACGGAAACATGGTCGCCAGAAGGTGGTTTTCGACCTGCCACAGCTGGAGCCGATCCTCAAAGACACCTACGGGGTCATCGTCTATCAGGAACAGGTCATGCAGATATCCCGTACCCTGGCCGGTTATTCCCTGGGACAGGCCGACCTGCTGCGCCGCGCCATGGGTAAGAAAGATGCCAAGGAGATGGAACGTCAGAAGGACACCTTTCTGGCCGGCGCCAAAGCACTGGAGATCGACACGAAAAAGGCCGAAGCGATTTTCGACCAGATGGCCAAGTTTGCCGAGTACGGCTTCAACAAGTCCCATTCGGCCGCCTATGCACTGATTGCCTATCAAACCGCCTATCTGAAAGCCCACTACCCGGTCGAGTTCATGGCGGCGCTCCTGACCTGCGACATGGACAGCACCGACAAGGTTGTCAAGAACATCAGCGATTGCCGGGAGCAGGGGATTGAAGTACTGCCTCCAGATATCAACTCCTCCGGTCTTTCCTTCACCGTCGTCGGCACGTCGATGCGTTTCGGCCTCGGAGCGGTAAAGAACGTCGGCTCCGGCGCTATTGAAGCTATTCTTGAAGCTCGCTCGGACGGCCCCTTCAAGAGTCTGTACGATTTCTGCGAACGGGTCGACCTGCGCCGGGTAAACAAGCGGGTGATCGAGTCGTTAATCAAGTGCGGCGCCTTTGACTCCACCGGAGCGACCCGTTCCGCCCAGATGGAGGGATTGGAAAACGCTTCGAACTACGGCCAGAAAATCCAGGAAGAAAAAGCCAGCACCCAGGTTTCGCTGTTTGGAACCGAAGAAGTCACACGGGGAAATGGCAACGGGGGCATGAAGCTTCCCAGCATCCCCGAATGGCATGACAAGGAGAAGCTGGCGTATGAGAAGGAAGCGCTTGGATTTCTGATCACCGGCCACCCGCTGGATCGTTATATTGATGACGTCAAACGCCTCTCCAACACCGACATCGCCAGCATGGTAGAAATGGCTGACGGCAGCGAAGTGAGGATCTGCGGCATTGTTTCTGCTTTCAAAGAGATTACAACCAAAAAAGGCGACCGGATGGGGTTCGTCACCATTGAAGATCTAACCGGTTCGGTAGAAATAACTGTTTTTTCAGATATTTATGCAACAACCTCTTCACTGCTGAAATCTGATGACCCCTTACTGGTAGTCGGCAAGCTGGAAAAAGGCGACAAAGGATGCAAAGTCCTGATCATGAAGGGGGGAGAAGAGAATAACGGCAAACGCTTCCAGCGTGATCGCGGTCCGGCCGGTGAAATTAAACTGCTCGCCGAGGCCCGGGCCCAGACTACCAAAAAAGTATCGATCATCCTGCGCACCAATGAAACCCCACCAGAACAGATCACCCTTCTCAAGGAAGTCATCGAACGACACCCGGGAAGCATACCGGCATCAATCCAGTTTCTGATACCGGAACGGAGTCGCTCAACCATGCCGTTGACAACGGGAATGAACGTTGCGGCCAGTGATGATTTAAGGCTGGATGTGGAGAGACTGTTAGGATATAATGCCGCCACTTTTGAGTAACTATATGAGGTGATCGATTATGGCAAGCCCGTTTTATCTTGAATTTGAAAAACCCATCGCAGAACTGGAAAAGAAAATTGAAGAGTTGAATGCACTGGCCAGTGACGGACTGAACATCGGCGCTGATGTAACTGCCCTTGAGAGCCGCGTGGAGCAGATGAGGGCTGATGTTTTCGCCAATCTTTCCCGTTGGCAGACCGCTCAGGTAGCCCGCCACATCAACCGTCCCTTTACTCAGGACTATATAAACCTCATGTTCACAGAATTTGTTGAACTGCATGGTGACCGGAACTATGGTGATGATCACGCCATTGTCGGCGGCCTGGCACGCTTTAACGGCCAACCGGTAATGGTGATCGGCCACCAGAAGGGGCGTGACACCAAGGAAAAGGTCTACCGCAACTTCGGCATGCCCAATCCGGAAGGATACCGCAAGGCTCTGCGCCTGATGCAGATGGCCGAACAATTCAAGCTCCCGGTCATCACCTTTGTCGATACCCCGGGAGCCTATCCCGGCATCGGCGCCGAAGAGCGCGGCCAAGCTGAAGCCATCGCCCGCAACCTGCGCGAGATGGCCAGCCTACGTACCCCGGTTATCGTCTGTATCACCGGCGAAGGCGGCTCCGGCGGAGCACTGGCTATCGCAGTCGGTGACCGGATTCTGATGCTGGAACATTCGGTGTATGCCGTTATTTCTCCGGAAGGATGCGCTGCCATCCTCTGGTCCGACGGCACCAAGGGTGAACAGGCAGCCGAGGCGCTTAAACCGACCGCTCAGGACATTATAAAACTGGGTGTCATCGACGAGATTGTCAAGGAACCGGTCGGCGGCGCCCATCGTGATCATGAAGCGACGGCTAAAAACATGAAAGAGGCAATCGCCCGCAACCTTACCGAGTTGAACAAGCTTTCCGGTGACGAACTCGTGGAAGGGCGCTACAAGAAATTCAGAGCCATGACACGGCTGGCTGAATAAAAGGTGTTACTCAGTGGGCGGTTCAACCGCCCCTGTTTATTTTAGTACGGTAAGAATTATTTCTGCTGTTTTATGAAGAAGTAATTTTGTAAGCGTACTCATCCTGATTATCAGGGTTAAGGGACTGAAATGCTTGAACGTCTGCAAAAAATCATATCCGCTGCCGGAATCACCTCGCGCCGCGCCTCAGAAGCGCTGATCCTGAACGGACAGGTTGCCGTCAACGGCGTCGTGGTCACTGAACTGGGCAGCAAGGCAGATCCAGAAAAAGACACTATTTCGGTAGACGGAAAACCTCTGAAGATCAACGCTCAACGCCTCTACATCCTGCTCAACAAGCCACCCGGCTATATCACTGCGCTTAAAGACAGTCAGGACCGCCCGCTGGTAACTGATCTGCTGAAAGACGTTCCGGATCGGGTTTACCCGGTGGGACGCCTCGATTACAACACCGAAGGGCTTCTTTTGCTGACCAATGACGGGGAGTGGGCCAACCGCCTGATGCATCCCCGCCATGAAATAGAAAAAGAGTATCATGTCCGGGTTCGTGGCAAGGTCATCGACCAACAACTCAAACGCATGGCCGAAGGTGTTGAACTGGATGACGGCATGACCGCACCGGCGGTTGTTAGTCTGGTGAAGAGCGGCGAACAGAATGATTGGATTTCGGTTGCGATTCACGAGGGACGCAATCGCCAGGTGCGCAGAATGTGCGAAGCCGTCAGTCTTTCTGTCGTACGACTTAAACGGATTCGCTACGGTGCTCTCCAGCTCGGCACGCTCAGGACAGGTCAGTTTCGCTATCTTTCCGACGCTGAGGTGCGCGAATTATCCGGCGAACCGGCAAAAATTATATCTGTAGGACACCCACAGCGCGAAGTACGCCCGAAATCACCCCGCCCCGAAAAATCAGATGCGCCTAAAAGATCAAAAAAGCCAGAACGATCAGGAGGAAAAAGCAGTGGACGAAGGCAGCAGTAGAAAGTCCGGTTTTATCGAACGCGTCAGCCGTTTTATGACCGGACGCAAAAGAACAACCGAGCAGGATATAAACGATTTTATCGAAGCATCAGAAGAAGAAGGTCTCGTCAACGAGGAAGAGTGCGAGATGATCCGCTCGATTTTTTCCCTCGGCACAACAATCGTGCGGGAAGTCATGGTACCCCGGACTGAAATGGCCTGCGTCACTGTCGACGCTACCATACGCGAGCTATTGGACACGATCATCGCCTGTGGCCACTCCCGCATCCCGGTTTATGAAGACACTATCGACAATATCATTGGACTTTTGTACGCCAAAGATCTTCTCAAACAGTGGGGTACTGATGAAAAAAAACTGTCTGTTCGCGAGTTTATGCGCCCTCCATACTTTATCCCCGAATCAAAAAATCTGGAGCAATTACTGCAGGAATTTAAACGCAAACGCATCCATCTGGCAATTGTCATTGACGAGTATGGCGGCACCTCCGGCCTGATAACAATTGAAGACCTGCTGGAAGAGATTGTAGGGGACATTCAGGATGAACATGACCGCGAAGAATCTCTGCTGACCGCGAATCCTGATGGAAGCATAACTGCCGACGGGCGGCTCCCTGTCGAAGAACTTGAAGAATATTTCGACCTTGAGATCGAACGAGACAACTTTGATTCCGTCGGAGGGCTTGTTTTTCATCTTATCGGGAAAATTCCGGCAATTGGAGACACTATCGATGGTGCCGGACTGCGTCTTACCATCCTTGACGCCGATCTGCGGCGAGTGAAAAAGGTGGGAATTAGCCTTATCAGCAATGTGCCAGCAGAAGAACCGGGGCGTGAGTGAGAACGCTGATCTCTTTTTCATTACTCAAACAGTTGTTTGACCGGCGAGGTGGACTGGCAATCGCCAGTGGCATCCTGATTGCTCTTTCTTTCCCAAACCCCGGCCTCTCTTTCCTCGCCTGGATCGCCCTGATCCCGTTACTGATAGCCCTTGAAGAGAGCTCGCCGCAGACAGCCTTCCGCATTGGCCTGACCTGCGGCATTACTGCATATGCCATCATTCTTTACTGGCTTAATATTGTCTTTACCCGTTACGGCCATCTGCCCTGGTCAGTCAGTATACCGGCCTATCTGCTGCTGGTTCTCTGGTTGGCATTGTTCTATGGCCTGAGTACCTGTATCGCCCGCCTGGGGGAACTTATCGGCATCAAAGCTGCCTTTACCCTGCCCGTCGCCTGGGTCGCCTTTGATTTCATCCGCTCATTTCTGTTTTCCGGTTTCGGCTGGGCCATGCTGGGACACTCCCAGTTCCGCACCTTGCCGTTGATCCAGATTGCTGACCTGGCAGGCGTTTATGGCATAACCCTGCTGATTGTTCTGACAAATATCGTATTGTACCGCGCTCTGCGGGCGGTATCAGGTGCTGGTGTCCGCTATCCGGTAAAAAGTGCCATCATACTTCTGGTACTTCTGCTCGGCACACTTTTCTACGGATTCAGTCGTTTAAATGAAGTGGAATCACCTCATTCAAAACCTCTGCGGGTGGCCCTGATCCAAGGGAACATCGCTCAGGACATCAAATGGAGTCCCGAATTTCGGGAACAGACGTTGGACACTTACGAGCGCCTTACCCGTGAGGCGTCCAAAGGAGGAGTCGACCTCATTGTCTGGCCCGAAAGCGCCGTACCGTTCTTTTTTCAGGATGAACCGCTCCAGGCGGAACGAATCAGAAATCTAGCCCGTGATATGCATGCCTATCTGCTGTTCGGAAGCCCGGCCCATGAACTCCGCAATGGCAGGAGTACCTTATTGAACAGTGCTTTCTTGATATCTCCGAATGGCGAAACGGTCGGACGTGCCGACAAGCTCCACCTGGTGCCGTTCGGCGAATATGTACCGCTCGGAAACATCTTGAGCTTCATTAACAAGCTTGTAGTCGGTATCGGCGATTTTTCTCCCGGCGAGCGGGCGGTCCCTCTGAATATGGGGAGTACAAAACTCGGCATCCAGATCTGCTATGAAATAATCTTTCCGGAACTGGCCCGCGAATACGTCCAGGCCGGTGCCCGTGTTCTGGTGGCAATCACCAATGATGCCTGGTTTGGTCGTTCATCAGCACCCTATCAGCACCTTGCCATATCAATTTTCCGTGCGATCGAAACCCGCACCCCTTTGATTCGCGCTGCAAACACCGGGGTAACGGCAATTGTTGACGAGAACGGCCACATTCACACCATGACCAACCTGTTTGTAGAAGCATATCGCACCGGCGACATTCGGCCGGGTCGCGGTACATCTCTCTACCTCACCATAGGAGATGCCCCAGCCTGGCTCTGCGTGCTGTTGACCGCCGGCATTGCCATGTTAGGATGGTTCAAACGGAAAAAATTACGTCCTGACCATGATAAAAAGAATAGTTTCTAACTAAGGAGTAACAGCCATGTACCGCGAAGAGATTGCAAAAGTGAAGGACTGTGAAGAACGGATCGCCAAGCTTAGGGGGGCACTTTGACATAGAGACCAAACGCGAATCGATCATGGAGATCGAATCGATAATGTCAGTGCCCGGTTTTTGGGATGACTCCGGGAAATCCCAGGATATAATCAAGAAGAGAACGACTCTGGAAAAAATTGTCCAGATGTGGGATGCACTTGTGCGCCAGGCGGAGGATATCCGTGTAATGATCGAACTGGGAGAAGAGGCCCAGGACGCCGAAACACTTGTGGAGGTTGGCGAAATGACCTCCCGGCTGATTCAGGCGGTTGAGACAGCCGAGTTTCAACGTATGCTTTCCGGCCCCCATGATCGCAATTCCTGCTTTATCACCATAAATCCGGGTGCAGGCGGCACAGAGTCACAGGACTGGGCTGAGATGATCCTGCGCATGTACCTCCGTTACTGCGAGAAAAAAGGATGGAAGACTGTCATTACCGAATATCTTGCCGGAGATGAAGCCGGTCTCAAATCTGCTACTTTCAATGTCAGCGGCGAATATGCCTATGGATACCTCAGGGCGGAAGCCGGGATTCACCGTCTGGTCCGCATATCACCCTTTGACAGCAATGCCCGCCGTCATACATCCTTTGCCTCGATGTACGCCTTCCCTGAAATAGAGGAAGATGATATCGATATTAAAATCAGCGACGCGGATCTGAAAGTGGATACCTTCCGCTCTGGCGGTGCCGGCGGTCAGCACGTCAATACCACCGACTCGGCCGTCCGTATCACCCATATTCCGTCCGGCATTATTGTCGCCTGCCAGTCCGAGCGGAGCCAGATATCAAACCGGGGTACCGCCATGAAAGTCCTGCGGGCCAAGTTGTATGAACGTGAAGTAGAGGAGCGCAAAGCGAAGTCATCCGAAATCGCCGCCGAAAAGAAAGACATCGGCTGGGGAAGCCAGATCCGCTCGTATGTGCTGCACCCCTACAAAATGGTCAAGGATTTGCGCACCGGCGTCGAATCCGGCAACCCTGATGCGGTACTGGACGGGAATTTGGATGAATTTGTCGTGGCATATTTGATGGGGGTCAGGCGTAACGTTGAAGATGTTGAATAAGCGAAGAAAGCCACTCCACCCGGCTTGGATGGGATTGATTCATCGGAGTTGAATCGGATAATTGAGCGCTATTTATTTCTCAAGAGGCACGGGGAAGCAGACATTGTGGGGTAAATTAGCTTTTGCTCCACATTTGGAACACGATACCGTCGGGGCACAGCTCAAGTGATATGACTCATTCAGTAATCCCATATGTGTCAGCCAGCAAATATGTCCCCTATGCATTTCTCCGCAACTACACTCCGTTTCCGGTATTTTATCCAGTTGCTCAGTCATGGTTCCCTTTCTTCAATTACGTCATTTTTTCCAGACATATTACGGGTTTTCTCATTCCGTTTGACAATCAGTTGATTATCTAACGGCACTCGCTTTTGTTTTATAATAGCATTTTTCAAACAAAAAGGGTTACAGCTTATCACTGTAACCCTCTGTTTATTTTAGTGGAGCCATTTGTCGGAATCGAACCGACGACCTCATCATTACGAGTGATGTGCTCTACCAACTGAGCTAAAATGGCAATGATTTATTGCTTAGATTTCCGTTTGATGCGGGTTTGTGGGCGGTTTCGGTCTACAAAAGTGGCGTTTTTTGGCCCTAAAATCTTTGTATTTAATACCCCGAATCTTAGATAAATGTCAAGTGCGACTTAATTTCGCTTTTTCGTCTCTACCCCACGCTTTACAATCTTCCACATAATCGCTATACGCTGCAGCTTCGTCCGACGGACCGGTACGCAACAAACCCAGTTCATCTTCAACGCTGTACCGCTCCCGGATCATCTCCACTACCTGCCGATTTATCGCAGCAATATTCCCCATAAAATCCGCCCTCACGACAACGTATAATAGCGATCAACCTTCTTGATAACCGTCAGAAACGGGATATGATTCTTGTACCGTTCGACCTGTTCAATCATCACTGACGATCCGGTAAAAATCACGCGCCTGGCTTCTTCCATTTCAAACTGCAGCGTCATGCAGCGTTGGCTGTTTTCCTTGTACTTACTGCTCGATATCTTGAACCCTGTGACCATTATCTCCCGGTTCAGGATCACATCGATCTTGACCTTATCGCCATCAAGTGGTGTAGTCTCTTCCGCGAAGTCGCTGAACCGTTTTGGCGCATCAGACATACTGCTCTTTCATCTGCTCCAGGTTCAGGCGATGCGCCAGATTATGACAGTTGGCCCAGCGCATCCAGCCCATTGTCGAGGCGATAGACGAGCGGGCACTTTCCTTCGATACCATCCCTTTTGCCACTAGTCCAGGCAACTTGGCCAAGCGTTTAATAACCCGCTTCGTCGTGCTCTTGCGCAGCAGGATGTGATGACGGAAGTGCCTATATCCCAGAAAATCAACGCCCTGCTTCACGTGAAATAGGGAACATTTGCTCATGGTCAACGACAACTTATCGGCGAGGAAGGCTTTGATCTTGGCGGCGCAGTCGTTCAGTAGTCGTTTGTCGTCGTGAAACAACAGAAAATCATCGCAGTACCGGACATACGCCTTGATTTTCAGAACCTGTTTCACGTACCGGTCCAGTTCGTTCATGTAGAGATTACCGAACCACTGGCTGGTATAATTGCCGATGGGCGTATTTGTGCCGCCGCCGATGCTGTAGATGATGTTTTCTAACAGTGCCAGGGTGTCCGGGCACTTGATTTTACGTTTAACGATCCTGAACAATGTATCATGCGGGATTGAGGGGTAAAATTTAGAGATATCGCATTTCAGGCAGTAGTCATGCTTCCTCACATATTCCATCGTCTTGATGCTGCCGGAATGGATGCCCTTACCTTTGCGGCAGGCGTGGGATTCGTGGATAAACAGCCCTTCCCATATCGGTTCCAATACCTGCATTAACGCATGCTGGACAATGCGATCCGGAAAAAACGGCAAGCTGTAAATCAACCGCTCTTTCGGTTCGTGGATAACTTTCGTCTTATATTTCGATGTAGTAAAGGTTTTGTTACGCAGTATACGTTGCAGCCCGAGCAGCGATGTTTCCGCTGTACGGTCAAACTGCTGCACCGTACGTTGCCATGATTTCCCCTTGCGGGCGGTACGGTATGCTGCGCGCAGGTTATCAAGATCGGTTATGTTGTCCCACAAATTGCCGTGCCGTTTCATTGTCTGCCCTTTTAAATGAGATGCGTGACGTTCGCTATCGCTACTAGCCCCGCATCTGCTCCGTCGTGTATTTTGGTGATTCTGCACCAAGGTTGATACATCCAGCCAAGGAGTGTAGCTCTGCCCTGTATCCGCCGTGAACTGCCCTGCGATATTCGAATTCGCATTAACGCGACTGTTATTCGCATTCTGAGCCCGTGACCTGCAATTCGTGCCATTATTCCAATTCGCACCTGCGATCAGTGATGACATATCAACCTACGCCCGCACATGCGGGCGATCCCTATAATAAAAATCTAAACCGGCTCCGCCGCGAACCGCCCCGCGAGAGTCGAATACGCACTAACGCGACCGTTAGACGCATTCCGAGCCCGCGACCCGCAACCCGCGCCAGCAGCCCAATCCGCACCCGCGAGCAGCTTTGTCAGGCCACTGGTTACGCCTGATGCCATTTCAGGCGCGGCGGGGTCAGAAGCGTATGTTGTATATTGTGAGCCTTTGCCGCCAGGGAGATTGCCCCAGTATGCGGTTGTTCCATTCGGAGCGTGATAACCTGTGTCGTTTAACCATTGCCACTGTACTCCGCAGCAATCTTCACAGCCGATATTGGAGATCATGCGTCGTCCTGTGGTATCGACATGGCCGCCGCTATTGCCGGGATCAGTAGAGCCGCTGATATTTGTTTCCTCATTACTGCCTGCGGCGATAGAACCGAACTCGCAATCCCACAACAGCCGCTTGAATACCGCCGCGCCATCATCGACAAAATCCATCCAGTTACGGGTATCAGTGACGGTGGCCAGATAGGTAGACGCAGTGCTGCCGCCGGTACCGGAGGCGAGATAGATGTCAACCCAGATATCCAACGCCCGACTGTATACCATGCCGTTAGGTGAGGCGTTTTTGGGGCGGTGGGTCAGATCCCATACCGATTCCGGCAGTACCTGGCTGGCTGTATAACCTGATAGTGGGTGCCCGGCGATGGCCCCGGCCGAGGTACACAGTGTGTGGAACCCGCCGATTTTGCGGGAGGTGCTGGATGTGTATCCCAGTGGGTTCGTAGCGTTCAGTGATATTAGTAACACCCCTGTGTCGCTGCCATCGTCGCAGAGATAGACGCAATAATCCTTGCCGTTACTGAGTGCGCCGGTGTCCAGGGTGGAGACATCTGTTGCAGTTATAAAATAGTATGATTTCCACACGCCGTCGGAGAGGAGCGGCAGGATTGTGCCTGCGGCGATGGTGACGCCGTCCCGTGCCATTTTTTGGGTCAAAAAGCGCGGTGATCCGAGTCCAGAACGGATGTCAAGTTGCCGTGATAAAAATGAGGCATTCAGCGGATATGCCGGGTCGTCTTTCCAAATGATTGATTGTGCCATGTTAGAGGTCTCCTAATAGTGTTGTTAGTTCGTAAGGGGTCATACCGAGCACGAGGCGCAGGCGCGAATTGAGGTTATCGGCCTCAACAAGGACATTGCGTGTTATCTCCCCTGTGGTCATGTCGTGTTCTTCGCTAATGGTTTCACCTTCGGCGGCTATATAGTCTGCCGCCACGGTTTTCGAGACGATACGGATGACCGCGTCACCAAGCAGCACCATCAATGCCACTTTCAGTGCTGCCCGGTCTATGCTGGGCTCGTTGATACAGTTCTCGATGTCATCGCGGGTGTTGAATTGTTTCGGAATACCGATCATGTTTGCTCCTTTTTTAAACGAATTGAATTGCGGCCTTACCGGCACATGCGCGTGGCAGGGTCAGCGTGCAGGCATTGCTGTTAACGGCGTTAACCCCTAATATCGGGATCTGCTCATAGATCAAACCACCCGCCCCGCAAGTGGCGACCCCGCACGAAACAGACCCGCACACGAGAGTAGAGACCGTCGTAAACGCGCGGGCCAGTGGTATGAGTGTAGTGGCTTTGTTGTGGGGGATTTGCCAGACCGTAGATGGCACCACCTGGGTGTGGAGATATGTTGATAGAGCGGCAGCGCTGTCAGCCGCAGCAGTGGCACTATTGGCGGCGTCTGTTGCGGAGGTGCCTGCTGCAGTGACTGCGGTGTTCATCGCGGTGGTATTGCCGTATATTGCCAGGGCGCTGGCTGCGCTAGATGCTGCTTCTCCGGCTTTTGTTGTGGCGATACCGGCCTGAGTTGTGGCGGTGGTCGCTGATCCGGCGGCAGCGGTGGCTGATGTAGATGCGGCGCCGGCCTTTGTTGTGGCAATACCGGCCTGAGTTGTGGCGGTGGTCGCTGAACCGCTGGCGGTAGTAGCGGATATCCCTGCTGCAACGGCGGCAGCGATTGCGGCGGCCTGATTCTCAACCGCCGACCCCACGGCCTTCATGTTTGTATCCATTTCCGCAATGGACAGCGAACGCTGCAAAATTTCATATAAATACACGGTTGGCATATTTGCTCCTATTCGATGACGGTCAGTTGTATTTTATCGATATTTTTCCCGTTGCCGGGGCTGAAGCCAACTTCCGTACATTCCCCTATTTCTCCCTCCAGGTATGCGAGCGTCACGGCGTCGCCAAACTCCAGCGCGGCTTCGAACAGGTACACTTCCTGCGTATGCTGCCACCGCTGCCAGGCGTACCAGGAGAGATAGAACGCGGCGAGGTTGGCGGCCATGGCCGGGTTGGTGACGAAATCGAAACGGAACAGTTCCGGACGCTCGCGGATGCCGTAGGTGGCGATCGAGGTCGGGTCGCTGCCGGCGGATACTTGGCGATATACTTCGTCGCCGCTGCTGGTGGAGCTCCAGTCTCGGTCATAGCGCAGGTTGATCGTGTTGATGACGTCGTTGATATCGGTCTGTTTCTGGCCGTGGATCATGGCGCCGTTGTTGAGACGGATCTCGGTGATTGATTTTACCGGAACCAGGACGTCAGGGCGCGCGATCAATGTCGGTGTACCGAGAATCCACTTGAAATAGGAGCGGCATTGCCGGGCCAGTTCGTGACACCATTCGGGGGCACGTTTGCTCGATGTAATAGCGCCGTTGAAGGCAAATCCGGCGGGGAACGCGCCGCGCAGGCTGCAGGGTTTACCGAGTATTTTGCTGATGACGTCCGGCGGGGCGGTGATCGGGCTGACGACATCGACAAGGATGGCGTCGCCGATGAGGGTGTTTGCGACGGAGTTGCCGGTGACGGTGACGGTGCCGGCCTTTGCAATGGCACCGGATACATAGGCATCGAGGGTGGCTTTATCAACGGCGGTGGTATCATTGACCCCGAGTGTCCCGTTGGTAACGGTGGTGGTGTCGTTAACCCCGAGTGTCCCGTTGGTAACGGTGATGCCGTCGTTAACCCCGAGTGTCCCGTTGTCGTAGGTTTTTTCGCTGCCGACTGTCAGTGTACCGTTGTTGGCCAATGCCTTTGTGATGTTGGTCGCATTAGAGCTTGATGGGTTATCACTGAGTTGGATAATACGGCTCGCAGCTGTCAAATTAAAATTCCTGGCTCCATCGGCGACTACATAAATCTCATCAATCAGGATGTTGCCAGAGACAGTGAAACTAAACGATGTGGCGCTCCCTGCGACAAATGTATACGTATTAAGATAGTATTGAGTGCCATTAACAAAGGCTCTGACATATACATTTGTGGCGCTCGTTGCTGGCACGATTGTAATGCTATAAGATACGCTGGACCGGGCACCAGAAGCTGGGAACGCCATAATAACATATGCCGCATATGCTATACCGAAAAGGCCGTCATGCACTGTTGTTACAGAAGGCAATTGTGACGTAGTGTTTTGCGACGAGGACACTGCTGCATTATGAGCATGCCCTGGGTCACTGACGGAGTAATCCGCAATGTTTCCCGCTAGAGTGGTGCTGCCCAGACCGGCGATTGTGCCTATGAGCGTGACTGTGTTGCCTTTGGCCACAGATCCTACCATGGCTGTCAATCCAGTTTGGGACACAGCGCCTATCATGGCTGTCAATCCAGTTTGGGACACAGCGCCTATCATGGCCGCCGATCCCGTTTGGGACACAGCGCCTATCATGGCCGCCGATCCCGTTTTGGACACATTCCCGCTCAGGTTGGCATCCAGGTTGCCGTTTGTAACAGATATGCTGTCGTACGCAAACAAGTCGATAGCTTGCGCCACGGTAATAAAGCCAGGCACCGTAACCACCGCCTTGCCGGGATAACCGGGATGGCCGCCATCCGGCCACTGGGTGCAAACACCGCTAATATCCATGACCGACTGCCCTACCTTGCCGTAAATCTTATTCATGCTGGTAACGGGATAATCTGCCACGATATAGACAAACTCGGCTTTTACCTCCCAGATCACGGCGCCACGCTGGTGAGTGGCCGCAATAGTGCCGGATATGCCACGGACGACAGTAAGAGTGCTCCCAACCAATGACGTAATACTGACAATTTCATCGTCTACCTGCAGCAACATCCCGGCTGTCAAACCTGTCGGGTCGGATATCGGTATCGTTGCAGTTGTTGCAGATATGGCATTCGGGATGCTGGTCATCCGACCAGCATCAAGTGCCAGGGCGTTCAGTTTCGACACCGTGCCAAACGGCATGGGGATCACTTTACCGACATCATCCGGATCAGCTTCGGGGTATGCCTCTTTCGTGACGATAGTGCCGGGATACTCATTTTCGTGCTTACTCGATTCGTCCTGCAGCGTGACATTGACTGAGGACTCGTCCGGAAGATCGATATCCACAAACATAAAACTGAACATTTCGAACGGGGCATCGAGGCAATCCTCTACCCAGAGATATACGGATACCGGTACGCCGATCAATTGCCGGGTCTTGGCCAGACTGCGGAGATTGGGGGTTGCATTCGGATCGTTGATCAGATTAACCGTCAGACTGGATATGTTGAAATCGGAGAGCGTGGCGGTAACACCTTCGGACAGGCGGCCCCAGGATGCTATCAGCGGCAATGAGGTTTTGCCCCAGGGGGCAATTGTCACCTTGTCCTGGCACAAAATATAATCCGTGGCGGCGGCGGTAAAGCGGAGTATCCAGACCGGGGCGGCACCGTCACGACGCGCCAGATCGGCGGCAAGGTATGGAGGGAAAACACGCATCAGATATCCTCTGTCAAGGGGAGGTCGCAGCTGAAGCGATTCCACCCGGTCTGCTTGATAGTAATTTTGTTTTCGGCCAGACGCATAATTCGCGGCGTGCCGTCAGTGTCGAACCAGATAAACGGGCGCAACTGGCCCCGGCAATACGTGATAAAAAAGCCGTGCAGCCAGTTGCAGTGATAAAAATCCAGATTGCTCCAGGACAGGGCCCATTTGTTGCGGGTTGTTTTCCCGGCCCGATACACGACCGGAGCGCCGGCGCTTGAATCCTCCAGAGCGTGGAGGGTGATCAGGCCATAGCCGGTACCGGGGCGGCATGGCGCAGGGAACCGCATTACAACATCACCGATGGCAAAGGCGGTGCCCATGTCCGCCGTGTATGCTGCCACACCGGATGCCACCAGACCGCTGTAGTTGATATCGATCATCAGGCGCAGGCCGTTCAGGCTGTAGCGGCCATACGCAATTTCCGGCGTTACGGGAAAATCGGCATCGGCAAAACGGACCGGCCACACAATCCCCTGCTCCGGGTTGTAATATTCCCACGGTTCGGACTGGGCCCGGGCAATCGTGCGGAAAAACGTCTCCAGGTTGTCGCGATCAATAGTGCTGATCGATGGCCAGGAGAGCGTCTGATATAAGCGCACGGCGTAGGGTTCGCCGACGAACTGCGCGCCCCCGCCTGATTCTCGCTGCCACTGGTTGAATTCAATGGTAAATTCTGGGTACAGCGGCATCCGGCCAAGGTCGAAGGACATCAACGCATGGTTGACAGTGCGGGTACCAACCGGCGGAGCCCAGAGAGCAAAATAACCCGCATCAACATAGCCGGACTGTATGGATGTATTGCGCTGGCGAAGCATTTACGCGGGGGCTACCGAAAAATCGTCACACGCCAGGATGAGAATGCCTTCGCCGGGTGATTCGGCCAGGACTGGGTCAGTGTTCAGTTTGTTCTGCAGCGCGGACAGGGTGGTCAGCACTTCGGCCCGGACGAGGCAGTCGGTTTTTTTATAGCAACGGGAACAACGGGCATCGACGGTGAATAGTTTTTGCATGAAGATGACTCCTTTTATGCCGCCTGTCGGCCGGCGAGTTTTTTGAGTTCAGGATAAACCTGTTGAGCAATTTCGGCGGCGGTCTGCTGGCTGGTAGAGCCGCCCTGAATAGTGATGGATATGCCGCCCTGGAGGGTGATGCTGGTGGCAGTGCCAGCGCCTCCGGCAGCAGGGTTGTATTGCTTCGGTACCACGGCCTCGCCCTTATGAAGATAGGCATAGCCATCGGCGGGGATGTAGTTGGTGCCGACCGCAAAACCACCGAGAAAGGGAGAATTGAGATCGGAAAAGACCCCACCCAAAGAAGAACTGCTTTGCAATGAAGATGAAAGTCGCGCAGTAGCAGCGGCAGAAGCAGATTGATAGTTATATTGCCCGGCGGTGGCGTCTTTCGCATAAATCGGCTGGCCGTTGGAAAAGCCGACAATTTCACCGGTCAACACGCCGAGGTCCTGTTCATACTGGAGCTGTTGCGCTTTTTTACCGTTTAGCTGATCTTGCAGTAGAATCTGCTGGGAGAGCGCAGTAATAGAGGCGTTATTGCCACTGGCCATGGCCAGGTTAAGTTTGTTCTGCAGATCAAGCGCGGTCGCTTTCCCATCCCGGAGGCTTTTCTCGGTACCGGCCAGGGTATTGGTTTTGCCATTCAGCACATCCAGCTCTTCCTGTTGCCCCCTGATGGCATCAGCATACTGCTTGGCCTCATCCAGTTCCTTGTTGCTGGCCTCGGTGCGCTGCCTTGCAAATTCCTTTTCTTTTAATGCCTGCGCGGCAGTGCTCAAACGGCGGTATTCCGCTGTTTTCTTTTCGGCTTCGATTTTTGTTTCTGCCGCTTGCACATACTGTCCCGCGTCATCTTGCGATTGGGCCAGCAGTTTGGCGTATGCCTGAGCGGTGGATCTGGTTGCATCCTGGAGCTTCGTCTCTTCCGTTATCTTCGTTTTCTGCAGATCCAGACCGGCCAGAGAAACGGCTTCATCGGCTTTGGTATTTTTAGCAAGTTCTTCCTGGTATTCCTTGCTCTTGGCACCCTTCTTGTCCAGGATAGTGTTAAGCAGATCGACCTCACGATTGTAATAATCAACAGAGTTGTCATAGCGGGCCTGGACTTCAGCCAGGGTAATCCGGGTTTCTTCCGCGAGGTAATCTTGCGTCATTAACTGGCCCGAGTCATAGGACTGCTTGAGGTCAGCCAACTCTACCGCTGCAGCGGCTTTGGCATAGCTGGTCTTCTGATCCTGCGTAGCCTTGAAGGCGGCCAGCTCTTTATCCTGCAGGGCGATTTTTTCATCGGTCTGCTTTTGCGTGTCCTGGATATTAATCGTTGGTACAGGCGCGCCGCTACTGACTCCGGCTTTCCGTGCCATGGCCTCGTTAAGCCTCTGTGTGGCTGCGGCGTCTTTAACCTGCGATTCGTCATACATCGCTTCGCCGGTCAAATTAACACCAAAATTCTGATAGAGTTTTTTATCGGCCCAGCGTACCAGTGGTTGTGCGGCATAACCAAGGCCAACTCCAACGGCTCCAGCACCCAACAACCCAAGTCCCGCACCAACGGCAGCACTCCCCGCGACAGTGCCCCCGACGGCGGCAGTACCGGCAGCAGCAATACCAGCTCCGCCGGTCACCATGCCGGTGGTCAACATAACAGCACGGGTCGCAGCGGCAACTTCACCCAGGGTCTTCACTGCGGAAATTACCCCGAAAATACCCTTGAGCAACATCCCGCCGATAAAAAACGCCGCGAACGGTTCAAAATTGTTATAGATCGTTTTGGCGATATCTGCGGTGGTGGACATGTACTCTTTGACGGTTTCCCAGCCCCGCTTGATATCTCCGGCCAGTTCGTCTTTATGTTCCTTCAGATAGCCATTGATCTTTCCGAGCCATTCGGAAATATCTTTGACTATTGACGGGAACCCGGCTTGCAGGATCACCGTCATGGAGGTTTGGAACGATGATTTCACCGAAGACCACATGGTGCCGATATCTTTTGACGCCTCACCGAAACCGCCCAACCGCTTGCCGAGCTCTTCCAGCAATGTTCCGGACTGTTTCCATTTTTCTATCTGCTGCTGTAGCGGGCCGTCAACAGTCTTTTGAAGCATGCTGGCCAGCTGACTGTTCTGATCGACCTCGCCGCGCATTAGAGCGGAGATTTCCTGCCGGACCTGCATTTCGTTACGGCCGTTGTTGCTGTATACCGCCACAGCGTTTGCTAATCTAGTGAATGACTCGACCTGATTGGCATTATTAGTGTCCAGGAGCACGCCCTGCTTAGCCATTTCGAACGTAATCGTTTGCAGGTTGGTGAGATTGAGGGAGGTGTTGGCATCCACCTTCATTAGCGTGGTGTTCAGACCTTCGGCGTATGTTTTGGCGGCCGCATAGTCCCCGGCAATATCGGTGCCGCCCTGCAGGCTGGTGATCGTCGCCGCCATTTGCACGACCGACATCTGAAAATCATCAACGGCCTCGATCCCGGACTGGAACCCCTGCCAGATTTTGCCGCCAACGTAATAGGCAGCCATGCCGGTCAACAGCGTAGTAAAACGTCCCGTCAGCCGGTTCACCGATGAATCGAGATCGCCAATGTTTTGCGTGAGGCTTTTCGCGCCCTTGTTGCTTTCCTGAAAGTTGCTGGCCTTATCCAGGGCGGCAACTTTGGCGGTCATGGCGGCATGAGCATTCTGCAGATCCTTCCAGGTGCCGAGGCCGCTGGTTTTGATGATCTCGTATGACGCCAGGGCGGCTTTTTTCTGATTTTCAAATGATTGTTCTGACTTGATGCCGAGAGAATAGAATGCCGCGCCGAGAAACTTTGAGACGTCTTCGCCCTTCGCCTGCATCTCTTTCATGGCAGCGAGGGCTTGATCCGGGTTGGCTCCTATGTTAAATCTAACGTCTTTCGCCATCAGGTTCTCCCTGTTTTTCCTTTGCTATCTTGCGGCACTCCGATTCGATGATTGCCAGTTGGATAAGATCGTCACGGCCCAGGTTGTATTCTTTTGCTGCCAGTTGGGATAAACCCATTTCCGCTAAATGCGAGATCAGCCAATGTGCCTCCAGGATACGAAACTCATCATCTCCCAGTTGATCAAAACATGTTGGACATGATCCGGTGATACAGTCAGGTTCTATGCCGTCAGCGTCAAAATTTTCACGGCATGCCTCGCAGGAAACCTTTGGATGGTCATCACGCGCCCAGAGGTACGCGGTTATTCGTTTCCCGGTTGTTCTTCCTTGCTGAATTCAGCGAGGACGTCTTCCAGGTCTTTCAGGTCATCCGCATCGAGTTCCGGAATATCGTCATCAATAAATTGTGTTTCGTCCGTGGCGATACGGTAGACAAACTCGGAAAAACGATTGCTTTTGGTTATGGCCAGATTTCTGTTTTCGGGAGTAAACGGCAGTGGATCTCCGTTCGGGAGCAGCATACCTGGTTGATCTTGATCAGTAATTTTTCTCCAACCGAACACCGCCGCTTTGCCAAGAAAGATATCCTGCACGCTGCCGGCCTTGGCTTTCATCTTTTTAGCCGCCTCAGCACCCTGCATCAGAATAGTGTTGAGCTTGGCTTTTTCTATGTGCTGGATAAGCACTTCGGTGTCTTTGTCGAAGGGAAACCATTTTTGCGGTGGTGTATCAAATATGCCGATTTTCATGTTGTTGTCCTTTCCGTTGCTTCATTTAATTGAATGGGTGATAAAAAAGGCGGCAAGGAGGATGGCGAGGCCTCCGACCCCCGAAAGGATAGAGGCCCCGCCAATCTCTATTACGCCAGTAGACTCGTGCTGATTTTATTAGTGATGCTGATCCAGAGCGGGTCGGTATTGCCGACCATGCCTAGTGGCGCGGTTGTCGCACCCAGGACATCATATTCTCTGCTGTTTTGAATGATGCCGGCGGCGTAGGGGTTCTCATACGTTTTCGGCTTCAGATGCGGCATCTGGAATTTGATCAGATAGGGGATGTCAGTTTCGATCATCGGCCCGGTGCAGATAATTTCCGCTTTTTTGGAGACGTTATTCTTCATCTCGGTACGGGCGTTCAAGTTGGCAGTGCGCGGGAACTGCAGTTTGAGTCCGGCGGTAAACATGCCGTCTCCGGTCGGTTCATCGATCAGATCACGCGGGGCGGCGTCGTCTGATGTGTATGATCCATAAACGCCGCTTTGTTTCCTCTCCAGAGATAATTCAATACTGGACGGGCCGATTCTGTTTGTTATGTCCAGGGCAATATCAGACTGATCGTTTATCAATAATACCGTCTGGCCCATATAGGCGCGGGTGGTACGCTCAAGGATCGTGACGTTGTTAAAGGTGATCAGGGTATTAACGCCGTTGGTCGTGACATCAACGCCCGCGCCGGAAACGGTGATCTGAACCGGCTTGCCGGTATCCCATTTGATGACGACTTTGTTCGGCTTCCAAGAGGGCATCTCTTCTACCCCAACAGTGCCGATGGCCGCGCAGAGGGTGCCAAACAAGCCGTCATTGTTGAGCGCCACTTTGAGGATATGATCATAAGAGAGTGTCCCGGCGGCATGCAGGGCCGGGGCGGCGGCGGTGCCCATGATAATAGCGAGCATCGAGAGCACGGTGGCGTCGTTGTAGCGAAGATACGCAGGGACTGAGCCCTCGCACTTGACTTCCCCGGCGCTGGAATCAACGGCAAACAGCTGGCCGCGAGAATCATCGGTAATGTTGGTGGTGTCGGCTTTGAGGCTCAAGTCGAGTCCGAGGAAACCATTACCGGCCCCCAGGGCAACGGCTGTGTTCCACACGGTGGCTTTCTTGAAGCCATATTTAAGTTCTGCTCCACTGATGCTCATTATTCATCCCCTCCCTTCTGCTCAATTTGTTTTTTTGACGATTTACGGTCGAAGAGCTGATCAGCGAAATCTTCCTCTTCAATGGTGTATTCCTGACCTGCGACGATCTCCCCAAATTTGGGAGAGAAACCGAGGTTGCCTTTGCCGATTACATTGATTTTTGCCATTAATGGACTCCTTTAATTTCGGCGTTATAAATGCGTATAGTTTCACGACAACTTTCCAGTGCGGCGCGGTATGCCTCCAGGTTGACCAGCACGTCACGCCGACCCCGATCGGAGAGACAAAATTCAGCTGCCGGGTTTGCCGGCGGCCACACTTCGATCTGATGCATTACCGGTTGCGGCTCCACTGGCAGCTGGGGGCGGATACACGCTTTGCAGCACGCCCCCAGGGACGAGCAGCAGAGGAGCGCTATTATCAACAAACACAGGTTTCGGCAGGCTTTCGATACGTTGCACATTGACGTTGCTCCTGATTTTGATCTGGCTGATGGCCTCGGTAAACTTGTTGGCCAGTTCCTGCGTTTGGGCCGCATCTTTCAGCTGCGCGGCCAGGACACTGTTTGCTGCTTTGAGCTGGTCGCGTTCGGCAAATACAGACCTGAGGTAAAAGCCCACTGCGATCAACAGCAGGATCAGCAGCGCGACGGCGATTTCCCGCCAGTATTTGATGACGATTGCGATAATCGACATTACTGCCCCACCCTTCCAAACCAACTATTCGAATATTTCGCCATGCGGAAATTGTTCTCGATAATCTGCAGGTATCGTTGCCCCTGCAGCACGTTGAGCGCCTTGTAAAATGTGGTGCGGTTCGTCTTTTTGCGCGTGTACTTATTGATCCATTCGACCATTTCGAAATTGACGTGGCCGTTCAGCTTGTAGTGTGCCGGGCCAAAGATATTGACCAGGCGGATAACGATGTTGCCACCGGTAGCGACGCCGCAATTTACCGAGGTGTCGAAGATCTCCGTGGCGGTCGCCTGGCTTTCAAACTCGCCCAGGTGGATCGGGTCCCAAAAGTCCCGCTTGTATAATTCCCCCGCCCGCTTGAGCGTCATGTTGCGGATATCAAGATGTGGATACGTGTTGGTTGCTATGCCGTATTTGGTGCAGCCCTGGCGGCCATGGCCAACCCTGCCGCCGGTCCAGTTGCCCGGATCGGATGGATCACACTGCAGCCCGCCTTCATGCCCGAAAACAGTGGCCAATGACTTGTTGATATCGGCGGCGGCTGCCGGGTGAGCCAGTGAGCAGGCCAGCGCCATTAACAGGTATGCCGTAAAATTTTTCATATTATTTGGCCGCTTTTTGAGCCGTGTCGGCGGCTTCCAAAATGCCGTGCTGGACGCCCCACCAGGTCGCCTTGAGCAGACCGGCAACAACAGCGGCGAGAATTAGCCAGCCGATGCCGAGGATGCCCTTGTTGACCAGTTGCACCGCCGTCTTGATCTTGCCGATTTCTTCGGGGGTGAGCCCCATGCTGCATTCGTTGTGTGACATCGCCTGGATGATCTTGGCGATTATCAACACATCATCACGGGTCAAGGCATTGTGGCGCTTTTCTCCTGAGGCCGGCGGGTCCGGAAGCATTTCCATGATCTCTTGAAGATCTTCCAGGGCGATGGACATTTCATCAGGCATTGTGACGACTCCCGGTTTAGTATTATTCCTGCCCAAAAGGCGTGACGTAAAAAATGGTGAAACTGACCTGCACGATGCTAAAAACATCTTCCCCGGCTTGGACAGCCACCGAAGATTTGCAACTGTCGATAATCTCGATCAAGCCGCCGAATCGAAAGTCGACATAAAGAGCCTTGACCAGATCGGCCTTGAGTTTGCGCCCGGCTGAGCCATCCAGGTCGTCGGCGATGAAACCTTCCCAGGACATCGGATATAAATGATTTGTCTCGCCCATTTCCGGCGGTACCGGCCCGATTTCGACACCGCTCTGCAGATCTCCCGGGAACCAGGCTATTGATGGCATGATGTCCGGGTGTGCGGTGTATTCCAGCTCTTTGTAGACAGCGGCACCGGCGTCGGTTTGGTAACCGTTGGCGATGGTGATGGTTGCCAGCAGCGCGGCGATATATGCATCTATTTGGGCTTGTACGGTCATTTTTTTACCTGCAGATAAATAAGTGTGAATCCGTTGCCGTCCGGTCGGGGTTTGCCGTCAAAGCGGTAATCCTTGCCACGGATCGTCAGTACGTTGGCGCTGGTTATCCCGCTGAAATCGCTGTCTTGGACGCTAACTGCCGGTTTGAATACGATCTGGCTTGCTTCATACGGTGACACCACTTCACTGGACTCATCGAAAATGCCGCGAATGTCGTCTCTGACAAGGAGGCCGTCGAGGGAGATGCTGACGTCGACGTTGGCAAAGGCCCCGATAGACACCGTATTGCATTTAACTATCAGGGCCCCGAATGACATTGTTATGCCTCTTCCAGTTCGGTCATTTTTGCGACAAAGGCCGCGGCAATTTCATCATCCGGCTGGGCCTCTGGCATAAGCGCCTGCAAAGCATCTACTGTTTCAGCTGCAGCAATTGCGGCAAGCAGATCGGCTTTTGCATTGTCATCTGTGGAGTCGTCATCTGATTGCGTTTGGTCTTTTTCTGTAGCAAGCGCAGCAACGCCCAGCTTGATCAGGCGTTTTGCTTCTTTTGCTTCACACTCAAAAGGTTTGCCGCCGGGGACATGTTCTTTGTCTCCGATATGGATGCAGCCAAGAACGGCTACGATAAGGGCTGTTTTTGCCATGATAGTTCCTTTCGCCGGGGCGGCATTACACCGCCACCGGCATTAATGGTTTATGGTTATGCGAGGACCTGAATCGAGGCGAATGCATCCGGCTGTTTCATAGTCGGCAGCGGTGCGGCCTGTACCATCAACCAACGAACCGCGGGATCTTTGGTTACCCAGGATTTGGGAAAGCGAGAAACGGCAGCCATACCGCCCTCGATAGCTTCGATGTCCTGGATAACCGCATATTGGGTGCGGTTGGCAGAACGGGTCGAGCCAAGCCAGGCCTTTTTGAGAGGCACCATAGGGGTCAACACGTTTGTGTCTTCGTGCTCATACCATTCGTCGTAGGAATAGACGTCGATGAACAAGCCGGGGTAACGGAGGCTGCAGATATACGTGACGCCCTGCGGCAATTCCTGTGGCTTGATCTGACCAACATCGACCTTGAGCATGTCCATATATTTCTGGACAGCAGCGTTTTTAACGAATGCAGCGGCGGCATCTGAGCCGAGAACCAGGACATCAGGGGAAACACCGGAATCCTTGCGGATAGTCGAAGCAATCGAGGCAAGTTTTGCCAGAGGATCGCTGGCGGCATCCGACCAGAGATCAGTGCCGGCCAGGGTAATTTTGTGTGTAGCGGCCATCTGGAAATCTACCAGCACGGATTGATCGGCTGTTTCACCCTTGATCTTCATGGTGATTGCGCCCAGATCAAGTGCAGAAGCGGCCATCCATTCCTCACGGCGGTCAATGGTGTCCATCAGGTCGGCAAGGTCAGCGCCGAGTTTCTTCTGAGCGCGCTGCTCGATTGTTTCGCCACCGGCATAAAGAATGGCGCCAGGTGAACGGGTGAGCAGATCGGCGGCAGTAGTAACCCGTTTGGGTTTGATGTATCCGGGCTTCAGTGTCTGTGTGGTAAAGCCGACACCGGGGACAACCTTGCCTTCAGTCAACGGCGAGCAGAAAGGGGCGAGTTTACGACCGCCCTTGATGATATCGACATCGAGAGATTCGGTGTCGGCTGGAACGGCAGCAGGGAAAAAGGTGTCACGCAACCAACGCCCGGGGCGATACATCTGTTCAACAGCTTCAATCATGGTGCGGGTATCGAAAATATCGATCAGGCCCATACCAAGGAACGGAATGGCGAGCGCCCCGGCTGTGAGAGGTTCAGCAGCGATGGCGTGGCCAGCGGGAAAACAAAGGATTGCCACAAACAGCAGCAGGGTCCAGGACAGGAACGTTGAAATGGTCTTCATGATTGACTCCTCCAAGAGAGTTTTAAACGGCGCCTAGGCGACCGCTTTCAGATAGATATTGAGGTCGCGCAGAGCGGCACGGTGAGTGGCAGCGGTATCAGCCCCGCCGAACGTCACGGCGTCCTGATTGAAAGCGCCGGACAGATAGACAGTGGCATTGACATCACCAGCGGTAGCGTCTGCATCTTCGGCAAGAATGGCAAGCGGGGCCTGCGAACCGTCAACAGCAGCGCTATCACATTTAATGTACTTGCCTGTTGCGGTAATTTTGCCGAGCAGGGTGCCGCGCACCAAAGCGCCAGTGTCGATAACTACGATGTCGGTTACTGCCGGGTAATCTCCGGCCAGCAGTTTGTCAGGGGTAAAAGTTTCCATGGTGTAATCCTCCGTGTATTAGTGTGTGGGTGGTGGTTATCTCTGTTTGCCGCCAGCGGCGATCCCTGCGGCAGCGGCTGTTCTTTCAGCGGCTTCTCCGGCTGTTGGCTGCACATTGTTGAGGCCGGTAGGAGCAACATTTTTCAAGCCTTGCAGAATGGCGGCACGGCTGGCTTCGTCAACTTTGTTCTCATCAATAGGACCGGAGGCTGTTGCGGCAAAGGTAATGCCGAGCGTCGATACGTCTTCGGCGGTCAGGCCTTTGGCGGCGACGGCACTCAGCTTTGTTCCGGACTCTGCACCGAATGCGGCGGTAACCAATCCGCAGACGCGGGACTGTTCGGCGGCAACGGCTGTTGCCTGGGCGGCGGTGGCATCGGCAGCGGCAATCATGCCCTGCCGGGCATCTGTTTCGATCTGTGAGACCAGATCGGGGTGATTCGTTCTCAACTCTTCGAGTGTCATACTCTCCTCCGTTTTTGATGTATGTGACGCGGTTTTGGTGGCAGTGATCATGGCGCGGCCGCTTTTGCCGTTGCTTGACGATATAGCCTTGTCGGCGGCCTGGACTTCATCCGCAAGCCCTGCGGCAACCGCTTTTTTGCCTTCATATATTCCAGCCTCAGTGCCCTTGACCGCTTTAACCGACATTTTGCGATGTCGGGCCACGGTGTCGGCAAACATTTCGTAGGTATCGTCAACCATGCCCTGCAGCAGGGCGTGGGCTTCATTGCCGAGCGGTTGGTGCGGTGAGAAATCCGCTTTACGCGCACCGGCGAAAACATGGGTAACGGTTATTCCGGCAGCATCTTCGGCACGGCTGAAATCGGCATGGGTGGCAATAACGCCGATGGAACCGACGCCACCGGTGCGGGGAACGATGATGCGATCGGCAGCGGAGGCGAGCAAGTAACCGGCGCTGTATGCCGATTCGTTTATGACGGCGGTGATCGGTTTTTGCCCGCGAGACTGGAAGATATGATCGGCCAGGTCGAAAACTCCGTGGACTTCGCCACCGGGAGAATCAATCTCCAGGACAATGGATTGAACGGCATCATCGACCATCGCCAGATCAAACGATCGACGGATATCGGCATAGGTTGTCGGGCCGCCACTGGGATAATCGGAGGCCATAACCCGGTGCATCAGCGGCCCGTATATGCCGATGATGCCGACACCGGCTGCTGCTTTGTATCCGGCACGGTTGCGCTCCTGGTCACTGATTTGCGCCATGTTGACACCAGGCGGCAGCGCATTCATATCCAGATTGAAGCGCGGCCCCAGGGCGTGAAGAATGACGTTCAGTTTTGATTCTGAAATCATCAGCGGACGATTGAAGAGCAGTTCGGCTATTCTGATATTTTTCATGGTTGTTCCTCTGTCGCCGGATCTGTAACCGGATCAGGCGCGGTTTTGGATACCGTTTCTTTTTTGGCACCGGCACTATCCGGCAGGCCCAGCTCTTTGGCCTTGTTGATTTCACGGGAGCGCTGGCTATAGACAGCTTCCCAATCCTTGCCACGCTTGGCGCAGAAATCGGCATCGGTGCCCATGTTGTTGTTTTTGGCCATAACGGCGGCGACGATCTCTTTTACCGGATCAAGGCTGGTACGCTCGGGGACGATCCAGGTAGCGGCGGTCCATTCAGCACGGGCGGTATAGAAATCAGGAGAACCGGCGGGCAGTTTAATGCGCCCACGCAACCAGGCTTCCTCCCAGACCATTTCCCAGACAACCTGGCAGAAATAGGTGACGAGCCAGTCCTGGTACATGCCGAATACCCGCCACGCTTCTTCAAGGGCAGCGCGGGCGCTGGAATAGTTGGTTTTGCTGAAATCCTTGGCGATAACTTCGTACGGCATGCCGCAGCTGGCACCAACAGCGCGCAGGACGGTTTCGACAAAAGTGCCGAACGACCCGCCGGGGCGCGGGTTGGCGAGAACTGTCGGCTTTTCACCAGCGTTGCCGTACATAACGCCGGGAGAAACTTCCTGATAACGGGTCGGATCGGCGGCGGTACCGTCGCTGCCGTATTGTTCTTCAGCATCGGTATCCGGAGCTTTTTCGATGAACACCGGGAAGCTGGCGGCGATGATTGCCCCGACCAGTTCAAAGTCCAGATAGTCATTCATGTCGCGGAAAAACTTCATGGCCGGGGCCAGGATGGAATTGCCACGAACCTGCTCGGGCATTTTCTTGTGAAAGCGGTGAATGACTGTCGGGCGGTGGCCAGCTTTGGGCGGCAGTTCGCGGAAGCTGCGCAGATCAAGAGACGCATACAGTTTGCCGTCCTCCGGATCTGCTATCAGGTATCCGGTTGGCTGGCTGTTTTTGCCGAGGCGGATGCCGTCGCGGACGTCTTTAGTACCGAGGTATGCCATTGGTGTCCGGAGGCGGACGGGATCGATCGTTTGCAGGGCCAGCGAGTAGCGGCGCGATGGATCATCGAGCATGAGCGGCAGGTTGATGAATTCGCCGTTGACGAGCATCGACCAGATGTTTTGAAACTGGAGGCCGTAAAAATTGGAGGTTGCCGTCTCAGCACTGGGAGAGGAGGCGTCGGCTTCTTTGGTCCATTGCTCAAACTCCCATTCCATCGTTTCGGCGATTTCTTGCGCTTGTTCTTCGGTGATGCCGAGACGTTTCCAGTTTGGTTTCGCCTGGGGCCAGAGTCCGGTCCCGACGGTGTTGGTAGTAATGGAATCAATGAGGCTGGCGCCGTGGGCGTTGTTGGTGGCGATATCGTTGGCGCGCTCGACAATGCGTTCACGCTGGCGGCCTTCCTCGATCCAGGTGAGGCGACGCGGTGACCAGTTAGACATGGTACCGGCTGCTGATCCGGCGGAACGGCTGAATGACGAGCCTTGCATTTTGGGCAGGGCGATGGATTGAGCGCGGGGTGACAGGAATGATTTTCCGACGCGGCAGTTGGCACTCATCGGCGTGGCCTCGCAGGGAGAAATTGCGGGCCTGATATGCCGGCGGTTTTGGCTTTTTCTTTTTGGTAAAATTCGAGGGTAGCGCGGATTTCGGGCAGATCGGCCAGGGTAAGCTGACGATCAGAGCCGCCGGTTGTCAGTTTAACAATTTGGCCGGAGGCGACATCAATCAGCGCCTGCTTGTATGCGGCGATGTGGGTGTCAAGTTCTGCCGATGTGAAAAGAGGAGTGATTGCCATGCGCAATAATGCGCAGGCTTTTTAATGGAAGTCATGGACACGGTGGACGCCGTGGACGCTGTGGACACTTTTTTTACAATATGTGGGGGTGGATGCGTTTTTTTGTTACTAGGGGTTGTGGTTTTGTTGGTGGCGGTGGGGAGATTCGAACTCCAACCGGACTCCTCTCAGCTGCACGCGTTGCCTGTCCGTTTGCCGTTTCCGACTTTCAGCGCATCTCCTCACCCTTCGTGCTGGGCCATTGCGCCTCACCGCCATAAGTTGTCGTGAAGTAATTTATTTTTTTAAAGCACTGTCATTGACCATTTGCCGTACTGTCTGTTTGACTTGATCTTCATACCACCATGAATATGAAAGAGATTTGCCTAGCTTTGCCAAGCCAAAGGTTGAAAATACAATCACTCCCAATATTCCGGATATCATGAGTATATTTGTTGCTATTGACGCTATTTTTTTCATGTATCGCTCCGTCATTGTTTTGATCAGTGGCTATCTAATTTGATGTTATCTGACTACTTGAATATGATTCTTGTTTCGGTGTGCCAATACGCATGACCGCTTGAAACAGCGTGTTCCATCAGATGAAATGACCGATTGTACCCCCATCCTAACTGCCGCTGAATAACCGCGCATCCAAAATGCAGACCTACCGCAACGATACTTTTAAGTTTTTCAATTCCTTCGTCGAACGTCGCCAATGTGCCTGCCGGTTGCCCCGCCAGATAACGATCAGATGCAGCGGAAGGCTGTATATCCTCTCCGTTCCACGACTTCATGTTTTTGGTATCCGTTATGCTCATAGTTGTTTCCCTCCGCTGATCTGAACACCCGTTAGGGCGAAGGGAATCATTCACCCTTCGCCCCGGTTTCAACTACTCCGCCAGGGAAAAATCCACATAGAATTTCTGGCCAACCGAGAACTTACCAACGAGATCAGGATTGTTAATCGTTAGTTCAAGGCTCCCGGCCGGAGTGTATCGTGCAAACGTGTTGTCCTCGCTTTCACCATTCGGCCCAAACGGGTCAGAGCCACAAACCGGAGACATCCTGATCGATTCTGCTGCTGCACCTGCCGGGACTACAGACTGCACCTGCATTTTTGCTCTCATCATTGCTTTGCTCCTCAACTGCTGTATTTCCCTTTTCAGGGATTCGTTTTCATCATGGAGGCGCTTCCACTCTCGGAGTAGATCCCTAATGGTGTAACCCGCCCAATTGGTTTGTTTTTGTGTCATAAATGGCATCGAAAACCCGCCCTAACAAGCGTTATGTAACAGGATGGGAAAGCGCCGCTGCTGGCGCTTGTCCCTTACTTCCCCGGATCAATCTGGCACCCCTTGATATATTCCTCCACAACAGCCCGCGGCACATGGATATTGTATTTTCCACCGAACTTAAAAGCCGGGGAGAGAGCGCCGTGCTCGATCAGGTTGTGGACATGCTGGCGCGAACAGGGACCGCCGTTTTTGCCGGGGATCATTTTGCGGATATTTCCGACTGAGAGCATTTCCTGTCGCTTGAAGACCGGCGGGGTTTCCATAGTTATCTCCTGTTCGTGAACCAGCCGGGCATGGCCGTGGCTTGTTTGGGCGGGGTTGATAGTGGCTTTGGTTTTTGTGGTGTTGGGCGCGGCTTTTGTTTTTGTTCTGTCGGCGGGACATATCCGCCCTGCAGCGTGGCAGAAAGGGCGGTATAATTCGGGTTCAATATCTCTCGCACCGCCATATTTCCGACGCGTACGTCCAGTGCCTCATTACGGATGAAGCCGGGGCGGAGTTTCCATACGGTTTCGAGCTTGCCGGTGCGGCGGTTCTTTTCTTTGACGGCGTGCTCTGCTGTCAGCATGCGGAAGTATTCAAAATCATAGCCATAGAGCAGGGGGAAGTGACACGATCTCGCGCCGCCCGGTTCGTTGTTGAGCCATGTAAAGAAGCTGTCTTTTCCGGATGAAACCCCCAGTTCATAAAAGGCGACTTTGTATTTGGGGCTTTTGCTTGGTTTGCGCGGGACGAGCGGAGCGCTACCGTTGTTGGAGCCCTTGTGCGCAAGATAGCGCCGTGATCGCTTCACAAACTTAGCGACCATTCCGGAGCGATATCCGAGGTCAACACCCATTTTGGCAATCGACATCTCTGCCCCGGATTCGTGACGCCAGGTTGTTTCAGATATCCAGTCGTGCAGCTGGTCCCATACCTCGTCTTTTTCCGTATCGCCATGGAAAACTTTGTACTCAATCCCCCACGATTCATGACCGGCGCCCCAGGCGACAACTTCGCACTCGAGACGGTTAGCCTGGACGTCAGTATCAGCGGTGATAACGCAGGCCTGCATAGGTACACGCCAGGCAGCACCGTCAGGGGTATAGCGTTCACGGCGTTCGTACAGTTCTTTCTCTTTGATCGTTTCGCCGTCGGCATCTTCCGGCAACGGGAGGCCGAGACAGTCGTTGTAGAAAAAGACGAGATTTTCCTGCGTCGGCTCCGTAAGTGTTAAAAGATAGGCCTGCGCTATTTCGTTGAACGGGACGAACTGCGAGAGCATCGGCGGGATATGCCACCATACCGACGACGGATGCAGGTGGATGACGCCGTTGTCTCTGCGTTTCCATCGGCCAGCTTTAACGGCATCGTCACGATCGTCTGTATCCCATTTGCCTTGGCAGTGTTCGCATTCATACCAGGCGGAATTGCCCTCGGACAGCGCTTGCGGATCTATGACGCCATCGGCCCAGCACACCTGGGCGAATTTCATAGTTTGTTCATGTCCGCAGTGGGGGCATTTTGCGTAGTATTCCCGCACTTCCTGGGCGTGACGTTGTGCCGACCAGACGGGTCCGGTTTCGGTGCTGACGGTGCAGGCGTCCATGATTTTGCGGGAGTATTTAAATGCCCTGGTGCGTGCCCAGGACTTTTTGAGAGCGGAGGCTGGCCAGAGGTCTATTTCGTCGCGGAAGAGATAGCGGATCGGTTTGGAGGCGAGGCGACCTTCCGAATTTGACCACGCCAGGTAGATGGTCATGCCGTTGCGCAGGCGGATACGTTGTTTACCGAGGTCGTCAGGGTTTTTCGTCCTGAGTTTGCGCAGGGTTGGCGTATCGCGGAACATGGGAATCAGGCGGTCTGTGATAGTATCCCCGCCGGTAGACTGATCCTGCATGACGAGCAATGAAGGGCCGGGAGCATTGTCTGATACTATGCCGATGCAGTTATGCAGAATGTCGGTTTTGCCGCCCTGAGAGCCCCCCGCAATGGTGCCGTGCTGGAAATGCTCCTGGCTGAAGGTATCCATGATGTCAACCAGGTAGGGCGCAACATCATTATCCCACGGGCCGGGCAGAGGGGAAACGTGGACATAGCGATTGCCGTGAGCCCAGGCGCTGCCGATTTTGCCGGTACCGGCGCGATAGGCCAGCAGTTCACCGGGGTAGAGCCGGTAGGTGCGCGGCGGGGCGGACGGCAGCCAGGAATAATCGTCGGCTATTTGGGGGGCGAGGGCGGGCATCAAAATGGAATAAGGCTATCTTGGAATTCATCAGGAGTATGTTTTAGCAATTCCCTCTCTAGCGGTCCAATCTTGATTGACACCATTTCATAGACTCTAGCTACAGCATTGAATTTATCCGACTTGCGGAGATCGCCTTTTTTACGCGCTTTTAAAGCGGTCTCTCTAGCGGATATAGCCTTTTTGCGGAATCGACACCCAGATGATTCCAGCTCTGTATAGATTTCCTCTATTTTCATACTATCTCCTCAGACCGTGAAATGGTTGCCGTGTTCGTTTATGAAACCTATAAGGACATCCATAATCATCATGCGATCGGCGAAAGTGCAGCCTATATCCGACTGCTTTGTCAGAAAATCATTTGCGGCTACGTATTGCCACGGCCTTAACACTAATTTTTTATGTTGGAGAAACAAATCCAGCGGCAACAGGCTTGTCGATAGATATTCTTGCAGGGTAATCAAAAGAAACGTTTTACCCGTGGGGCCTAGTTGCTGACTGGCAATGTGGGACAACAACGTTTTTGCCGCATGAATATCGCCCGCATCCAGATAGATCCCTCTTTTTTGCAGATACGTTCCAAGGTCAATTCTTTGTTCCCCATAAAATTCAGACATCACTCTTCCTCCTCATCCGGCCCTTGAATCGGCCGGGAATAGTTGTCCATCACTTTTCTGTTGATGCCGAGCATAAAGCTGATCAGCTCGGGGGCTTTTTGAATATCTCCGGCTACCAGTTTGATGATGCGGGTGGCGGAGCTGCGGGCCGAGGCGTCCAGGTGCGTTTTGAGATCACCGGCACGGGCGGCCAGCTCAATCTCGACATGATCGCGCGGGATAAGTTCTCCCTGGCGTTCCTTCAACTTTAGCTCGCGCATTTCGGCGTCGGTGGAGATTTGGCGGATCTGCCCACGCAGTTTTTCTTCCTGCAAGTTGGTCGCAGCGATACTGCCGCCATCTTTACGCTGCAGATGCTTTCGGGCATATTCCTGGACAGTGGAGAGGGTGTATTTACCATCGGTGCCCGGGCGGATCTTGCCGTCGTCACGGTGTTCATACGCAGTGCTCTTGCTGATCTTCCACCCTTCAGTATCCAGGTGAGCGACGACATCAACGATCGAGGCGAAGGTGTTTTCGCCGGCAGATTCGTAGCGGGCGGTCCGGAAGTCAGCCAAGGCCGTTTCAGCTTTTTTAAAGCTCTTGAGGTTGGCGCCGGTCGGCTTTCGTTTCGCCAGATCCAGACAGTCGTCACGATGCTTGAGTAAACGCGCTTCTTCCTGATCGATGACGGCGGTTGTGTCGGTTTCCGGAGTGTTCATAACGCCTCGGGTCTGGCTGGTTTGTGCCGCCATTTGTACAGCCCCCAGATGGAGAGACAGAGATACAAAACAAACATGGTCGCCTGGGCGTAGATGCCTTTGTAAAAATCTACGGCGGCCCAGGATGAATTAGTTACGATCCAGACGTAGAAACAACGTCGATCCTGATGGGTATTGAGGATTACGCCGATGATCGAGAGGGTTGTCAGGAGCCAGGTGAGCGATATCATAGGTAATAGTCCCGGTTAACGTTATTGTTCGTCACTGTTTCTCTGGCCATTTCTACGTCGGAGCCTTTGCCGGATAATATCCGGTGCAGTGTTTCGCTGCTCTGTTTGACGTCCCATATTTCTGCGGCGGCGTGCTGCAGGTCTCCGCATAACAGCGCTTTGCCGACTTCTATCACCTCTGACAGCAGGTGCCACCATTGCCGCCAGGGGGTATTGCTGACAAAGCGGGTCGACGGGAATTGATAAAGTGGATCTTGATTCACAGCATGCCCCCTTGAGCGGCCAGCGTCAGGATTTGCCGGGCGGCTTCGTTGGGCGTCACGCCAAGGCGGGAGGCGTGGGCGATCAGCCAGCGGCGGACATCGTCCGGCAGGGCGATCTCGATAATATCCTCAGCAAAGCCGAGCAGGCGGTCGAGGGGATTGCGGTAGCCTGAGCGGCGCTGGGTGCACTGAGTGTATATTTCGGTGGTGGTCACTTTGGCATGTCCGAGCAGTTTCTGTACCAGGCGGATATCAACGCCATCTTCCAGCAGATGGGTAGCGCAGGAATGGCGCAGGCAGTGCGGTGTGGCATGTTTAAGTATACCGGCCTTGATGCGGCATATTTGAAAAGCTTTCTGTACTGCCGTGACGTGGATATGTGCGCGACCTTGCCGGCCATCTTCATCAATCCACCGGGTTTGCGCTGGAAAAAGATATTGCCAGCCAAATTCTTTACCGGCATTTGGATATTTCCGGTCAAGGGCATTAGGGAGATCCACCACACCAAAGCCAGCTGCCAGATCGGCATCGTGGATCAGTTTTGCATGGGTAATCTGGATTTTTAATAGTTCGCGGAGCGATTCGGGAATTTCAACGTTGCGGATGCTGCCATGTTTACTCCGGACCGTCAGGAGCATGCTGGATAGGTCAACATCCTTGATCCGGAGATCCAGGCAATCGACCTCAACCCGCAACGCGCAGCCGTACATCACTTCAAAAATCAACCGATAAACGCCGGTGGAACAGGCGAACAGCCGTGCTATATGCTCGCGAGGCAGGACAACAGGGAGATAGTTAGTGCGGGGGGCACGCTGGGCGTCTATTTTGCCGGGTTCGACACCGAGTGCATGGCGGTAGAAATAGAGCAGGGCGTTGAATATCTGGTTTTGTGTGCTTGAGGCAATGCGTGTGTCCTGGGCCAGATGTGTGCAGTAGCTGCGGATGGCGACTTCAGCGACATCCTGGCAGCGGGTGCGGAGTTTCCAGAGAATAAACCGCATGATTGCCCGGCGGTATGTTTTGCGGGTTTTTTCGCTTTTGTGCTCGACAGCGAATTCTTTTTCAAGCTTTTCCACCCAGCCACGAATCCGGCGGCTTTCCAATATTTTATTATCTGGAGGGTTTAAACCGTAAAGCCGCTCTAGTTCTGTGTTTATCATGGCTGAGTCCTTTCGTTTGTATATTTTTTATGCCGCCGATGGGCGGTAGAATCAGAAGTTATCTAGTCTCTTGCACCTTTGCTAGTGTTGCCGACCTTACAAACTCACTCGGAGTCTGTGACGCAGATCGTGCCGCTGATTCTACTTTCTGCCATTCTTCCGCCGTCCAACGAACCTGTTTAACCGTGCCGCGATGATCGAGTTTGGCAGAGCCAGGCTTTCGCCCGGCTCCCTGTCGAATGCCACCTCTCATTTTACAACCCAGAATTCAGGGCCGCTTGCTGCCAGTTTTGAGCCATCTTCAAATGTGAATGTTGTTGTTTCGTTGTCCCAATCCTGATCTGTTTCGGCTTCGAGTTCTGCTGCACGATCCATTGCGTCTGAAGAGTTTTTGCATTCGGCCTTGATTGTTTCTGCGATTGTGAGTTTCATGATGTTTCTCCTTTGGGGTTGTTTTTTCCTTCACTGTGATTTAACTTTATCACCCCTTTGATTTCTTGTCAACACAAATAATCAATGAAAAGAGAAATAGTTGAATTTATTTTTGCGGCATTAAAGGAAGCCGACCAGATAACAACCGCCAGGACCGGAGGAAAAACTCCCCCGGTCAGGCGGAGCCCCGTTATAAATCTTCTACGCCACGGCTTGCGCCGATAAAATCAGTGGTCTGGTTCCAGTTGCTCCCTCAATAAATCAACTTGCCTTGCCGCTTCCTTCGCTGCCTGCATCCAGTTCTCATTTGATTCTTCGAGAGCAGCCACATTTGATTCCAGTTGTGCAATTTTATTTATTTGTCCACGCTGGTTTTCAGCCATTTTCCACCACTCTTTATTTTTGACATCTGCATTGCTAGCCAGCGCAACAAGTATTCCGCACGCAATATCGTCTGTAACTTGTGCAATTCCTATTACTCCGAGCCGTTCGTGGTTAACCGTGATATACCCTTCTTTGATCTCGTAATGTCTTTGGGAATCAGCAATTGGCTGCGCGGCCACGGGCATCAAATCGCTGTAACCTACAACCCGCTTTTTAATCGCCTCCCAAGTTGGTTCATACTCGGGCCAATCAGACTCAACTACAACGCAGGCAAGCGGCTGCTTTTCCATGTCCTGTTCTCGGTAATCAGCTACTTTTCTGGCTAACAGCCCAAGAATATGCTGTTCCATATCTGACAGTCCGTTTCTAATTTCTCGCCGTTTCAACACTAGATACCTGTTTTCTCGCTCAAATTTCGACATGACATTCCCTTTCATGGCTACGCCAGAAGATCAAAACCGGCGTAGAATAATTTATAACCAACCGTTCAAGAGGGACGTTCCGCCCCTTAACTTAAACCGTTAGATTACTCTGCAATATCTCTGCACTGTTTCTCGAACCGTGTGTACTGTCATCACGCTATTTTCATATTCAAAGCCGTTATTCAGCCAGTCCTCAATTTCCTGTTTCAGGCTGTTGCGGCCCATCTGATACGCCAGTTTCAGCGCCTGCTGTTCATCGTTCGACGGGCTTTCAATCAGCGTATCCTCTCCGTCGCGAAACAGGTAGTCAATCGAATCCTGAATCAGCATGGCACACGCCGTGCGGTCATGCGTCAGTTTGCGCTGTTCTAATTGAATTGGCAGCGTTTCCAAAAGCAACCGCAACAGACAGTTTGCATCGTGTTTACTTTGTGTCTTCTGCCGCAGAGATTCGCGGAATGCTATGTCATCGCAGACAGCGCAATCGCATGTTTCTTCGTGTCCATCGTAACGGCTCATATAAATCTCCTATTCCAGTTGAAGGCAGCTTGCTCCATCGGTAAATCTTCCTCAGGCACCGCGTAATAAATTTCGTGGGCCACACAATCAGAGTTGCTGCACCCCAGAGAATAAAAGTTTCCGTGGTGATCCTCTTCGACTTTACATTGTGCCGGTTTGCCGCAGAATGGGCAGTGTCTCAGATCCATTCATCCCTCCAATGCTTTATCAGCAATTTTTTGCAGCATTAATGCTTGCTCGTAAACATGCCCCGGTTCAAGCCTTGCCTTTGCTATCTTATTCAGTGCGTCACGGTATCTGTTGCGCTCCGTGGCTATGATGCTTTGCAGTTCCTTCTTTATTTTTGGAATTGGTGGTAACCAGACCATTGGACCCTCCTTCGTAATCTAACCAGCGTTCCGACCCGACCAAAAAGCCGGACGGGTCAAACGCCAGCCGTTATACACCTAGAATGGAATTTCCGGGTCAGGTTCAATATGCTCGACCGCCAGAAATGCCGTGACCGGGGAAATTATCAACATTGTCTTTTCCGTTGCCCTGGCTACCGCTTCCAGCAAGATGAACTCTGAAAACGGGAATTTCGTTTGCAGCCGGAGCAGTTCTGTTTCCGCCTGTTCGCGGGTAGGGTGCATGAACCGTGGTGCTTTCTGCTTATCGAGAAATTCACCACGGAATGCGGTTTCAGCCTGTGCAACGTCTGCTATCATCCAAAATTTATCGCATGCCATCCTTAAACCCTCCTACGGTGTACAACCAGCGTTCCGACCCGACCAAAAAGCCGGACGGGTCAAACGCCAGCCGTTATAAACATCCATGTCTCTCTGCTATTTCTCGTACAATAGGATCTAAAATTATTAATTGTGGTGCTTTATTACCTGGAATATCTACCCCGTCGTCAGGCCCGACTTGAAACCAGTAATCAATCTGGCGGCACAAACACAATTTAGCCACGGCTTTTGTCGGGCTTTTTAGCAACCTGTCCAAATCCTCTTGATCTACATACCCGCCAGTCATATCGTCAGCGGCCCCGTAGGTTTTCCATAGGTATTGATGGTCTTTGTATGCTTGTTCGTATGTCACGATTTCCTCCAAAGTTTATAACCATCGGCTGTTACGCTCAAGGCGCAAAGCCTCAAGCCGTTATCCCTGCAACGCTTTCCCATCCTTCATCAACTCGTCCCACGCGGCCTGAAGTTCTTCCGGAGTCTCATATTTCGCCCAGGTACCCCAGTTGAGACTTGCCTGCTTGATCCGGGGCACATCATGCCCGTGACCAGGGATAATCCCTTCAGATCGGTAGAAATCAAACCCGGCGTCGCGGAGCTTGTTGCGGCAGGTGCTCATGTTGACTTTGCCTTCCAGGCTCACTTCGACGACATTTTCAGCTGCAAGCGCTTCCTTTAATGTCCGTTCAGCGGCGGCATAGGTTCCGAATGTGACTGAGGGGGCCCAACCTTTTTTTGGCGGAATATATGTCTGCTGGATCGTTTTTAGTTCGCGGTTGTATTTCACCAGGACGTAGCCGGCGGCGAGAAGTTTGCTTTCATCGCTAGTAAAGCAATCGTCGCTATCTGGCACTTTTAGCAAGTCCGGTTGCGTTTCGATTATTTCCAGGGACGGCAGGTTGTCGAATAGGCTGGTTTGTCTGGTCGGACGCGGTACCAGGCGCAATCCGGAAGGGCTATCTTCAAATATTTTCAGGTGACCGTTATAGCTGTTAACTTCCGGATCACCGTGGACGGTGCCATTTACGCGGTACCATTCTAGGACGGCTTCAACCGCTTTGAAGCGGGAGGCCTCAGCTGGTTCGTAGGTGACGCCCCAGTCGTTACGCTGTTTGTAGACATAGAGTTGCGCGGAAGGCCGATCGGGTAGTTCTGCTGACATCCATCCGCAGAGATAGGCTGTTTTGCGTGGGCGCGGTTTTTCTATCTGGGGCGGTTGCTCGGGCTCTGGTACAATTTTGGCCTGTATGCGATTACCCAGGCTATTTATCAACGCTTCAACTCTTTCACGATCATCAATAGTTGGTTCGGCCTGTCCATCTGCCAAGGCATCATCGATATTTATTAAACCGGTGGCGATGGCCGTGAGCGTGCAATATTTTGTATAGCTATGAGGGTTTTCATCACTAGGGACACATATATGGCCATGTGTGGCAAGCGGGCATACGTTACAGACTGCCACGCGCATATCAGCCGCCAGTGTAAGCGGGTTGCGTTCTGGCAGCGGGTATTTATTGAATGCTGCGCCGTGATAAAAATAATATTCCATCACGCGCTCCGGGGCTGGATCAGTTCAATTCGTTCATCCCATCCGCTATGATCAGCAGGGATCAACAGGACCGCCGATTTTTCGTCTCGATATTTAATGACGACATCTTCCGATGATTTGAGGGACCGAAGGGAGTCAAGGAGATAGCGCGGGGTAATGCAGATTGTGACATCTTCGCCGGTTGTTTCGCATTCGACTTGGTCGCTGATGATGCCGGCGGAGTTTTCACCGGTTACGGTGATCCATCCGGAGTGGATCTCCAGTGTTATGCCGAGCGTTTCCGATAGGACCGTGACGCGCTCGACAATTTCAATCAGGCCGCAGGTATTGACTACGAGGCAATGAGGGTGTGTTGTTGGTATGATTCTGCGATACGCCGGGAATTCTTTTTCGAAGAGCATGGCGATTATGGCAATGCCGTTTTGCTCTACGCTCATGCGGTTTTCACGGAAACGGACTTCGCTGGAGCCGCAGGACAGTTTCTTGATTTCTCCGAGAGCGCGGCCTGATATGGTGACGCCGTTGTTGAATGGTTCGCAGTCATCGTCATAGGGGACTGATATCGCCGCGACGGAGAGGCGGTGGCCGTCGGTAGCTGCTCCAACCAGGCGGCTGTCTTCTGCGCGGATGAACATGCCGCTGGTTGCGGAATCTTCGTTTGATCCGATCGAGTGCCCGATGGCGGTATAGATGTCATTGAGGAACGATCCGCCGCATTCAATGTCAGGGGCGCCGCCAGGGATGATCATGTCAGGAAAATGCTCTTCATGGTTTACGCAGGCAATAATTCCGACGTATGTGCCGCATTGTATCTGCAGGCGGTTTTTGTCGAGCTCGGTGAGGGTGACTGGTTTGTCCGGCAGGGCATCGATGATGCTCCACAGTTTTTTATCAGAGATACAGACAGTGCCCCCCATTTTGACACTTTCACCTTCGCGCAGGTTCATTTCGCTGACAGAGCCGACCCGCAGATCAGTGGCGCAGCAGGTTACGCGGGCGAGGTAGAAGTCTATCCGGAAGTAGGGATACATCCGCCCGACCGCTCCCCTGGTTCGTTCGAGGAGGTGGCGAAGGTTCGCTTGGCGGAGCGTTGCTGATATGTATGTTGTTGTGTCTGACATGGTAACCCCCATAAGATAACGTCTTCTTTTCCTGCCCCTCCCCCTGCGCGGCGCGCCCTTTTTATCCTTATCCGTCTAAGAGCCGGTCTCCAGTGGTTGTTTTATGGTCCAGGACGGCAAGGCGTCCAAGCATGTCCCGCACGCAGCCGGCGGACTTGCCGAGTAGGGCGGCGATATCAGAAGCGCTCTGTTCAGCCAGGTGCAGCATCAGCAACTTGACAAACTCCTCCGGCGCCCATTCGGTGCCGCGTAGTGGTGCGATCGCCGATAGTGGCCGGAAGGCTGATTTATGGCCGGTACAGTAGGTTCGCTCCAGGGCAACAAAGCTGGCAAGGGCTCGATCCCCGGTGATGACGTGGCCACATACCGGGCAAACAACTCCATCCGGCAAGTAGGTTCGGCAGATCCACGCCCAGGCGGTCGGGCGGTCGATGATGTCAAGTACGCTATCTAGTTTCATAACTCACCGTCCTGTGGAAGCGTTCCGATATTCCGGAACTCGAAAAAGTTGTTTCTGACGCAAAGCCCGCGAGCTTTGCCGCCCGCACTGTGGTATGATCCGGGAAGGACCCGTGAATCGGCCGACTGGGGCTGACAGCCGTACAACGCGATACCCACCGATTAGACCGCCGCGTGTACCGATTAGCCCTGGTCATCGTCCCGACCTTTCTGTGTAGAATTCCAGCTCATGCCAGAATATAATCTCTAACTCTGCATCGATCTTGGCAACCACTGCGTCGTTAACTCCGACCTGGCTGAACATCGTCGCAATTGATACCACCGAGTTTTCGTAGAGCGCCTGCTTATGCTTCACGCTCTTCGATGCCGACCGGCTCTTGATTGATCCGGGGCCACGGTGCATGATGCCAACATGACCGCTCTTCATGACAGCAACAAAGGCTGATTTCTTTAGTGTGGTCTGGCGTCCCTTAATGACCTCTACAGTGATGCTGGATTCAGCAAACGAGCGCTTGACCGTGGTCTTTAGCTGGCCTCTATAGCCTCTGCCAGTCTTTTTGATTGAAACGGATTTCCTCATGTTCCCTTCAACAGCCTTCATCCCGAAATACGACAACGCCACGGAACGACCACCAACCACCAGCTCTGCTTCCAGATCCTGAATTTTGGCAGTAAAGATAGCCAAGCGCTCATCCAATATCGACCGGGGCACGTTATAGACATTCCGGATCTCACCCGAAACCAGCGTCTTGATCTTGGCGACCATCTTATTCAGAGCACTGCGGATCGCCGCCTTAACATCGCCGATAGTCTCATCAGTCGCCTGGGACAGCGCTTCGCTGAAGCCCGAACAACCGAACATCTGGGTTGATGAAGTAAATTCGCCGCCTGGTGCTGATGTTTTTGCCATCGTCTTTTCCTCTTGTCCGGCTTGTCCGGCTCTGTCCGGTTGGTGCCGGACAACATTTTTTAAACAATATCAAGGCGTTTGATGCTCTGTCCGGCTTGTCCTTCTCTTTTCTATATCCTAAGAAGATAAATAATAAATATTTGCTACCGTCTTAAAACATCCCCCCGTGCGGGCGGGTGCGCTATGTATAGGATGTTGAAATCTGCCGGACACGCCGGACAGAGTGACGCAAAACTGCTTGGATACTGGCTTTAAAGGTGTCCGGTTGTCTCAAAATCACGCCGGACAGAGCCGGACGGCACGGACATTGCTTGTAGATCATAAAGCACCTGATCAATCTTGTCTCTTGCTTCCCAATCCTTGTCTTTATCTCTCACAAATTCAAGCACTTGGCGCATATCGTTAATTATATTGATTAACTCTTCGCATTTTTGGCACTTCATAACATTTCTCCTTGAAACGTCCCTTGAAGATTATCCTCTGGGTAGTTGCCCGCAGGCGGAAGGGGGAACGGGGGAAGGGAATCAAGATCAGCCTCGGCCTTCTCCTCGACAACACGAAAACCGACATATGCATTCCGACGCTCAGTCGCGCCGGAATGATGATCCACAACCACGTTGTCCTTCCCATCTCGCACGTCTATCCCCCGTTCCTTCATCTGCCGCAGGAACTCAGCGCGGAACGTAGGCTCGCCCATTGGCTGCAGATTATAGCCGCGCACGCGCTTGCTGTAGTCGTCATACAACGTCGATTTGATCACCTTGGCACTGCCATCAGCCTCGATGTGGCGATCGATGTAATACAGCACGTTGTTGTTGATCATCTTGTACGTGGCCAGGGTTTCATTCATGCTGGCCGCTGCCGTAAAGCCCTGCTCGCGCAGCTTGACCAAACCCATCAGCGCCCAGGCAAAGATGCCCGGCAACTCCTCCAGAAGCTTCTCCTGCAGGAATAAGTCGGCCTCGCCTTTCTTGACGAACTGCCCCTCAAACTTGATAATCATGATCTTGCGGAAGAAACCGTCAGAGTTGTCCAGCATCTTCGGCAGCTTGTTGGTCGAATAGATCAGCTTGCAGAACGGCGTAAAATCAAACGGCGTCTGGTTTTTGAATGACGCGCAGATCGGATCACCCGACACGATCGCCTTGATCTCCTGACTTTGCATCGCCTTGGACTCGATCTCCGTACTCATGTTGATCAGCTTGTCCACCAGGCGCGAAAGATAGAACTGATCCTCCAGCCGTCCCATCGGGATGTGTGACACGTTATCAGCGCCCGTCAGGGCCTTGATCGTGTTCATCCATTTCGACTTGCCATCGCCACCAGGGCCATACAGAATCAGCATCTTTTCGTAACGGGTCTCACGGGTCAGGCAATAACCGGCATACTTCTGCGACTCCAGAATCGCCGCAGGATCAACCATCCACTGCTCCAGACATCGCTTCCAGGTCGGACAGTCTGGTACGTTTTTGGGATCAAACTTGATCGGCAGCATATACGTCGCGTAATACTCCTTGCTGTGCGGCAGCAGCGTTCCCTCGCGCAGATGAAACATGCCCGACTCCAGGCAGATCAGATCCTCATGATTATTCAGTTTGCGACCGGCAGGCAAAACCGACAGGTCACGGATCATGGTCGATACATCCGAGGCTTTGGAACTGTTGCCCTCATCGCCCAGCATCTGGAGCGCCTTATTGCGGATGTACTGCAAATCGTACTGTTCCCAATACCGGCCCTCCCAGCGATACACCAGGCCGGTCATAGGATCAGAAACAATTTCGATGTCCTGCATGATCGCCTTGGCCAACAGCGCCGGCATGAACTTGCGACCCTTGAAAAACCGACGCAGACTCAATTCAATTTCAGGCTTTTTCTCCGGAGCCGCAAACGTCCCGGCGGTGGCCAGCAACTCCTTCAGGTCAGCGACACCGAGACCGCGCTTAACAAAAAAGTCAGTCAGATCCTCGCCATGGTTCGCCGGCCACAACGTACCGTCCGTCTTGACAAACTCTGTGAACTTCTGCTTCGGATCGTCCAGGGGATACGTCGTGGTGTCATACATCAACGCCGGCCAGCGCAACCAGCGGAACAGTTTCGCCACCGGCGCCAACTTGTGCCCGACCTTTTCCGTCCCGGCCAAACCAACCTTGTCGCAGTCATAGGCGTTGATAACTTCGCGTCCGGCAAAATGCTCGTTCCACTCGTCCTTCCAGGTCAGCGCTCCGATTGTCTTAGTGACCGCATTCAGCCCCTGGGATAAAGCACAAATCAAATCCGGCTCACCCTCAACCTGCCACAATGGCCCGGTACCCCACTGGGAGGGGGAAGGGTAAAGCCGCGCCTCGCCGCGTTTATTGCACGAACAAATCTTGGCATCGGTCTCGGCACGATCCCACGGGAGATAGAAACGGATATTAACCAGGTTGCCGTCATCATCAGGAATCGGAATAGCAACGCGCCGCTGGCCAAAAGCCATGCGCACCTGGAACTCTTTGGCTCGGGCCTGAGTATGGATATACTGCCGCAGCCGCAGCTTCTCGATGATCTCACGGCTCCAGCCGCGCTCTGCGATCAGCCGCAGTATCCACTCTTCAGGCAGAGGAGGAAGAGCGTCAAACTGTTCCCAGGGGATAGGTGCAAGAACGTCAATATCTGGAGCGGTGGCTGGTTTAGGTTTGGCAATAACATCTGCAGGGTGTGGTGGTTCGTCAATATCGAACGGCGGGGAATCTACAGGCTTGGATTTATCAGCTGCTTTTGTAGCGGATTTTGGAGCAGAGGCTGTGCTTGGATCTTTCTTGATATCAAACGCTTGGCAGAATGCCTTAAAACCGCCTTTATCTCGATCATGTCCGTTGACATGGCACCACAGCTCAACCAGATCGCCGTGAAAACCGCACGCCAGGCAATTGCCCTTATCGGTTTTGATATTATAGGAATATGACGGTTTATTGCGATCTTCATGAGCAGGGCAAAGGCCGTGCAACTCACCTTTGCTGGTCGGACCCTCTTTTACGACAAATAAACCACGCGCTATCGATTCGCGCTGTGCCTCCGTCATGTGCTCTAAACAAAAGTTCAAAACCGCTCCTGGTTAATCATTGCATTTAATTGAATCAGAGAAGAATTTTACGCAGCCAACAACTCGCCCTGGACTTCAATCACAGGCGGACGCGACAGAAAAATATCAAACGCCTTGCGGTGATGCCGGATGCACAACTCTGCCGCCAATGTCGCCTTGCTCATATCCTCAGCCTTAATCGCCAGATCGATGTCTTTCCAGTCCGCCTTGAGCTGCTTAGCAATGTCCGGACGGTTTTCCCGCAGCCACTCCAACGCCCCAGGGGGATAAAACGAATTGACTAACACCAAACCTTCACGGAGGAGTTTAACGGCCTTGTCGAGATCAAACGACCGCGTCGGCTCTTTAACGGGCGTTACAGCCACAATCGTTTCATGCACCGAGAGGCCTGGCATAGCAGACAACAAATTCATAAAAAATACCCCCTGGCACGGTCCTTATCGACCACATAGTCAAATACAGCCGCAATATCGACCCCATATTTTTCAGCCATGATCCGCAAACCGGTGCTCGATGATATAAGCGTATCCACCAGCTCCTCAGCGATCCTGACAGCATCCTCATTGCCGATATATGCATCCATAGCCTCGTCAGCTTCCGATCTCACATGACGCAGCTGGTCGAAAATGTCGTTTTCACCAACAAACTTGGTTCTCGGGATTAAATCTAACAACGCAGTCATGATCATCCTTTCGGGTCGTTACTATGCTGAAAAAGCCCGGCAGAGGCAGGAGGGCGTATCCTCTGCCGGCAAACTGGCATAAATGCCAGACAAACTATCGAGGCAAACGCGGCGGAAGCGTGTTTTTCAACGGCTCCGGAGGGACAACCCCGGCAAACATCTGCTCCATATCTTCATCGCTTCTCTTGCTGACAATACACAGGGACATGACCACGATCCCGCAGGCCAACCCGACAATCAAACCGCACAAAAACCCGATCCATCCCGGTGTCATTTGGTACCCCACACATCAGTTGCAATCACACACGATACTGCAGGACGGGAGGAAACATAAATAATCTGGTCAACAGCCACCTTGCCCAGGCCGAGAACAATCCCGGTCACGATCATTGCTGCAGCGCACCACTCGAAAAACTCTAACAATCTCATGCTCGCACCCCTTCCAAGCCGTGATAATTATCTGGTTCCTGGAAATCACACCCAACAAGCGGTTGGTCCTGCAGCCAGGCAATAATCAACTCCCGGCACAATATCCTCAAGCTGACTGAGATATTGGTTAAAAACAGCTTCCGCCATAACAGCAATCCCAAACTCAGCGGCCAGCGGTAACATCAAACGCCGTACTCCCAAAAGCTGATGCATCTGCATAAAACCGATCAGCGACGCCGCATCAAAATCACGGCACACTGAAATCCCATTAACAGCATCACGCACCAAATCACGGCAGGTATCAGCTATGGCTCGGAGAAGCAGATCCTTATCCATTAGCCACCTGGCGTTTACTGAGCGCAATCCGCTTGCCGATCCGCTCAAGCGTCTCAAACAACCGGCACACGTTCTCCCATTCTCCCTCGGTTAGCTGCTCGCGGGTAGGGCCGCGCTTGTCCTTGTTTGTTGCCATATCTCTATACCTCCTGACGCACTGACTCGCGCCGTTCCAGCGGAAATTCGAAATCAGCAGCGCCTACATCGGGGATATGATGCCCATGTGCCACACACTTTGCCTGCTGGGTTTCGATGATTTCCGCGTGATCCTCTTTGGTCAGAGCACCCAGGCGGATCAGCTCAAACTTCAAAATCTCCATTGCCCGTTCCGCGTCCACGATCTGCTCATGCAGCGCCTTATGCCGCTCCTGGAAGCCGGGCAGCGTCTGGAAATCCTTGTGGGCATACAGTTGCGACAACTCATCAGCTGCAGCGGCACCCTCGATCATCTCCTGGCGCAGGCGGTTGGCAATAATTGACGGTTCGGTGCGGATGTTGTTCAGATCCGGGAATTGCTTCAGCATGATGTGCTGACGGATCGGGCAGGCCTGGCAGTGGTGCATCAGGATTTCAGGGGCGGAAAGTGCCTCTGAAATACGGATCAGCGTGCGGGCGTCAGGCGGGGATTTAAGCCCATCGTTTTCAATAACTGAAAGAGATGGGCCAGTTAGGCCTATACGTTGACCCAATTCTACTTGGGACATCCCATTTCGTTTTCGTGCCGCTATTATTATTTCTCCGAGAGACATTTTTCACTCCAACATCCACTGTTTAATTAAGCGTAGCGTTAATATTATTGTTGCGGACAATCATATACTTTTGCAATACATAAATGTCAACATAAATAATTATGCATTACGTAAATATTAGCTGCAAAAATGGTTAAAAATAACGATAAATAATAATAATATTGATTTGTTATGTTTTTTATTAAATATATTTACAATGCTTAAATTTATTGTATTATGCGTCCATGAAAACGAATCAAAAAGAGATAGGCCAACGGATTAAGGCAATCCTGGATAAAGTCGGGATGACCCAAAGGGCTTTGGCAGAAAAGTTGGAAGTCACCGACCCGACTGTTTCGGCATATATCCGTGGTACCGCTGCCGTCCCAACGGAAGTGCTCATTCTAGTTGCAAAATTGGGAAATATTTCTCTTGGATGGCTGATTACCGGTCAAGAAGAACAACCATCCACTGACCAGGAAGAATTAAGGTCAGGAGATGATCCACCTCAAACTATTTTTGAACAGATCGGGCCGGGGTATGGCCCTGAAGTAAAATTGATGGCGGATTATCTGGAAGTGAAGATCAAAGGGAAAACAGCAGAGGAGAGATTACGAATAGTGGAAGAGCTCATGGCGGATATCAGGAGCAAATACAAATAAAGCCCCACAAGGAGGCTTTATTCTTTCAACGGCGTAATATTTTTACAACATCTTCCGGCAGTACGATCGCCGCGATTAGCAACAGCAGGATCTCGGGGGGCAGCCCAGATAATAACAGCTTCTTGATCTTGCCTAGTTTGCTGGTTTGTACAGAAGTTCGGAACCGAGATGGGTACAGCCGTGAACAGTCTTGCATTTATATTCCCCTTGTAAAAGTAGTCGCACTTAATTACAAGACACCTTTTTAATGAACAAGGGCATTCTTTGCTATATGCGACACACTATGTCATAGGCCCTAATCGTCAGTATCTTCATCCTCGCAATCGTCTTTAAAATGCCGCTGGCTAGCCCGGGCGGCTACATATTCAGAGTTAATCTTACTTACAGCAAATGGCCGCTGGGACTTTTCAGCAGCCTTATTCAACTTTGCCAGAAAAGAACCTTCGATCCGCCCGCGGCACATCAACTGTCTGAAATAAGGATCTGACATTGTTGCTCTCTTAAATCGGTGTGATTTTAATAGATCGGAAACAATCTTTGCACATTCAACAGGATTTGGAGCTGACATATAAACCTCCGAGAATTAAGTAGTAGATTTTATACATCTATTTTCAATGCATGTCAAACTTATTTAAAATGCTTAAAAATCATATACTTAATTATTGTTTGTAGATAACAAACATAGAAAGTTACTAACGGAATAAACATGAAACTTATCTTTATTTATTGCATGATGTTGTTGGCCATCTTTCTCTCAGCTTGTGGTCAGGACAAGACGATCACCAAAACCGTCATTCAAACCCAATATTCGACAGTTTCAATCCCGTTTTTGAGATACACGACTGTCTATGTCCCAACACCAACAACACCTATCCAAAATCAAATACCAACAGCTATAGTTGGCACAGATAAAACTGTTAATGTTTGGGACTCGGTAATTTTGGATGGGTCAGGAAGCAATGATCCGGACCATGATTTCATAGGTTATTCCTGGATTATTTCATCTAGACCATCGGGAAGCACCGCTAATTTATTAAACTCGAATACAGCGACCCCATCATTTGTCCCTGACTATGTCGGTGATTATGTTGTGACCCTTATAGTAACAGATGGAAAGTCGAATAGCGCGCCAGCATCACTGGTTATTAATGCACAACCTTATGTAATTACACCTACCAATACAGATCCTACCGGCATTATAACGGTTACGACCTCTACTTTTGAGTATTGGTATCAAGACAGCACAAAAACCACTGTGTTAATACATTTCAAAGTAATCACAAATGACGGCATTTCTCATTCATTTCGCGCTGACTATGCCGCAGTAGATGCATTAGGCAATATCATTTATGCAAGTTATCTGACCGGAGCTGCACCTGAAGTGTTTCAAACCAGTGCCCAAATCGATAACGACAAATATCTGCAAATATCAAAATGGATGATTACAAATATTACTAAATATTGATAATTAAGGAGTCCACGTGAAAACATTTATTACCGCCTGTGCGATCGGATTGGCCTTAACCGGTCCCGCTTTTGCCGCATCCAGCGATATCCTCGCAAAAGACATCGAGACCCGCGTCGTGCAGAACATCGGTGGGTATACAAAAGTGAGCGTCAGGATGGAAGTCATGAACTACGCCGAACCCGCGAAAGTTTACATCAGCTACCGAGCGCTTGATTTCAGCGGCTATGAACTTGCATCAGGAATAGTCACTGATACCTTCCAAAAATACGACACCAAAACATTGACTAACACCGAGATAATAAAAAATGACGTCTATAACCAGATCAACAAGTGGGAAGTCAAGCAGATCGCCGCGTACCCGACACGATAAACGTAATGCCAATGTCCATCACCTGTGCCATTTACATCCGCAAATCCCGCGAAGATAAGGACAAACCCTCACAGCGCTTAACCGTGCAGCGCGAGCAGCTACCCGCTCACGCTGCCGCACATGGCTGGGATATCTCAATCTATGACGATGGCCATGCCTCAGCCGCCCAGGGGAAAACCGAAAGCCTGAAGGAACGAGCCAGACTTGAGTCCGACATCCGTGCCGGCAAGATCAACATCATCCTCACCATCGAACTATCCCGCCTCTCCCGTGACGACACTATGCAGGACTATATCGCCTGGCTCAACCTCTGCGCCGATCACCGCGTCAAACTTGCCACCATGTCGCGCATCCTCGACCCGGCACAACACAGCGACTGGATGTTGCTATTAATGGAGGGCGGCTTTTCGTCGGTCGAGATGAAAGTGCTGCGCGGAAGGATGAAGGAAGGCCGAGACCAGGCATTCCAAACCGGCAGATTTATGGGAGGAGGCTGTCCGCCACCCTACCGATTTGACAAAGCGCACGGCATCCCAGTTATCGACCCAGATCTACTCACCCAGGCACAGCAGGTCTGGACACTGGCGGAAACCATGAGTGCCCGTGCGCTAGCGTTGCATCTTGGCAAACCACTGATTTCCACCCGCCGCATGCTGGCTGATGACCGGCTCCTCTATTATCAGGCACTGCGGGAAAACCCAGCCACCGGAGAAATAATCCCCTGTAACTGGCAGCCGGTTATGAATGCCGAGCAAGCAGAACGCATCAGGGCAGCGCGGCGCAAAGGGCACACCACTCCACGCCGAAGTGCCGGCGGCCTGCTCTCCAACCTTGGGATACTGATCTGTGGCTATTGCAGAACAACTTACCGGGGATTCAAGGGTCAAACACGGATAGACGGCTCATGGACAAATTACTACGGCTGCAGGGGCAAAGAAACCAAAGGCCTCTGCCCGAAAACCTCCATGGTAGAACAATCGATCATCGATGACCGCGTCATCACCAATCTGCTCGGTACCCTGGACAAAATAACGGAACTGAAAGCCGCCTGGCTGGCCAGTAAAAAAGACAACAGCGGGCCGAAGCGCATCAAACAACTCTTGCTCGAGCAAACGCGGCTGGAGACAAAAAAACAACGCCTCGCTGCCGCGATAGCCGATGGCGTGATAGACTTTGCCGATGCCAAAACCCAAATGGCCGCGATAAAAACCGCCCTTGAAACAGCGCTCCAGGAGAAAGCGGCGCTGATCAGGGCGCAAGCCCAGGAACCGAACTGGGATGTTTTGTCCGCCATCAACAATATTTTCCATAAAACAACCCAGGATGAAAAACGGGAAATAATCATTCAGGCAATCAAACAAATCCGTGTTTTTCCCACATACCTGATAATCGAATATAAATTCCCGCGCAGTATTGACGGCACTTCCACAGCCCGAGTTCATCTGCCAACCAAGCAACTGTAGCGACAAAAACGCAAAAAGCCGCCAACCATAAAGGCCAGCGGCTTTTCTCATTACAAATTTGATATAGTGCTCTACCAACTGAGCTAAAATGGCACTGCTACTACCAGTCACGTAAGTAGCTTTGGAGCGTCTGAAACTACCTCAAAAGTGTGGTTGCTGTCAATGCCTTAAGGAACTTTGCGGGTAAATTTCTGCTTTACCACCGAATCAATTGCGGTTACTATCTAACCCTAGCTACATTTCAACTTTTCACCCAACCCTGACAAACATGACACGTGCGTTCACTACGTTATTTTCTGCCAGAAAACACTAGAATCAAACCTCTAACTTATTGAAATGGCGACTCCATGATTTTTCGTACACAACTTATTCTCCTGTTTCTCGGTATCTGTACTCTAACAGCTCACGCAGCAAACACACATGGCGTAACCCGGCTTGGATATGCAATTCAGATGGGTGCCTTTGCCGATGTTAAAAATGCCGAAAGTTTTACGACCAGACTTCAGGCCAAGGGAATTGAAGCGTTTTATTTCCGCAAGGATAACGGGTTATACGCCGTGCGCTTCGGTGATTTTTCTACCAAGAATAAGGCTCAATACACAGCTAAAAAACTTGTAGCGGAACGCCTGATCAACAATTATTTCATTGCCCCCCCCCATGATATTGTTTTTACCCGGACCAAAGCACCCGGATGGCAAAAACCACAACCGGATGAAATAAGAAAGCCTTCTCTTTCGCTCCAACCGGTCGTTCCGAAAGAGACTGCCGAAAAGCCCACTACCAAATCGTCAAAAGATACTACGGATATGGGAGCAATCGCAGCACGCACTGCCGAACGCTTTGTCGGAATACCCTATCGCTGGGGCGGCAACAACGTAGTGGACGGCATGGATTGCAGCGGCTTTGTACGAGCAGTTTATAACCTGTGCGGACTCAGCATTCCCCGTACCTCGCGAGATCAGTTCAAATCCGGAGATTCTGTAGCTAAAGATGATCTGCGGGATGGCGATCTGGTTTTTTTTGGATCTTCCGTGGACACAATAAACCATGTCGGCATTTATGTCGGCGGAGGCAAGTTCGTCCATGCTCCTCGCCAGGGAGAGGAGATCCGTGTGACGGCTGTGAATGAAAGTTATTTTGAAAAACGTTTTGTGGGAGCACGGAGATATTTTCAGTAGAATATCCTCCCCTCTTTCACTCCACTATCAAAATGGTGAATAGATTTAAGGAGATTTGTTACTATGGCACTTATCAAACCATTCCGGGCTCTGCGCCCTCCCAAAGACTTGGTAGAAAAGGTCTCTGCACTTCCGTACGATGTGATGAATGTCGAGGAGGCATGTGCAATGGCGGTCGGGAACCCGAATAGTTTTCTGCATATTTCCCGGCCGGAAATCGATCTTCCGGCAGAGCTTGATCCTCACGATGAGTCCGTCTATGCCCAGGGCAAGTTGAATCTTGACGATTTCATCCGGCGGGGGATATTGACGCAGGACAGTCACGATTGTTTCTACGTCTATCGCCAACAAATGGACTCTATCAGCCAGACCGGTTTGGTAGTCTGTGCCAGTGTTGATGACTACCAGTCCGGGGTTATCAAAAAACACGAGCATACCCGTGCCGACAAGGAAGAAGACCGGGTCAAGCACATCGACTATCTGGATGCCAATGATGAACCGGTATTTTATCTATCCCGCTCTTGCGTAGAAGTGGAAGAGATAATCGAAGGGGTCACCAATGGCCCACCCGAATATGATTTTATCTCGAACGACGGTGTTGGCCACACAGCATGGGTCATCTCCGACCAGACCCTGATCGAGCGCCTGACAGACCTGTTTGCCGCTATACCGAAACTGTACGTCGCCGACGGCCACCACCGCAGCGCTGCTGCAGGGCGTGTCCGCGAACTGCGCCGCGATAAAAACCCCGGGCATACCGGCCACGAGGAATACAATTCGTTCCTGACGGTCATATTCCCTGAAAATCAGCTCAATATCATGCCCTATAACCGGGCTGTCACAGACCTGAACGGCCGCACCATCGCCGAATTCGTCACTCAGGTGGAATGCGGATTTGAAATACTCCCCTCCCCCACTCCGGTGATTCCTGCAGACCGCCACCACTTTGGCATGTATCTGGATGGCCGGTGGTATCACCTCCAAGCCCGACCATCAATCATTAACGAGAAAGATACCGTCAGCAGACTGGACGTTTCGATTCTGCAGAACTCGCTTCTGTCTCCTCTACTCGGCATACACAACCCGCGCACCGACCAGAGAATCCACTTCGTTGGCGGCATCAGGGGTAATGAAGAGCTGGTAAAACTGGTCGATTCCGGAGAATTCGCCGTGGCGTTTGCTCTCCATCCAACGTCCATAAACGAATTAATCGAACTTGCTGACCAGGATCAGATCATGCCTCCCAAATCGACCTGGTTCGAACCCAAACTACGGAGCGGTCTATTCGTGCATCTGCTCTCCTGACCAACAAGTATTCACAGCACACAGTAAAAAGACCTCCCGCGGCTTTCAAACCACCGGGAGGTCTTTTTACTGCATAACGGGCCATAGTACAGCTATCTTTTCATCGCGTCATCCATCAGTTTATAGGCACAAAACTCCCCACACATCGTACAGGCCCCGTGGTCTGCAACCGGAGAATTGGCACGATACTCGCGAGCCTTGTCAGGATCCATGGCGAGAGCAAACTGTCCTTCCCAATCCAGCTTTTTCCTGCATGTTGCCATAGCTATGTCTTGCGCCATAGCCCCTTTGACTCCCTTGGCAATATCAGCAGCATGGGCAGCAATACGGGTAGCAATGACACCATCACGCACATCCTGCACATTTGGCAGACAAAGATGCTCGGAAGGTGTCACATAGCAGAGAAAGTCTGCTCCGGCAGCGGCCGCAATAGCACCGCCAATGGCACAGGTGATATGGTCGTAGCCGGGCGCAATATCAGTTACCAGCGGTCCGAGGACATAGAACGGCGCACCGTGGCAGAGCCGCTTCTGCAGCTGAATGTTAGTCTGAATCTGATTGAGCGGCACATGCCCCGGCCCCTCAATCATCACCTGTACTCCCGCCTCCTGAGCTCGCTGGGTCAATTCACCCAGCAGAATCAGCTCATGGATCTGAGCGCGGTCAGTAGCATCAGCCAGACATCCGGGACGGAAACCATCACCCAGAGAAAGAGTCATATCATATTCTTTGGTAATCTCCAGCAGTTTGTCAAAATGTTCAAAGAGCGGATTTTCCTTGTTGTTATAGCTCATCCATTCGATGGTAAAAGCGCCGCCGCGCGAGACGACATCCATAATGCGCCCTTCGTTTTTCATACGTTCGACAGTGCCGCGGGTAACGCCGCAGTGGACGGTAATAAAATCAACTCCATCCTCGGCATGTTTGATAATGCCCGCAAAGATATCGTCAACCGTCATATCGACAATAGCTTTGTTTTTATTACGTACCGCATCAAGAGCCGCCTGATATAACGGCACGCTGCCGATACAGGCGCCGGTTTCGGCAATTATCGCCTTCCTGATCTCGTCTACCGGACCGCCTGTTGAAAGATCCATAATAGCGTCAGCACCATATTTAACAGCAATACGGGCTTTTTCCAGTTCCTTTTCCATATCGGTATCGTCTGATGAAGAACCGATATTTGCATTTACTTTGGTGCGCAGCCCGGCTCCGACCGCCAGAGGTGTACCATTGAGATGCTTGACGTTGTGGCAGATAACGATGGTGCCGGCAGCAATACCGTCACGGATAAATTCAGGGGAAACGCTTTCTGCTGCTGCAGCAATCTGCATTTTTTCGGTAATAACGCCTCTGCGGGCGTACTCAAGCTGTGTCATGTGCATAATCCTTTAATCCTTTTACGTAAATTCGAACTACTATGAAAGTTGCAGCAGCTCACGAGCTGCCAGGAAGTGATTGACCGGGCTATGCCCTTTTCCCAGCGATCGGGCTGCATGAATAGCAGAGCTGATAAATGACTTAGACCGTTCGACCGCCATCAGCAAGGGTATTCCCTGAGCAAGCTGAGTAGCGATAGCAGATGCATAGCTGCAGCCGGTGCCGTGGGTGTTGCTGCTAAAGATCCGCTCAGAGCTGAAATGATGACATCGGGTGCCGTCAAAGAGGATATCGGTTGAAAGTCGCCCACTCATATGACCGCCCTTAACAAGGACGTTGGCCGCACCCAACGACTGCAGGTCGACAGCAGCCTGTTCCATCTCCGACTCATTTTTTATTGATTTTCCCAGAAGGCGCTCGGCCTCCGGAACATTCGGCGTCAGCAGATAGGCAAGCGGCAGCAGTTGGTCACAGAATACCTGGACCGCGTCGCGCTCCAGCAGCGCTGCCCCGCCCTTGGCTACCATGACCGGATCGATCACCATTGGAATAACAACCTTCCGTTCCCCAAGGCGTTCCGCCAAAGCCGAAATTATCGCCGGAGTGTGCAGCATCCCGGTTTTGATGACATCAATAGGAATATCTGCGAGGACAGCATCCAGCTGATCACATACAAAGCTGGGCGGCAGTCCGTGAATTGAAGAAACACCGCGGGTATTCTGGGCAGTCAGAGCAGTCAGGACAGTGGCGGCGTAGCTTCCAAGCAGGGCAATCGTCTTGATATCAGCCTGAACGCCGGCCCCGCCACCTGAATCACTTCCGGCAATACTTAAGACAGCTCCGCGAGGAAAGGGACGAACCCGATTAAAAAAAAGCGCAAGTTCTGCAACCACAACGTCAGGGCGCGGGTTTGAAAGCACCGACGATATGACAGCCAGAGCATCCGCCCCCGCATCTATTACCCGACAGGCGTTACCGGTCGTTATGCCGCCAATAGCCACAATCGGGATCTTTATCGTCCTACGTATCGATTCGAGACCTGCTACCCCGGGCAGATGCGAAATAAGCTTGCTCCCGGTCGGGTACATCGCTCCAAAACCGATATAATCGGCACCATCTTGCTCTGCACGCAGAGCTTCATCCAGATTATGGGTCGATTTACCGATAACCTTACCCGGTCCGAGCAACTCCCGAGCGCTGACAATGTCCCCGTCATCCTGCCCCAGATGTACGCCATCGGCATCAAGTTCTTTCGCAAGCTGAAGATCATCGTTGACAATGAACGTTGTACCAAAACGGGCACAGAGGCGCTTAAACTCGCCCCCTTCCGCCACACGTTGGCCATATTCTTTGTCTTTTGCGCGGTATTGCAGCACCGAGACACCACCTCGAAGTGCTTGGCAAACCCGGTCAAAAAGCTTGTCATCCTGATCGGTAATCAAATAGACTCCCGAAATTTCAGGCACCAGCGAAGCCCTGTTTACGACAAGGCGAAATGGTCTCGTATCATCCATGCTGACTGTCCTTGCATATCAAAAGCGCCAAATGCACATCACACTGAATACAAAAAAACCGCACTGACGTTCACCATCAGGCGGCTGGATAAAACTACATCCCGCAAGCCGCTTTCCTACGCCGGAATTACCCGGTTCAGGTGCAAAGGGTTCCCGCCATGCAAAGAAATAATCTTCAGCAGCAGACGGATCTCAGTTCAAGAGAACTCCCCCAGGGCCTTGTTGGGTTAGTACAGTACTGCAATCAGGCAACAATGTCAATCTGTACAACCGTGTATTTCCACAAATCAGAATTCAGTAAAGACAGATACTCCACCGCCATAATCCGGGCTTCCGTCACTAAAACCCTTAAGAGCATACACCTCTGAATACGTATGCTCTCTAAACCGCCACACTGTTTTCAGTCGAGCTTCAAGCGGCGCTGATATGCCATCAAACAGAGACGAACCGAAGCGGGCATACATCGACGTCAGCAGACTTTCATTCCAGCTATACCCGACTCCGGCATCGGCAGTTACAAAATCCAGCGCGCCGATTTCCTCGCGTGAAGCACCTTGAAAAACGTAGCGGCCTTCTGCAAAAGGCAGCCAATTACCCAACCACTTGGAAATTGCCAACCCGGCACCGAAATCAAACTTACCCGTACCGAGACCTTTATTTGCATCCGCGGAAGGAAATTTCACATAGAGTGTGGGGCGCACGCGTGGCGATGTATCACTGTCCATCAAAAGGGTGTACCCGCTGGTCAGTGTTATGTCTCCAAGACCGGACACGCTGTCATCTCCCGTCCCGCCATTTGCCACTGTGCCACTTTCAGTTACGGTTGTGCTGCCACCGACATACGTGTACTGACCGTTCATATTTCTGCGTGCCGTAGCCTTGGCACCGGTACCTAAAACAGCCACGCCCGTATTCTTCGTCTGTTGATACAGATAGGGCACAGTCAGCTCCAGGTCAAACCGTTCCGTTGGATACCAGTCGATAATCAGCGGTGCTATGACATACGTGCTGGTGGAATCAGTGCCGAAAGTACCGCTCGATACTTCCAGTCCGAGACCCACCGAATAATTTGGAGAAAGTGATTCTGCGTAAGACAGAGCAGAGTTCAGTAATAACGGCATGATCATAAAATTTAAGAACAGTAGTGTACGCATTAGGTATCCTTGTGTAAAAAACTATCGTCCCATTCTGCCGCCACCAATTCTGCCGGGCGATTGCTGACGCATCGGGGAGGTTCGGGTATTCATCTGACCGGCGCCATTTCGCATTCCACCACCAGCCCAGGCCGGCCGGCCAGACTCGTTACGCAGCGAAACCTCGGTTTCTTGGGTGGTGTCGGTTATTTTTTGGGCCAAAATATATACAACTCCATTCGTTCCCTGCGCCTTGGACCCACGCACGGTAACATAATCACCCGTTTTGACTGTAATGCCATTTTCTGTCCAGTAACGCTGCGGGCCGAGGACCACGACGACACGGCTTCCATTGATTTCCAGCTCCAACTGGGCGTTGCGGTGGTCATCTCCTGCCTGAACAGAAATAATGCGCCCGTTTATCGTAGTAACGGTATTGATATCGTATCCTGTTTCGAGATTCAGGCCACTTTGCTTATCGTCGCCACTCCACCAGAACGCATGTGCAACAGCAGGGTATGACGCTAACAGCGCGACAAACAGATATACGATGGCTTTTGTCGGTTTCATGGTGAGACTTCCTACCCCTGGCAGACTGGATAAATACGTAAATGAAATGATGTCTATTCTCTTCAAGAGAGGGGGACGCGTCCGCCCCCCAACTACATTATTAAACTTCGATTACTGCGTTACACTGGTTGCTGCTGGCGCTGTTGTGGTTACCAGCCCACTTCCATCCTGCAACCCCTTACCGTTGCTCGGGCGAGTCGTCGAACCATTAGCGGTCGTACCGGTGGTCAAAAAGGTACCGTCGCGACGCTGAGAATCTGCCGGACGGGTTGTTGCCGTACCTGATGAAGTTTGTGTTCGGCTCTGCGACTGTGTCCGAGCCTGAGTGCGGGTCATCATTCCATTACCTTTTCCAGCCCCGCCATTGCCACCCTGAGCCGATGCTTCACCTGCAAGAGCCATTGCACAAAGTGCTGCCAGTCCCACTACCATCATCTGTTTTGTTTTCATCTTTGTTACCTCCTCGTGGATTGTGTACTTCTTGCCGTTACTATTCCACGAGATATGCCAACTACATAAAGCGTTTTAACTATCCAGTATTGTTACTATTTATTTTATTTAACGATAACTGGAACCGAAAAAACGGTGCAGATCCTGCACCTGTGAACAGGTTTTTGCACCCTGTTATTACTCTGTCTCACCAGTCATCCCGTATTCTTTCAATCGATATTGCAGAGTACGCCGTGAAATCCCCAAACGCTCCGCAGCCAAACGCCGATTACCGACAGTAGCTTTAAGTGCTGCAGCAATCGCATCGCGTTCAGCTTCTTTCAATATACCAACATCTTCGCGTGGCAGGCCATCCTGTGCCACACGAATGACCTCCGGAAGTTCCGCACTGGTCACCTCGCCCCGTGCAAGAATAACTGCCCGCTCCAGGATGTTCTGCAGTTCCCGGATATTACCCGGCCAGTGATAGCTGCGAAGTGCTTTCATGGCTGGCGCAGCAATTCCCGACACCTTCTTGCCCATGGCGCGGGCATGCAGCTGCACAAAGAAACCAGCCAGATCATGCAGCGCATCACGGCGGTCTCGCAAAGGCGGCAACTCGACGGGAAACACATTCAGGCGATAGTAGAGATCTTCACGAAAGTTCCCTGCAGATGATTCTTTGCCCAGGTCCCGGTTGGTAGCAGCCAACACCCGCACATCAGCGCGCAGTTCTTTGTTCCCGCCGACCCGCTGAAAACTTTTTTCCTGCAGGACCCGCAGTAATTTCGCCTGCATCGCCAACGGCATTTCGCCGATTTCATCCAGCATTATGGTGCCGCCGGCCGCCATTTCAAACTTCCCCTGCCGCGCAGCAGAGGCTCCGGTAAAAGCGCCACGCTCATGGCCAAACAGCTCACTTTCCAACAGGTTCTCCGGAATCGCCGCACAATTGACAGCCACAAAAGGCCGCGCTTTGCGCAGGCTGGTAAGGTGGATAAAACGGGCCAACAGCTCCTTTCCGGTGCCGCTTTCACCGCCGATCAAGACGGTCGCCTCAGTCGCGGCAACCTCACCGGCCAGACGGCGCACCTCCTGCATGGCCAAGCCAGCAAAAAGAATGTCAAGTGGCGGCAAACCGGTCAGCTCGCACTGTTCGCCGGATTTCAACAGCCGCTCCCGATGACGCTCCTCCAACAAACGATCAACCAGGTCTCTCAGGCTGGCAGGATCCTTAAGCGGTTTGGTTAGAAAATCACTCACACCATCTTTGATCGCTGCAACCGCTTCTTCAACAGTGCCAAAGGCGGTTAACAGGACGAAGGGTGGAGGTGAAGGGAGGGAACGACTTGCCCGAAACAGCTCGACACCCCCCATTTTCGGCATTTTAAGATCTGACAGCACCAGATCAAACACATTCTGTTTCAGTTTAACCAACCCGGCAGCACCATCAACAGCCTGCGTTACTTTATGCCCGGCATCCGCCAGAATGGCGGCCAGTAAACCTCGAAAAGTCTGGTCATCTTCTACAATTAATATGTTTCCAACGTTCATACAGAATCCTCTGGCAGAATGGCCGGCAAGCTTACGACAAAGAGAGCTCCCCCTCCCGGTGCGGCATCTGCAGCTATACTGCCACCGCACCTCTCGGCAATTTTCTTGCAAACAGCCAGACCGAGCCCGGCCCCTCTGGCTTTACTGGTCCGGAAAGGTTCAAAAATGTCCGTCCGCATCTCCGGCTCAATTCCGGGCCCACTGTCCGCTACAGATATATCCACCACGCCACCACGGAGACGGGCCTCCACATTGATCTCGCCCCCTTCGGGTAGTGCCTGAATGGCATTGGTGAGCAGATTGAGCAGTAGCCGGTGGAGCTCCTTTTCCGGGCAGCGTACATCCATGTTTTCAGATACATTCATGACCAGTTTGATCCCCGCAGTTTCCAGCTGCGGCGTCAGCAAGGTCGTCAATTGTCCGATAACTGTCAACAGGTTGCCAGGCTGTGAAAGCTTGTTATCGCTGCGGGTGTAAAAGAGGATATCATCAGCAAGTTGCTCCAATCGGAGAGATTCGCGCACAATTAGCTGCGCATAGCCACGTTCTCTGCCCTCAGGAAGACGTTCCTCCAGAAGCTGCCCATACCCCTTGATTCCTGCCAAAGGATTACGCACTTCATGGGCCAATACTGCTCCGACTTCTCCCAGACGCGCAAGTTCATTCTGTCGTGCAAGTTGCATTTCCTGGGCATCCTGTCGACGCAAGAGCCATAAAACAGTTATTCCCAAACCCCATCCGAGCGCCAGCAATGAAAATATCAGGGCGACGCCAAAACGCGCCCGGCGCATAACCGCCTCAGAACGCCAGGTATGAAGTGCCAGGCGCAGCACACAGCTTTTTCCCAATAGATGAAAAGGAGTCTGGAACTCATATACGTACTCTCCAGTACCAAGCATAATACGCTCTTCACCAAGAGTTCCCGTTTTCAATACGCTCCGGTAGCGCTTGTCGCCGACATTAATTCCGGTCAGATCAGGATTGCTATGAAAGAGAATCTTCCCGGAGGGAGAGAGAATCATGGCATACGCAATATCAGCAGTCTGAAATAAAGCCAGCGATTTTAGTGAAGGGTCGCGACCGGCCACCCCCTCCATCGCAGCAGCTATTGTCAGGGCAAGCCCGCGCAGGTTATCCTCTGCAATCGGCGCGGCGGAGGAATAGTTACGTATGGCAAACCAGGAGAGCCCTATGGTAAGAGAGACCGCTATACTAAGTATTAACGTGGAAATAGTGCGCCGCGGCATAAGTGTCAGCACCCTCTCAGATGCATACACAGGTTCATGGCAGTATCACACGAAATGATGTCCCACTACCAACCAAACTCTCAACAGATACCGTGCCGCCATGGATTGCCACCAACTCGTGTACAATTGCCAACCCGACCCCCAAACCGCCATTTTTTCCTTTATAAAAGCGTTCAAAAATATACATCAGATCTTTCTCCGGGATTCCACACCCATTATCGGTTACCTCTATGCACACCTTATCATGAGCAGAAGATGCGGTAATCGTAACCTGACCATTCAGGGAAATTGCCTTACTGCTGTTGCTGATCAGGTTGATGATAACCTGGCTGAGACGGTCTGGGTCAGCGTTAACCCGAAGATCATCAGGGCATACCAGCACAATGTCAGCATGTTTGTCAGCAAAAATCCGCTCAAAACGGCTGGTAACAGTGGCGAGATACGGCTTAAGAACAAAGTATTCCTTCTGCAGCGTCAAAACACTCGCTTCAGCACGCGACAACTCGTCCACACCATCAAGAATCGCGGTCAGGCGTCTGGCCTCGTCATGCACTGACTGGAGCGCATTCCGATTAGTCGGCAACACACCATCGAGCATCCCCTCAAGTTCACCTGATATGATCGCCAGAGGGGTGCGCAGCTCGTGGGCGGCATTTGACAGAAGCGTGCGGCGCAGCTTTTCCTGTGCGTCCAGATGATGAGCCATGCTGTTGAAACTCGCGGACAAACGGCCGATCTCATCATTTCCCGTATTTTTGACGCGACGCGACAAATTTCCTTCTGCTATGTCAACGGAAGCATCAACCAGCTCAAGAATCGGGCGGGTAAGTTTTCGGGAAGCGATGATACCCGCAATAATTGACACCAACCCCAGGATCGTGACCGAGATCAGCAATACGCGGTCGGAAGATCGAACGAAATAGCCTTCTTTTACTCGATCAAGTGCCCGTGCATCCAGGCGGCCAATCTCTTTATCACGCAGATAGAGTGGATACGGAACCGGGATGCCTTTCACCGCACGTGGATCATACCCACTTGAGTCCAACACCCGCTTGCGCATGAGCGGGGTCAATGCCGAAACCGCCTGTTCGGAATCCAGCACCGGCCGGCCATCCACATCAAACAGGTGAACTTCAATTCCCAGTTGGAGTGCCCAGGCAAGATCCGTGGCTAACCGGTCCCGCTGCCACCCATCATTGTTGTCGTACCCCCCTTCGATAAGGGCAACCACACGTTGGACACGATCCTGGGATTCTCCATCCAGATACAGACTAAAATCGCGCATTATAAACTCGCGCAGCACAAAAGCGGATGAAAGGGCAATTATTGAAATAAGAATGAACAACAGCAGAAATTTGCAGCGCAGACTACAGTGCATCCCGTTCTCCGGCGAAAAGATACCCGACTCCGTACACGGTTTTGAGATACTCCGGCGTGCGGGGATCTTTTTCAATTTTCTGACGGAGATTTTTGATATGGGCATCTATACTGCGATCATAGCCTTCAAACTGGTATCCCAACGCACGGGTAACCAGTTCGTCGCGGGTAAAAGTGCGGCCAGGAGACGAAGCCAGGGCGAGAAGAAGCTTGAACTCGGTGGGGGTGATGGAAAGAAGGTGGCCGTCTCTGCTGACTTGGTGACGGCGGCTGTTTAGAATCAATGTACCGTTGTTGAAAGAAGCACCACTCTCCGGGGATGAAGACGAGCGGTCATACCTTTTCAGCACCGCTTTCAAGCGACAGACCAACTCACGTGGACTGGCCGGTTTGACCATGTAGTCATCAGCTCCGAGGGCAAACCCGGCGATACGCTCCTCCTCTGACGACTTTGCAGTCAGCATGATGACAGGAAAATCGCCCAGCTCTTTAAAGCTCTGGCACAGTTCCTCGCCGCTCCCGTCAGGCAGTCCCAAGTCGAGTATGACGGCAAGTGGAAGCTCCGCTTCAGCCTTTTGAAGAGCTTCGCCAACAGTAGTTGCATGAACTGTTCTGAAATCAGCTGCTTCAAGGTAGGCTTTCACAATTCGAGCAAGCTTAATGTCATCTTCAACTATCAGGACTGGTGGAAGCACGTAAACCTCTTTCCCAAGTACCGTGAAACGTATATACCTCCACTCACTCCGTGACAAGAAAATGCCTGGAGGGGTGAGGAGGGTGATTCATCAATACAGTGAACGGATGCGGCCGGAACGTTTGTCGATCATAACCCGATCAACGATTTTACCGTCCTGGCCAAGGATTTCGGCCCAGAACCCCCACCTTCTCTCGGTTACCCCGGAAATAACATACCCTTGTCCGGCAAAATAATTCTCGATAAGAGTGCGGGCTTCTGTTGCACTGGACACCGGTTGCCGGGCACCGTACCAGTCGCCACGACGCTTGCCGCATCTGCCGCGCATTCCGCATTTGGAGGGATGTGCCTCTTTATTACACCAGGTCGGACCGGCATCACAATCCATTTTATTGGTGTCCATCCGATAGGTTGTTGCCTCACCCGCATTCTCTCCTGACGGAGCTGCAAACGCAGTTCCGGTTACAAGCAGCAGAAAGTACAGCAGTAATGACAGTAAGAGTTTCATCTCCAGAGCTCCAAAGTCCCTGAACAGTGCCGGCAGCACCACTATTCAGAGGATCCATTTAACGGCAGTAGAAACCGCTGCGGCATGAGCCCATGCCTTTACCGCACGTGCCCATCCTTTTCTGGTTGGGCCCATCCATATTCCAGCCGCATTCACCGTCGCAATTATTAACCGGCAGGCCGCTCTGGCCACGAAGAGCCATAATCTTCAGCTGGATAGCCTTGATTTCAGCCTGCAGTGAAGCAATCTTTGCCTTGTCAGGTGTACCCGACAAATTTTCATGCTGGATCGCAAAACGTTTGTTCATCATTTCCTGGCGCAGATCGATAGTATCAAGCTGAAACGCTCGGAACTGGTCTGAAGACACCCCTTGTTGACAATTGCTGCATCCTCCACCCATTCCATTTCTGAAGCTGGCGTCAGCTATACCTAACAGAGAAACAACCAGACTGAGAGCGATGACGACTACAGACATTTTTTTCATAATACTTCCTTCCCGTTGATGAGTTGACTGATAGTTGCACCTTATGTGAATGTTGAGAATTTTGTATGAATAAATTACGAAGAATTGTGAAGAGCTGGTTGTCGCTGTTTACATGCATGCTCTGGGTGCTGTTGCTGACAGGTAGTGGCCGTGTCACATGTTCGGGTCTGAAGAAATCGTTATGATCGAATCCAGCTCAATCAATTCCTTTTCAGTTAAGGTGACAGGCTGCATTCTTGCCCAGGGTCTGATCTCGCGCGGGTTTTTTAACCACAGCTTCAAATTGGCTCTGTTCCAGACTTCACTATTCCTGAACGTCTTCGGATAATTTTCTGAAAGAATCCCTGACAGATTGGGACCGATATCACCCGTTCCAAGCGCGCCGGAACGTTCACTCAATATCCGGTGACAGCTGCCGCACTTCATTGAGAAAATATCGACGCTTTTTTTACCGGAAGTATTGAAATGCACCTGCACCGGGGCAGTGACAGGGGTTTTACGTCCCTGAGCACCGGCAAGGATTGAATTCACCAGTGTCGTTATCTGTTCTTCTGCCAGGCCAAAGTTCGGCATATTCGCCACCGGATGCTTTATCGAGGACACAAGTTCTCCGGCGGTTTTCCGGGCCGCAGAACTGTCAAGGCTGACGGCAAGGCGATTCCCGCGACCGGCGCTGACATGGCATCTCCGGCAGGCGAGCTGATCCATCAGGAGTTGTCCTTCTTTGCTTTGAGCCGTGTTTCCAAGGGTAAAACGGGCGTATTTTCCGGCACGCAGACCTGAATGGGCAATATTTTTCCGGTCTGAAGACGGATTACCTCGATGGCAGTCGCTGCATCGCCCTCGATCCACATAATGGGCTAAATGACATGACAGGCAGAACTGGTGCGGTTGCCCGCCCCACACTGGCGTAGCGGTCACAAGCAGAGCAGCGGCTAAAAGGCGAGAGACCAATTTGTCCCCCTGAAAAACATGGCTACAACGGTCAGCGCCACAATAAACAGTGAACATAGCATGGTAAGTGCCGATACCGTACGCTGCTCATGCGGGAACCAGGAGGCTCGATGAATATGGCCGCTGGCCGGTATCCAGGGGAGCAGCAGAAACAGACAGGCCAGTACCATAACCGGGTAGATCATGAAGCGCGACCAGCTGACCAGCTCCTGAATCCAGAGCAGGAACCAGGCCGACTTGGCAGGATTGGGCGTAACTGCAGGGTTGGCCTGTTCCTGGAGAGGTGCCGGCACCACTGCCGCCAACACAAGAAGTGCGCCGGCCAGTACGTACATCGAGCGGATAATAAGCGGAAAAAAGTGGAGGGAGCTCTTAACAAATCCATTTTTCATAGATACGGCAGCACCCCCTTGTTCTTTCTGACCCGGTAAAAGTGCAGGAACGATAGAGCCAGCACCGTTAACGGGATAATGCAGATATGCAGGGCATAAAAACGGAGCAGCGACAACCCCTGACCGACGCCATCCGGCACAAGCATGGAGCGGAGGAATGTTCCGAATGGCACCGTAGCCAGCAGTTCCATACCGGTCTGGGTTGCCCAGAAAGCCAGCTGGTCAAATGGCAACAGATAACCAGTATAGGCTTCGAAGAGCGTCAAAAACAAAAGAAGGCAACCGATTACCCAGTTGAGCTGCCGTGGCCGCTGATATGCCCCGGTCAGAATCACCCGCAAAGTGTGCAGCAGCAGCAGTATCAGTAGGACATGCGATGTTATGCGGTGCAGACTGCGTAAATATTTCCCACCCCAGACTGAAGATTCCAGGAACAGTATCGAGCCGAACGCCCGATCCGGAGTCGGTTGATAATATACCAGCAGCAGCATTCCGCTGGCCAGCATAACCAGAAGTGCGGTGAATGCCAGTCCCCCAAGGCAGAAAGTATAGCTGAATCGCAGGTTGCGCTCAAGCACGACACGGGGAAAGAGATGTTTGAGGAAATCAGTGATCATGGTTTCGGTCTATGCAAGGAGGTAGTGTCCCGAATATATTGATACCGTGCCTCTATAGCACAGTTTACTGAAGAATGGTAGGTTGAGCGGATAAGAAACTGATCTGCGCCTGTTCCGGGCACTTAAAAAGCAGAGGGGCCATCCCGGCTAGAGCTCTACATCCTCCCGGAACGGATGATCGCATACACCAGCCAGAGCCCGACAAACCCCGCTACGGTGTATCCCATAAAGGCAAGCACGGGGAAACCCATGAACTTTGGCCCTTTATCGGTCTGCATGATGATCGAAGAACCAATGATTACCGCCGCCAGGATCATGCTGGTTGAAAGGCGGTTGATGGATCGATCAAAATCAGCAGTGAATTTATCGAGGCCGCGGTGTTCAAGGTCGATTTTGAACTTGTTGCGGTTGATACGATTGATGATCTCTTTCAGATCGCGAGGTATGTTACGGGCCAAACTCAGGTAAGATGACAGTACCTGTTGCAGTTCGCGTGTAATACGCCGCGGAGAGGCTTTTTGACGAAGAGCCTTGGCGATAAATGGTCGCAAATGTTCAACCATGTCAAAGGCCGGGTCAAGAGCTCGCCCCATTCCTTCGATCAACACCAGTGATTTGGCCAGCAGCATCAGGTCGGAGGGGATTCTGATACTATAGAGAGTGATGATTTCGATGAATTCCATCAACATGTGCCCTACTTCAATCTCTTTGAGAGGAATCTCGTAGTAGCCGTCAATGAAATTGAACAGATCCCGCTTAAGGGCACGTATATCCAGACTGTCCGAGATATCTCCGGCAAAGAGCAGAAGGGACACAACTTCGTCCATATCCCGGTTTACGATAGCAGACAGTATATCGGTGAGGAACGTCTTGAGTTCGTCGTCCAGCCGCCCCACGATGCCATAATCAAGAACACAGATCACATTATCCGGAAGAATCAGGACATTGCCGGGATGTAAATCGCCGTGGAAGAAACCGTGAGTAAGCACCATCTCAAGAAATGAATCTGCACCACGGCGGGCAACCAGTTTGAGGTCAATCCCCTGTTCAACGAGTTTTTGCCTGTCGGTAACCTTGATGCCTGCAACGTATTCCATGGTAAGTACACCACGGGAGCATTGTTCCCAATATACGCGCGGAAAATACATCCAGCCGGTTTTGATGAAATTATCACGAAATTTTTCGATGGTGCGTGCTTCGCGTGAAAAATCCATCTCCCTGCGGATCGTACGCGCAAATTCACGCACAATTCCGACCGGGTCATACAGTTCACTGCCGGGCACGTGACGTTCGGCCAGACCTGCTAACGACATCAGGGCGCCAATGTCGGATTCAACCACCTCGACGATGCCGGGACGACGCACCTTGATGGCCACCTCCTCACCCGTTTTCAACCTGGCTCTATGCACCTGGGCAATAGATGCAGCTGCTAACGGCACGGGATCAATCTCCGCAAAAAACTGTTCGACAGGCCCTCCCAGTTCGCCTGTTATCTGGGCGAGCACTTCCTCAAACGAGAAACTCGGCACATTGTCCTGGAGCTTTTCAAACTCTTGCACAAATGCATGAGGAATCACATCCGGCCGGGTGGAAAGGATCTGCCCCAATTTGATAAAAGTCGGACCAAGCTCCTCCAGTACGAGCCGCATCCGTTCGGCGGCTGTAAGCCGGGCTATATCAGGAATCGACCGCCGGAACAAGCGTCGGCTTCGTACCACCACATCGGCAAGCCCCAGCATCTCAAGCACCTGGTCAAAACCGTACGTGCTGAGCACCCGAACGATATTCAGATAGCGTCTGATGCTACGGATATTCCGGTTTATCTTCAGAACGTTGAGCATAAACTAGTTATTACTGCGGGATTCCAACTCTTGAACACGTTTGACCAGGCGATCGAACTCCTCACGGGTAACAAGGCCCAAGCGGTCAACAATTTTCTGAACTTCGGCTTCTGCCATTTCCCTGACTTTTTCCTTGTTCTCATTTGCTATGGCCTGAATCCTGTCAACCATCTGTTTTCCCTCGTCTTCACTCAGCTTGAAACGTTCTTTCATCTCCGCCACCAACTCTTCAGCTTTTTTCTGGGTAATGGCGACAACACCGATTGTCGTCATTACAGTTTTTTCAAGCATTTCCAGCATGGCATACCTCCCGAACTTTTCTTTATTAAAGTGCAGTTAAGCTTAACATAACCATTTTATGATGCAACCGTGCGGGCCACATGACAAATGAATAATCCTCACCCGACAACCTCAATCCGTTCCCCGAGTACTTCCACATCCATCCGGGCAAGCGATCTGTCTGCAGGCCCCGAAAGTACTCTTCCTTGCCGATCAAAGCGGCTTCCATGACACGGGCACGACAGGACATCCTCCGTGACGGTAACCGTGCACCCCAGATGCGTACAGACCAGACTGAGAGCATAAAAACCATGAGCGTCTCTCAGCAGTGCCAGTCGCTCATTGCGAAACACCAGTGCTCCGTTGATCGGTACATCAGCACGGGCAGCGCTGGCCAGCACCTGGCGTTTTACGGCCCTGCGCGGTGTAAGATACCGTACCAGCAAACCACCTGATGCGAGCAGCATGGTCAAGGTCGTGATGAATTTTCGACGCGATTGAGAAAATTTTTCCATTTTTCGATGTACGCCTTTGTATAAGCGGGACTTTTGTTACTCATACGCAGATAACGGGCGGCATCCATAAAGCTGCCATTGCTGACCCGCTGCCCCTTCCGCAGCCAGAACGACGTGAGACCCATGCCATCCTTTTCAAGATTGTAAATCCGCCGGGATTCAGGTTCAAACAGGAAACGGGTCGGATTGTCGTGACATCCCTCACAGGGTACCGTGCCGCGTTGAACCGTGTGGGGAAAATATGTGCGCCATTCTGCCGCCAGGAGAGTATTCTCCGGTCCATTATTTCTGGCAGTCATGATATCGGTATAATAGGCGATAAACATCGGCCTGATCGGGCTGACCCGCCCGGCTGCATTGATCCCCAGCGGCGGAGCATCCTGTCTTTTCAGATAGGAGCTGCGCAGGTATTCCGGGTTTGCACCCGGCGTAAGCTCAAAAGAGTCTTTCATACGCCGATCCCGGAAACGGAGAAAGAAGGTGCCATACTCCTGCGGCGCCCAGGCCGAATGGCAGGCGTAACATTCCATCCGCTGCAGATGGGCTGGAATACGGTGTTCCAGGATTTTCAGGTCCGGCGTGTGACAGTCGCGGCAGCTTTTGGACGTTTTTTTACCTTCTGTCAGGCTTTTCATTGAATGACAGGCTCCGCAGGTCATGCCGGCACTGTAATGGACATCGGGAAGCATCTTCAAAAACGTCTCACCGTTGACAACAATACCGCGCTGGTAGCGGAAGTTTTCTTCACGCGGAGCACGTCCGGAATAGTCCCACCCGGTGTAATAGCCTTTATGACACCGCTGGCAGGCAGCGACAGACGGCTTGGTTATCTTCGTCTCACCGTGACAATCGGCACAGCGCTGCACGTGGCAGGAGTCGCAATTTTTGTTCCAGAAACCTGAGTCAAAACGGGCATAGGTTCGCTGCACAAAGTGTTTTTCACCGCTGCGTTGCCCCATGGCATGGTCAAAGATCCGCCCATATCCCCGGTGACAGACGACACAGTTTCCTGATCCCCTAAACCGGGCGGCCAGCTCAGCGGCGTTCATCCCTTCACGGTGGCACGAGGAGCAGTCAAACCCAACGCGAGCCGCCACAGCGTCCGGATCAGGTGCCAGACAGAAACATGCTATGAGGAACAGTATCCAACGCACGGCGGTTTATCCTTTCCGGTAGATCAAGTTGCACGTCTTGCTGTTACATAAATAATTCAGAATCCGCCCACGGTACTTTTAAACCAAAAACTGCAGTTCAATAACACAGAGCCTCAGGGAACACTGAGAAATTAAAGGCTTAAAACTAAAACAAGATATTCCCTTTGGGTGAATCAAAAAAACATTTGAGCTTATAACGCTAGGGTTTTACTCTGTGTTCTCTGTGCCCTCTGTGTTTCAAATGCTTTTCTAGGTTAAAAAAAACAACCCCCAACTCCTCCTGTTTACAGGAGACGTTGGGGGTTGAGTACATCAGCATGAAAGCTGTTTGAAATAAGATTTAGCAGCCGGCTGTTTTTTTAAACAGCTTGGAAACATTCTTACCACCCTCAACTTCATATTTGCAACGGATCTCGTCGCCATACACAATGCGCTTGTCATTGAATTTGTCGAGCGTCATTTCATCTTTCACCAGAATTACAACGTTTGCAGAAGTTTTATTGTCTTTCAGGGTGACTGTTGCAGATTTCTTATCGGCGGCAACCTCGATTTTGGTAATCACACCGACCATCTTCACTTCTTCAGCATGTGCAGTTTTTGTAAAGGAAACCAGGGAAACAACTACCAAGGCCAGCATTGCAACTACGGATACAAATTTTTTCATGATACGCTCCTTGCGTGATATGGAATTATATAGATAATACCATTATCAATATAAATCCGCAAAACTTTTTTTACTTCCCGGCAGTGGAGTGAAATCCACTGCCGGGAATAAAGGCTACAACCTAGAAGTGCACTTCGAATGTTGCGTATACATCCTGGGCTTTTGAAACCGGTGCCATCATCAACATGGTACCAGGTGTGATGTCAGAAATCTTGACAGGAGCGCCGACCCAGTTGTTGCTGCCGGTGTATTCGAAGTCATAATACTGGTAGCCGATCTTGAAGAAGGTCTTGCTGAAGTATGATGAGATCGGTTTCAGGTCAAGTTCCTGAATGATGTACGGCTCATACACATTACCACGTGTGCCGACTTTGCTGGTCCACATATCGTCGGCAGCAGGAGCAAAGGTGATCCAGTCTTTCGAACCGTGGTTAAACTCGAAGCCGAGTTTTGTTTTGGAAGGCAGGTCATAGCGTACACCTGCGTAGGCAGCCCAGCCGGTTCTGCTGACCGGGGCTTCAGGTTTAAAGAAGTAACCTGTGCCAAGGCCCTGGAAACCGGCTTGGCCTGATACATTGTTTCCGGGATGGGTGACACTCAGACCTAAATCGGTGAAGAAGTTCAGGTTACCCGGACCGACGTTTTTAAGGGTACTCATGGCGCCTGCGCCGTACCAGTCGATGCTACCAAGATTGGTGGAAGGTGCAGTATTGCCAAAAGCGGTATTGTTCATAACCGGGAAATCGAAAATATTGAAGCCGCGGTTCCACTGCAGCCAGACGCGCAGCGGATCGGTGTCAACCGGGATAACAGCTACACCGAGCATATCGGTATCTTTGATGCTATTAGTGCTAAGGCTGGAATTACCTTTGAAGCCACTGTCGAAGCCACGGCCGTAACAAACCTTGGCATAGGCGCCGGGCAGCATATCGATGTCAGGGGCCCAGCCGATAGTGCCTCCGTCAAAGGCGTAATCAACCAGCAACGCAGGAGTGCCGCCATTGCCGGGGCGTTCGTTGTCCAGTCTCAGGTTGCTGGGTGCACCGTTGGTTGAAGGGCGACGGCCAACCGAGAACCATACCGGCTGATCGGCAATATTGCTCCATGTTGCATAGGCGCGGTCAACGTCCAGCAGGCTGCTGGACGGCACATGACCAAGGGTACCGTCGAATACGCCGACACGGTCGGCAAAGTAATTGCCGGTCGTTGCAGAGGCATCTTGGGAACCGAAAGTCTTGTACATGGCAAGTCTGACGTTCACCGTAACATCCTGGGTGGCCTTGGCGTGCAGGTCAAGGTCGAACTTGTTGGTGTAAAGGGTTTCGTTTTTTGGCTTATAAGCTGCAACCATACCAGCGGGTGCAAGGCTTGGCAATCCAGCAACAAGGGGATTTGCTGGATTCAGAAAAGATAATGCTCCAGCATATGTTGTAGTAGCTTTCATCTGGTTGCCAAAGTCCATGAATCCGGTCAGTGCTTGACCAGCAGTAAAACCAGGCATATAGACACTAGCTGCTATTGGGTTTGTAAAAGCAGCAACCTGAAGATTCTGACCAACAGTGTTAAACATGAGATTAGGATCGATATACCCTACCGTCTGACCATGAAGACTATCAACCCGGAAGCGGTAATCGCCGCCGATGGACAACCACTTGCTGAGTGATTTGTCCTGAACACGCTGGACTGTACCCTTGAGATCATTAAGATCCTGGGTCAGCTTATCGACCTTCAGTTGCAGATCCGCGTCAGCTGCCTGTGCAGCCATAGGCATCATAATGCCTGCAACCGCGATACAAAGAAGTTTCTTCGCCATCTTTTGTTTCATACTACCTCCATGTTGAAATAGTTTGTTGCTGCCTGTGAAAACATCCCAAACAAACGGTCAGAATCAAAACAAAACTACAGTCATCCACCTCCCTTGCAGAGTATTTTTCATACTAATGCTAGTGAAGAGCAAGCGTAAACAGGTGACTGTATACTGCATACACAATATAGATGTCTATAGAAATATCATGTGTTTTATATATTTATAGTCACATATAAAATAATAAAACACGAACTTCGGATAATTTTCTGAGAAAAAAACCGTATGAAATGCGGGGGATTTTGTGCTGCGGGACAGGATTACTTTCAAAAGTAAATAATTCTGAAATACTTCGGTTTCAGCATGTTGGGACAAAACAACCATGTCAAAAACGGCAGTTCAATAACACAGAGCCACAGAGAAATCAGAGGCTTAAAACCAAAACAAGATATTCCTTTTGGGTGAATCAAAAAATATTTTTAAACTTATAACGCTTGTATTTTACTCTGTGTTCTCTGTGCCCTCTGTGTTTCAAATGTTTTTTCATGGTTATACTTCCAGTGTATAACCAACCATCGCCACTTGAAACTCTTTCGGCATCTCCCGAGACAACCGTGCCGAAGCGGCAAAACCGGTGCAGTGGCTGACGGCCAGCTTTTTTATTCCCTGTGCTCTCAGTGCGGTGATCGTTTTGCCAATCTGCTCCTCACCGCAGAATCCCAGGTGCGTGCCGCCGAGCACGGCGTAGACATCGCGCCTGCCGGTCATGACGGCAACATGCTCCACCGTATTTATTACTCCGGAATGACAGCATCCCAGAATCAGCACAAGACCTTTTTCCGTTTCCAGCACGAGCGATTGATCATCAGGAGTATTGTCTGGGTTCTGACCGGCGCAGTCACAGTACAACCCCTGGTCACCGACTTCATAAGCGGTTATCCGCGGCACTTCACCGGTCAGGTGTATCCCGGGGGCGATAGTGCGAAATTCCTTTGAAAGGTTGAAACTCGCCCCCGCTGCCTCAAGTTCTTCCCGGCGGGAAGGCAGCGAGATCGGATAACATTCACCGTTACCCTTCACCCGGAAGCGGGGATTGAAAACAGAAGGGTGCGCGTAGACCTGCTTCGGGCCGCACTCCTCCAGCAAAGGTTTCAATCCTCCGGTATGATCATAGTGCCCATGTGAAAGCACCACCTGGCTGACCAGGGAAAGATCCTTGTTCATTCGCCGGGCATTATGCAGCAGGGTGAGCCCCTGCCCGGTGTCAAACAGCAGTGGAGCCATACCTGCCGGTTCAAGCAGCGCGGAAAAGCCATGTTCTCCAAGCGTACCTGAGATTGATCCGACCGAGTTCTCGCAGAGGATAGTAATGCGGGTTTTCATTTGCAACAGGTGACCTTCGGGAAGCGCGGCACGCCCATTTTCTTCAGAATAATGAACAAGGGGCAAAATTGGGTAAAGCCGGACTGGAAAAGGTTCAGGCCGACAAAACCGGTGAACCAGAGCCAGTTGGGAGAGTGGAAATGCGCCAGCAGCAACGAGATCATGATAAATGTTCCGGCTATGATGCGCACGATGCGCTCGATGTAATATTCTTCTTTCATGGTACAAACTCCTTTTGGTTTTAAAAGTAAAATCAAATCCCCCTCGGTCCCCCTTTATGAAGGGGGAAGCTTTAAAGTCCACCCTTTATGAAAGAGGGAAGCTATAAAGTCCGTCCATCATGGAAAAGGGGACTCTATAAAGTCACCTCTTGTCATGAAAGAGGGAGGTTATAAAGTCCCCCCCTTCATGAAAGGGGGGTCAGGGGGGATTTCCTGCCCAGCATCTCCGCAATTTTTCCTGCTACTTCACCCGTCAGAACCGGGCAGGCGCCTTTGTGGTTTTTACGAATAATCTTGCAGCAGGTTACACCGTACTTTTCCTTGAACCATATATGCAGCTCTTTGGTCAGGTGAGTAGATTCCTTCTTGTCCGCCAGCACCAGCCCCAGTGCGATAGTACCACCAGAAACAGCACCACAGATGCAGCCTGCGCTGGAGCCAGCACCAAAACCAGAGGCAGCACACACTATCGATTCAGGTACGTCTGCGGCAAAATGCCGCCGCACGGTTTCCAATACCGCTTCTGCGCAATGATATTTTCCCGAGCGGTACAGACCTTCTGCTTCTGCCTGGCACTGTGCTGCCAGTTCCATACCTTCCAATGTTGGTTTTGCTTTTTTCGACCAGAACATGTAACCCTCTTTTACTTATTGACTACTTATACCAGTATGCTGTTCTTTCCTGCGTTGCACAAGAAAATACAGGATCGGAATGGTGATCTGGGACAGGGTTGTCGCTGCAATTTCCCCGCACATCAGGGCAATGGCCAGCCCCTGGAATATCGGATCAAACAGGATCACGAAACTTCCCACCACGACCGCTGCGGCTGTTAACAACATGGGACGAAAACGTACTGCACCGGCTTCAATGATCGCCTCATCGAGCGGCAACCCTTCATTCCTGCGTAATACGGCAAAATCTATAAGAATTATCGAGTTACGCACAATGATGCCGGCCAGGGCTATGAAGCCGATCATGCTGGTAGCGGTAAAGAAAGCCCCAAACAGGGCATGCCCCGGCAGGATACCGATCAGCGTCAGCGGAATCGGAGCCATGATAACCAATGGCGTGGTAAAATCTTTGAACCAGGCCACGACCAGGATATAGATCAACACCATGACAGCCCCGAATGCAATCCCCAGATCACGGAACACTTCATAGGTGATATGCCATTCGCCGTCCCACTTCATGCCGATATGCTCTTCGCTCCAGGGTTGACGCGACGCCAGCACTTTGATCTTGTGCCCGTCCGGCGTGTGGATGGCATCGATCTGCTTCTGCATCTTCAGAATCGCATAGACCGGCGCCTCGATCTTTCCCGCCACATCAGCGGTCACATAGATGACGTTCTTGAGATTTTTGCGATACAGCGTCTTGTTCTCAATGCCGCTAGTGACACGTACCAGCTGCGAGAGCGGTATGTCCCCCTTCGCTCCCGTTACATAGACTGATGACAATGCTGCTATGGAACTTCGCTGACCAGCGGGAAGTCGAAGGTTAATGGCAACCGGTTCTCTCTCTTTCGCCACGTGCAGCAATCCGGCATCCTGGCCGTCCAGGGCGATGTGCAGCGTTTTAGCAACGTCATCCACGGCGACGCCGGAAAGAGCTGCTTTTACGCGATCAACGGTGAAGGAAAGCTTGGGCTGGTCGTCCTCGCGATACCAATCCACATCGACCACGCCTTCGGTTTTGGCCATGATGGCCTTTACTTTGGCTGCAGTTGCTGCCCGCGTGGCGTCATCCGGGCCATAAATCTCGGCCACCAGGGTCGCCAGCACCGGAGGGCCCGGCGGAATCTCGGCAACCTTGACCCGGGCGCCATACTTGTCCGCAATCGCCTTCACAAGCGGACGGATACGTTTGGCGATCGCGTGGGATTGATCCGAGCGATCTTCCTTGGGGAGCAGATTGACCTGGATGTCCGACATGCTGGACGCTTTACGCAGATAGTAGTGCCGTACGAGGCCATTGAAGTTGAACGGCGCACTGGTGCCGATATACTGCTGAAAATCGGTTACCTCCGGGACGGTCCGGAGTGCATCCCCCATCTCTTTTGTCATGCGGGCGGTCTGTTCCAGCGGGGTGCCGTCAGGCGCATCAATGATGATTTGCAGCTCGTTTTTATTGTCAAACGGCAGCATTTTTACCGTGACCGCTTTAAAGTAAATGAGTGAGCACGAAGCGAGCAGCAATATGACGACTCCTGCCAGGAACGCCGTTCGCACTCTGGCGTCATGCAGGAATCTTCCCATCAGACGGCGATAAAAGAGCGTCAGTTTCGATGCCTTTATTTCTTCGCCGGCATCGTGATGTGCTTTCCCTTTCATGAAACGAAAGGCAAAATAGGGGGTTACAATAAAGGCGATGAACATGGAAATGAGCATGGCCGTGCTGGCCCCGACCGGGATCGGACGCATGTACGGACCCATCAGACCGCCAACAAAGCCCATCGGCATCACCGAAGCGATGACGGCAAACGTGGCAAGAATCGTTGGATTACCTACTTCGTCCACCGCTCGTATCGCCGCTTCCAACGGGTCCATCAGCTTGGTGGTGAAGAACCGGTGAATATTTTCCACAACGACAATGGCGTCGTCTACCAAAATGCCGATCGAAAAAATCAGCGCAAAGAGAGTAATGCGGTTGAGGGTATAGCCGATCAGATAGATCACCAGCAACGTCAACGCCAGGGTGACCGGGATGGCGATTGCTGCCACGGCACCGGCACGCCATCCCATGAAAAGCGCGATCAGGATCGTGACCGAGATGGCCGCAAGAAACATATGAAACAACAGCTCGTTGTTCTTTTCCCGGGCGGTCTCACCATAATTGCGGGTGATGGTTACGTGGACATCGGCAGGAATCGTGCTCCCCTTCATGAATTCTATCTTTTTCAGCAGGTCGTCGGCAATCCAGGTGGCATTTGATCCCGTCCGCTTGGCAACGGCAATCGTTACCGCAGCGTAATCCTGTTTGGGATTACCGGTAATCTTCTTGACCGCGGCACCCGGCCCCATGCCAAAAAAGACATAATCGTTCGGTACGCTGAGGCTGTCCTCTACCGTGGCGACGTCCGACAGATACACCGGTTTGCCGCTATACACGCCGACCACCACACGCTTGACGGCATCGGCATTTTCGAGAAAATCGCCTGTTTGCACCAGCATTGACTTGTTGTCACTTGAGAAGCTGCCCGATGGAAGGGATGCGTTCCCCTTTTGCAGGGCGCCCGCCACCTGCAGCGGTGAGAGACCAAACCCGGCAAGGCGCGGCGCATCCAGGATGACACGTACCTGTCGTGAGAAGCCACCGGTTATGGTCGTTTCAGCAGTATTTTCACTCTTCTTCAGTTGGTCAGCGACTTCATATGCCAGCGTTCGCAGAGTCCCATGGTCATAGCGGTCCGACCAGAGTGTCACAGCGAAAATGGGAACGTCATCGATGGATTTCGGGACTACCAGCGGCTCCATAGCCCCCGGCGGAAGCAGTGTGCGGTTGCTCATCACCTTGTTGTAGAGCTTGACCAGCGACCCCTCCAGCGGTTGCCCCACCTGAAAGCGGACCGTGATGATCCCCATGCCGGGACGACTCATGGAATAGAGGTATTCGACCCCCTTGATCTCCCACAGTTTGGCTTCAAAGGGTTTGACCACCCGCTCCTGCACCTCCTGCGGGGAAGATCCGGGCATCGGGAGGAAGATGTCCATCATCGGCACCACAATCTGCGGTTCCTCTTCGCGAGGAGTCATCTTGATGGCGTAAAAGCCAAGCAGCAGAGAAGCACCCACAATCAGGGGCGTCAGCTTGGAATTGATGAACGTGCGGGCTATTTTTCCGGCAAAACCGAGGTTTTCCATAATCTACTCCACCCGAGCCCCTTCGGTTACGTTCCCGGCACCGGAAACAACCACGCGATCACCCTCCGACAGTCCGGCAAGAATCTCCACCCGTTCCCCGGTCTGCCTGCCGACCTTTACGATCCGCAGATGGGCAATGTTATCCGTACCCACTGTCCAGACGGAAGAGAGCGCGCCGTGTTCAATAATCGCAGTTTTCGGCACGGTGATGCTGGTAACCGTTGTCCCGAGATTAACCGCGCCCCGGCCGAACATGCCGGATTTCAGCCCCTTCTGATTCAGGGCGATCTTGGCAACAACGGTACGGCTGCCCGGGTCGGCGGTCGGAACGATCTCGGTGATCCGGGCGGGAAACGAACTTCCAATCGAATCCAGCGTCACCTGCAGCGCTGAACCCGTTTTGACCCTGGGTGCAACGTTTTCCGGCAGTGCAAGTTCCAATTGATAGCTCCGATCGTCATCGATGGTCATCAGCGGCTGGCCGGGAAAAACCGTCGCCCCGAGATCGGCCTGTTTGCTGGCAACCACTCCCGAAATGGGGGCGATAATACGGGTATAGCCTGACATGGTGGTTGCGGCTTTTGCCCCCGCTTGAGCCTGTTTAAGCCTTGAATTGGCGCGTGCTACGCCCTGAGCCGCAACCTCTTTCTCGGTCTGCCTGACATCAAATTCCTGGCGGGTCACCGCCTGTTCCTTGAAAAGATTCTGATAGCGGACAAACGTCGTGTCGGCCAGTTTTTTTTGTGCCTGTGCTTCATCCAGTCCGCGGCGGGCCTCGTCAATAGCGGCGGTTGCTACAGCGGCATTAGCCTGGTTTTCCTGGGCATCCAGCTGCACAAGCAGTTGCCCCTTGCGCACCCGGTCTCCCTCACGGACACGAAGCACGCTGATGCTGCCCGGGATACGGGTCGAGACGACCGCACTGGAACGCGCGCGCACGTTCCCGACCACTTCCAGCAGTTCAGGGGCGGCAACACTCTTGACGACCTCCAGGGTTACGCCCTTGACGACTGCTGCCGGCACGTTTTCAGCTTTATCCGCATCATGCTTCTTTGAGCACCCCGTGACAGAAACTGCAGCGGTCAGCATGATCGTTACAAGCAGTAGATAATTCCTCATTTAAGCATCTCCTTCACAAATGTTCCCGTCATGTAATAAACCTGGCCACCCGCCAGGGCATACCCTGCCTCGGTTTCAACCAGATTCGCCCGGGCCTGGTTAAGCGCCGTCTGGGCGTCAAGCAATTCAACCAGCGTCGACAATGAATTTTCATAGCGTTTTGTCAGAAGCCTGACCGTTTCTTCGGCATCCACCACCGCATGCCTGGCCACTTCCAGGCGCTTACCCGCTTCATCCCTCCGGAGGTAACTTTCCTTGAGTTGATAGCGGACATTCTTTGTTGTCGATTCCAGCATCTCACGGGCAGCCGCTTGACCGGCTAGTGCCTGTTTACGCTCGCTGTTGGTGCGGAACCCGTCAAACAGCTGCCATTTGAGCGAAACTCCTGCGCTCCAGGCATCATGGTCTGAAGTAAGCGGGGCATCTTTGGCGTTCAACTGGTATGCGGCGAATGCTCCCACAGTCGGCAGATAGCCGCTCCAGGCAAGCCTGAGTGCGGCATCCGATTTTTCAACGTCTGTATGAGACTGTTTGATTTCAACCCGGTTATCGAGAGCGTCCCGGACAACCTGATCGTTTATGGCAGGGACCGCGATGCTGTCCGAAAATCCGGCGATCTCATACACACTGTCATCGGGCAGGCCGATCAACAGCGCCAGCTTCATTTTGGCAAGCGCCAGGTTGTCCTGAGCGGTGATCTGCTGCTGCTCAACCATCGAGAAGTGAGTGCGGGAGCGCAGTTCATCCGATCGGAGGCCGACTCCGGCAGATGTCCTGACCGTTGCGAGCCGCATATTCTCCCGGGCATCGGCAACAGCTTTATCGGCGGCCTTGAGTTGAGCGGCGGCTTTTTGTACTTCAAGATACGTGTAGAACGTTTGAAAGGCGATGCCCTGCCGGGCAGCTTCCAGTTGCAGCTCTGATTTCTGCGCATCCTTGACGGCCATATCCTTAAGGGGAGAGAGCGAAGGGGCAAACAGCGGCTGCTGGATCGACAGGACGGTTTTAAAGTCATGCTGCGCGGAGGGGTTGTTGAGGTTATTGAAATCAGCATTTGTAAAGCGCCCCTCATCAAGCTTCATCATAAATGTATTAACCGGCGAGTTGGATGCAGCCAGGGTTTCCTCAAACGCCACCGCCGGCAGATACCGGGAATTGGCACTATTTACCCCCTGACGGGCGGCATGAGACGTATAACGGGCAGCCTTGATCTGATTGTTGTTTTCAAGTGCCATATTCATGGCATCCCTGAGCGAGAGCTTCAATGGCTCGGCTTCGACGGCAGCAACGCTCCAGAGCAACACCGCACCCGTTAGTAATAAACGATACATAACACCCCTCCAAACAATTATACATTTATATATATATTAATAACCTAATGTGTCAACACCTATTTTACATTTCATACCGGTCTGATCAATTTTAATAGCGGCAAACTCGTGGATAACAAGACAATTCCGAGTAACATATCCGTGTAGAATATTATTATTTTACAAGAAGTTTCTCTTTCGTCAATTGGCGAGAGAAGACATTAAAAAGTTTTTGTTTGATATAGCAGATTGAATGGTTACATCACGGAAGGAGTGATACGTTGATGCTTCAGATATTGTTCCCGCCATTACCGGCACGGTCGTGATCCGGATAACGGACCACCCGGTTGCGCCCTTCGCGTTTGGCGCAGTACATCGCCTTGTCGGCCCGTTCCAGCAGAGAGTATGCAGTGTCGCCATCCGGCAGCAGGCAGGCGCTGCCGATGCTGACCGTCACACGCAGTTCCGGGATCCGGTGCAGGGGGGTGTGCTCCACGGCCGTACGCAGCCGTTCTGCCAGCTTGTTAGCCTCCACTTCAGAGGTATGAGGCAACAAGATGACAAACTCTTCACCACCGAAACGGGCCAGGACATCGGTCTGTCGCAGAGCAACCACCAGTATTTCGGTCAGATGCTGCAGGACCAGGTCACCGACCTGATGCCCCCAGGTATCGTTAACCTGCTTGAAGTTATCAATATCAACCATCAGCACCGCCAGCTCAAGCCGATAGCGCTGGGCGCGAAGCACCTCTTCCTGCATTCTGCGATCAAGACAGCGGCGGTTGAATATTCCCAGCAACGGATCAGTGATGGTCTCCTGCTCCAGGACATAAATACGTTTGAGCTCCTGCGTTGTCCGATAGGCCAGCAAACAGACCAGCAAAACAAAGACGGCACCAAAGAACATGATCACCGCCACCAGCATCTCGGGAGCGGAATAACGTACCCGATATTTAAGAATAAAGAAGCCCACATACCCGAAGAAAAACAGCAGGATCATCCCCCCCAGAAGATACCACCGGCTGCGGTTGGCGCCCTGAGGCAGCTCTTTTCGCAGCTTGCGGACCATGGTGAGAGAGATAACCAGCAGCACTACCCCACTGAGCAACAATATCGACATCAGTTCGCTCATACAAAGGCTGCCTGCCAGGCATGTCTCAACGGAAGAGGGTATCAACGGCATGCGGTCTGCTCCGATAACCAGGAAAACGGAAAGGAATAAGCTGTTGGGGGAGGAACTGATAATTTATAAGCAGGTATCCATACACTGGTGGATGAGTTGCCGTCAAGACGTTTTTGCAGATTCCGGGAGAAGAGCAAATACTATCCGGGGAAATCCGGGTTCACCCCGCCTCCCGGTTATTTTTTTCGGCGGTAATGCGACCATCGCTCACCTCCAGGATTCTGTCGAAGTTTTCCACCATGCGGTGGTCGTGAGTGACCACCATGATGGCTGAATGGTTCTCCACCGCCAGTTTTTTCAAAAGGTCCATGACGTTTTTGCCGTTTTCCGTATCAAGCGCAGCGGTCGGCTCATCGGCCAGAATCACCTTTGGGCGATTGGCCAGCGCCCGGGCAATGGCAACCCGCTGCGATTCACCTCCGGAAAGGGCGGTCGGATAATTATTGATCCGGTGTCCCAGGTTAAGCGCATTCAGCAGTTCAACAGCGCGTTTTTTTGCATCAGTACGCGTCAGCCCGTTAATCTCCAGCGCTATCATCACGTTTTCCTGAGCGGTCAGAAACGGGATCAGGTTGTGCGCCTGGAAGATGAAACCGAGCTTTTCCCGGCGCATCCGCTTCAGGTCAATGCCGCTGTGCCATCCGTCATCGGCGACCGTAGTGCCGTCGATAACGACCGTGCCGTGCGTCGGCTCATTAATCAGGCCGATACAGGTCAACAGCGTTGTCTTGCCCGAACCCGAGGGACCGAGGATGGCAACCAGTTCTCCCGGCCTGACCTTGAAACGTGCATCCTGCAGGGCTGTTACGGAGGTCTCACCCTTACCGTAGATTTTCGTCAGATTGTCCACTTCTATCGCGTACATAGTTTTATCCACCCAGGGCCTCCGCCGGCTCGACCTTGAGCGCCTTTCGAATGCCGACGAAACTTGAAATCATGCAAATAGCTATAACAATGACAAACAGCAATTGCAGATCGAACGCTTCCAGCACGATCCGGCGGGGAAAATTTTTGTACGTTAGCAGGATCAGGAGATAGCCGATACCATAGGCCAGTATTCCCATCAGCAGCGACTGCTGCAGGATCATGCCGATGATCACCCGGTTCTGTGCGCCGATCAGCTTCAGGGTGGCAATGACGCGAATTTTGTCAAGGGTCGAGGTGTAGATGATCAGCGAAATGATAACCCCGGAGATAATCAGCAGGATAATCCGAAACAGCCCCAGCTGCATCCGGGCCTTCTCAATCATCCCTTTGGTAAGAATCTTCGTCTGTTCTTCCACGGAGATGGGACGGAAATGATTCCAGCGGCTGATCCGCTCCTGAACCTCGTGGAGGTTCGCGCCCGGTTCCAGCCGCGCCACAATGGTGTTCACGATGTGGGTTGATTCCGTGATGCCGGTGATGTTCTGTTTGAGGAATTTTGCCTGGGCCGGAGAAAGAGTCTGAATTGCAGCCAGATTCGCCCCGATCCTCTCCCGGTCGTTCCTGATGGCGTCGTTATCTTTCTTGAACTGGATATCCTGGGCGTCGGCCAGACTCACATACGCCGCCGGATCCCCTCCCGAAGAGACCACCTTTCCGGTTATTCCCACCACGGTGTAATCGTGAAGCCCCAGATGAATCTTTTCGCCGATCTCCATCCGCATCGCCTTGGCAACGACCATTTCATAGTGCTTCTGGCGAATGCCGCGCCCCGCAATGATCTCCGGCGGGCCGCCGAAGCCATTCAGGTCATAGCCAATCAGGAAAAAGCGGAACGGTTTGTCCATCCGCTCGACCTGAATGGTCTGAAACGACAGCGGAGAGGCCTCTGCCACACCAGGCACCGCCTTGATACGGTACTTGATGTCTTCCGGAATGCGCGAACTCTCGGCAAACGGGCCGTTCGTGTCCTGCTGCACCACCCAGATGTCGGCCTTGGTGAAGTCGAGCACCGCCAGTGCATCGGCAAAGAGCCCCCGATAGATCCCCCCCATGCTCATCACCACGCCGAGCAGCAGTCCGAGACCGATGGAGGTGAGCATGAACCTCCCGCGGTGATAGCGGATGTCACGAATGGCAAGATTCATTGCGCTACCCGCACCTTCATGCCTTTCTTGAATTTTGCGATTTCAAGAGGTGACGCCACCGCGATCCGTTCGCCACCGGCAAGCCCGGCAACGATTTCCGTGAGGTTGCGGCGGTCCTCGATACCAACGACCACCGGCTTGAATGCAATTTTTCCGTTCGCCACGACCCAGACGCCCCGTTTCCTGTCCTTCGTGACAATGGCGGCTGAGGGGAGTGACGGGGCGTTTTTCTTCATTCCGGTTACAATATAGACATCAGACTGTTCACCGAGGCGAAAGTGTTTCAGCGGTTCACTGAAGGCCACATCCACTTCCAGCTCTTCGGTTACCCGGTCGCTCTCGTGTCCCACTCGGGCAACCTGGCCGGGCAGCTGTGCGCTACCCAAGGAGCGCAGTGCGATCAGCGCCGTGTTGCCGACGGCAATCCCCTTCAGCTGGGACTCGTCCACGTTGGCCTTGACCCAGACGGTTCGCGGATCGGCGAGGGTGAAGATCGACATCCCGGGTGAAACCGTATCGCCCCGTTCCAGATCACGGGTAATTACCACTCCATCCTGGGGAGCATAGATGAGCGTGTCCGCAACCTTGCTCCGGGCAAAACCAAGCCCGGCGCGACCGGCCTGCTGTCCCATGCGCGCCGCCTCGATGGCGGCCCTGCTCCGGGCAACCTCTTCCCTGGCCACCTGGCGTGCGGTTTCATACTGATCAGCCTCCAGCCTGGCGACCAGGTTCTTTTCGGCCAGTATCTTGAACCGCTGGGCGTTCTTTTCCGCCAGCGCCAGAGTCGCCCTGGCCTTCTGGAAATTTGCCTGTTCCACGCTCACATCGGCAGTTGATCTGTTCAGACCGGCTTCGGACTGTCGCTGCTGCTGGATAACATCGTCATTTTCCAGTTTTGCAAGGAGTTGGCCCCGTTTCACGACATCACCCTGATCGGCGTACACTGCCACTATCCTGCCGGTCACCCTGCTGGAGACGCCGACTACCACCTTCGCCTCGACCGTGCCATTGCCGTATACCTGGGAGGTCAGGTCGAGTTTCCGGACGGTCACGACCTTCACCCGCGGCGGGGCAAGGAGCGTCAGCTTGAGAACAATGCCGACGGCCAGAACAGCCACGGGCCAGATCAGATATTTTTTCTTTTTTGCTACTGCTTTCAGCAGTTCCATGTATCACTCCTTAACAGCTTCTTCTCACTCTTTTCCGACGGCACGGTCGAGGCGGGCCAGTGCGATGTCATAATCGTACAGGGCCTGAATACGGGCGGTATGCGCATCAAGAGCCAGGGACTCTGCATCGGTCACCTCGATGATGCTGCCGACCCCTTCATGATAGCGCCCCTCCGCCAGCATTTTGTTTTCATCGGCAGCGGCGCCTTCCTTCCCGGTCGAGACCATGCGGGCGGCTGCCTCGTTTGCTCCGAGCCACGCGGATTCGACATCCTTGATGATTTGCAGCCTGAGATTACTCTGCCGGGCTTCTGTTGCGTTGATGTTTGCGGTGGCTTCTTTCACCTGCTCGACCGACGAGAAGCCAGAAAAGAGTGGCATGGTCACGTTCAGACCCACTCCCCAGACGTTGCCGGTGGGGGGAAAGTCACGGTCGGCGTAGCCGACGTTCGCCGTTCCGGAGACGATCGGCAGATAGCTGCTTTTGGCTGTTTTCAGGGTGGCGGAAGCGGTTGATTTCAGGGCGGCCAGCTGCTGCAGCTCGGCACGGTTGCGCAGCGCGTCCTGCTGCACCTGGCTCCGTTCCGGCAGAGGCGCCGAAACAGGAGAAGGCTCAACCACGGCACGCTCTCCAAGGGATGCCATCCCCATGGCGCCGGCAAGCTCGAGTCGGGCAATATCCCGATTGTTCTCCGCCCGGATCAGCGCGGTTTTTGCGGTAAAAAGGTTCGCCTCCGCCCTGGCGACATCCACCCGTGCTCTGATTCCCTGTTTGAAGAACTCCTGCGCCTGCCGGTGGACCTCCGTTCGGGCCGTAACGTTTTCCGCAACGGCATCAACCTGCTTTTCAGCAGCCAGCAGCAGATAAAAAGCACTTTTGACGCGCAACGTAACATCCTGACGGGTTATGGAAAGAGCCTTGTCAGCACCATCACGATTGCTGCGGGCCGCATCCACCACCCCGGAGGTGCGACCGAAATCGTAAATCGTCTGCTTCAGGTACAGGGCCTCCGTATTGACTTCCGTCGTTTTGATGCTTTGCAACGGCGTAAGGTAGGAACGTCCCCTGCTCCAGTCGGCGGCAATACTTATCTGGGGGTAATAGTTAGACAAGGCTTGGCCGGTTCTCGCATCGGCGCCGTTCAAGTTCTCCTTTGCCTCAACAATCTGAGGGTGGTTTTTCAGGGCCGTAGCCTGCGCCTCGTCGAGTGTCAGGGGGGTAGCAGCATACAGAGGCTGCGTCGAACAAACCAGCAGCAACAGGAACAGTACGAACAGTTTCAGCATAAGTCACCGCTATATATTTATAGTTGAATGTAACAGGTTCTGTTATTCGCATAAAAGCCCGAAAAAATCAACGGCTTAGAAATTATCGGCCTGTATGTGGCATTTACTCCAGCATGAAGCCCTTGTTGAACAAACCGAGGCACGCATCAACGATGTCAGGGTCGTAGCGGCTGCACCGGTATGCCGTTATTTCCGCAAGGGCAACGGCAATCCCGTTGGCCGGCCTGTAGGGGCGATAGGACGAGGTCGCTTCGACAACATCAGCAACAGTCAAGATTTGCGCCTCCAGAAGTATCTCCTCCCCCTGCAGTCCCAACGGGTAGCCGCTGCCGTCAATCCGTTCGTGGTGCTGCTGGACGATACGGGCAATCGGCCAGGGGAATTCAATGCCATCCAGTATTTCATAACCGGCCTGGGGATGGATTTTAAGGAGGCTCTGCTCGGCTTCCGACAACCGCCCCGGTTTGCTGAGAATCTCGACCGGTACGGAGAGCTTGCCGATATCGTGCACGATGGCAGCGGTGCGGATACCGTTGATCCGTTCAGCCGGAAGCGACATTTCACCAGCGATGGCGCAGGCCAGACGGGCGACCCGCCGCTGGTGTCCTGCGGTGTACGGGTCTCTCATTTCCACAGCCTCGGCAAGGGCATGGATCGTTTCGTCGAATATCCTCCGCGACTTCTGGAGACTGTCCCGCAGGGCTTCTTCCATCCGCCTGCGTTCACTAATATCGGCAACGACCGCCATAAGGCCGATGATGATCCCTGACTCGTCACGCAGGGGAGCGGTGGAGACACTGATGTCGACGGGTGAGCCGTCTTTCCTGCCGACGCGCACTTCCATGCCGGTATACACCTCTCCGGCAATGGCACGTTCACGTAACCGGCGAAACTCCTCTCCCCGCCCTTCGGGAACAATCGGGTTTATCTGCCCGAGAACTTCCTGCTCGTCCCAACCGAACAGGCGCTCGGCAGCCGGGTTCCACACCAGAACCGTCGCGTCCCGGTCAACGGCAAAGATCGCCAGCGGCGAGCCATGCACCAACGACCAGAGGGTCTGGAGTCCGACCTGTTCCGCAGTCATCTTTTGAATTTGATTGGGTTCAGTTTTCATACAGACCTCCTGTCAATCTCACCGGGGATTTCAGTATGGCGCCAACCCATCTTGTGGATAATACGCTGAACAACCAGCATGAGATCCTCAAAGAGCGAGTAGAAGATCGGCACATACAAGAGTGTCAGGAACGTCGAGACCATCAGGCCGCCGATAGCGACCACCGCCAGGGGAGAGAGCCGCTCCAGGCCGATGGCCCACTCCATGGCAATCGGGATCATTCCGACCGCCGTGCCGAAGGCGGTCATCAGAATCGGACGGGTTCTGACCCGCACGCTCTCCCGCAGGGCATCATAGGTTGACATCCCCTGCCCTTTGGCCATCTCGATGAAGTCGATCAGCAGGATCGAGTTTTTGACCACGATTCCGGCCAAAAGGATCAGCCCCATGAAAGACCCCATGGACTGGTGCTTGCCGGCAATCAGCATCGACCAGCTCGCCCCGATCATGGCCAGGGGAATGGCCACCATGATCGTGAGCGGATTGATAAACGACCTGAAGGCCGGGACCAGGGAGAAGTAGAGCAGCACCATGCCGATCATCAGCGCCGACATGAGGGCCGAAAATGACTCCTTGGCCTGCTTGGCGTCCCCTTCCTGGGAGATTGAGTAGCCGGGCGGGAGTTTCACCCCTTTGAGCGCCGCCTGGACATTGTCCATAATGTGGGAAACCGCCGCCTTTTCCCGGTAGCCAAAGACATCAATGGTATTCTGCATGTTCTGGCGGGTCAGCAGCATCGGCACGTAGGAGGTGGTAATACTGCCCAGGGCGGAGAGCGGTATTTCACCCAGCGGGGTCTTGACTTTCAACTGCGGCATCCCGGCCACGCTATCCCGCTGCGAGGCATCATAGCGGGCACGGATCAGGAAACCGTCCTCGCCGGCGACCCGGAACAGGGAAGCTGGACCACCTTGGACGGCCGCCTGCACCTGGGCGGCGATATCCTTGGGCGAGATACCATACAGGGCACATTTTTCGCGGCTGGCGATAAAATTGACCTCTTTCTTGTCGTCGGTCCAGGAGAGAGAGACCGATTTGAGCCCCCGGACGGTTTCCAGCCGGTGCTGGATATCCCGGCCTATTCCCGCCAGCACCCTGGGGTCGGGGCCGCTCACCATCACGTCCACGGTGGAGCGGATGGAAGAGAGCGGAGTGGCGCCGTAGTCGAAGACATCCACCGACTTCATCCCCGGGATCATCAGGAACGTGCGCCGCATGTCGGCTTCAATCTGCCACATGGTCTGTGTGCGGTGAAACCGGTCCACCAGGTTGATGGTGATGTTCCCCTGCTGGGGGTTTTTGCCGCTGCCGAAGGAAACCACCGACGGCTCGGACCCCAGGGTGGAGCTGATGGCGACGACCCCTTCTTCACCGTTGATGATCTTTTCCATCCGGGTGAGGATGGCATTGGTCTGGGCGAGGGAGGAGTTGCTGTCCGCCTCGAAGTTGATCTTGACGATGCCGGTATCCATGGGAGGCATGACATCCTTGCCGATAAGGGGGGTCACGATCTTGCCGCTGATCATCAGCAGCAGAAAGGCGGGCGGCAGGAACATCAGGCGGTGCTTGAGGGCGAAGCCGAGGATGTTGGTGAAAAAGTCGCGGATGGCGCCGACAAACCGGTCGCTCCCCCGCTTGACGATCCGCTCGAAACGGTTCTCTTTGGCCCCCTTCTTCAGGATGTACGGCGCCAGGATCGGGATGATGGTGACCGAAACGATATAAGAGGCAACCAGGGCGATGGTGAGCGACAGCGACAGGGGACGGAGCACGGTCTGGACATAGCCGCCGATGAAGATGATCGGCAGCAGCACGACGATGGTGGCGTAGGTGCCGGAGAAGATCGCCAGCATCACCTCCTCGGTACCGCCGGCCACCAGCTCGGTCAGGTTCCGGTCCGACTCGTGGTAGTGGCGCTCGATGTTCTCGATCACGACGATGGCATCGTCCAGCAGCATCCCCACCGCCAGGATCACGCCAGTGAGCGTCACCATATGGAACTCGAAGCCGAACAGCCACATGACGGCAAAGGTGATCAGATAGGTAAAGGGTATCGAGATGGCGCAGAGCAGCATGGTGCGGATATTCCCCAGGAACAGGAAAATCACGATGACGGTGATGATGATGGCGTCCCTGAGCGCCCCGAGCATGTTGTCGACACTCCGCTCGATCAGGTCTTTCTGGGTATAACTGACCGCGAAGTTGATGAACGGATATTCTTTTTTCAGGGTGGGGAGGTCCGCCTCGGTCGAGTGGATCGAATCAAGGGTATGGCCGGTCTGGGCCCGCAAGATATTGATGCCGATCGCCTCCACGCCGTTGCCGTGGTAGGCCGACTGGGGTTCCTGCACCCCGGCCGAAATTGAGGCCACGTCGCGCAGATGGACCGTACCCCCATCCTTGCGGGAGATGACCAGTTCATTCAGCTCCTCGGGCTTTTTTACCTCGCCGGCGGTTTTGAACAGATATTGCCCCTCTTTACGGATGATCAATCCTTGGGGAATATTTTGGTTTTGTGCGGCCAGCGCCCCCATGACATCACCCATGCTTACCCCGAAGCGGGTCAATTGATCCTGGTCGACAGTGACCGCCACCTCCGGCTGGTTGGCGCCGAACACCTCAACGTTGGCGACATCGGGAAGCCGCAGCAGCTCTTCCTTGATCTGGTTGTCGGCCAGTTCACGGATCTTGCGCAGGTCAACCGGAAAGCCGGTTTTCGGCGAAAGCGAAAGAGTCATGGTCGGCTGGGTGGCTTGGCTGATCTTGAAGATCTGTGGCGGCCTGATTCCCAGGGGCAGCTTGGCGCTCACCTTGCTGAGGGCGTTTGCCACGTCGGTGGCGGCGGCGTCCAGCCCTTTGTCATACTGAAACTCGGCTGTCACCACCGAGACCTCATCCTTGGAGGTGGAGGTAACCCGCCGCACCATGTCGATGGTGGAGAGTTCCTTCTCGATGGTACGGGTGATGTCGGACTCCACGTCGGTAGCGGCGGCTCCCGGCATGACCGTGATCACGCTGATCTGGGGTCGGTCGGTATCAGGAAAGAGATTGAACGGCATCTTGTGGTAACCGATGATCCCCACCACCGCAAAGAGCAGGACCACCGACAGCACCAGATGCGGCTTTTTTATGTACTGTTCAACAAACTTCATGGTTTGGCTCCCCCGGCGGCGGCAGGTACCGGCGTGGCTGTGACGGCCGGTGCAGTGACCGTGTTCGCCACCGGTGTGACCGCAGCGCCCTCAACCAGCGTCAGCAGCCTGTTTTCCTGGGCCACGGCCACCTGCTCGCCCGGATGCAGATCACCCGTCACCGCCGCCGTGCCGTTCCCCGTGCCCAACAGCGTCACCTGCCGCAGATGCACCGTGCTGCCGGTCACGACATAGATGAACGCCTGTTGACCGTTTTTAACCACCGCCTGATCAGGAACGATCAGACCGGTTGCTTTCCGGGCCACCAGATCAACCCCGACCGTGGCATCGGCCGGAAGTTTGAACGGGGCCGCGGGCACAATCACCTCAACAGTTGCCAGCATGCTTTTCCCCAGCGCCGGATAGATCCTGTTTACCCGTGCGGAAAGCCGCTGATCGCCGTTTGTCAGGTAAACAGGGGTTCCGGCCTGGAGCGTCGGCAGTTCCTCCTGAGGCACCTGGGCAAGCACCTTGAAGGGAGCACTCTTGTCAACCGTCAGTATCGGTTTGCCCGGCACCGCCAGATCTCCCGGTTCATTCCAGCGTTTGGAGACCACGCCGGCAAATGGCGCGTAAATGCGGGCATACCCCGCCTGGGTTTTGGCCACATTGGTATTCATGGCCAGCCCTTTCAGACTCTCGGTATAGGCGTCAACCACCGATCGGGTCCCGTCCATGGCTGCACGGGAGTGCTCCAGCGCCTCCCGGGAGATGGCACCTGACTTGTACAGGGCTTGGTCCCGGCCGTACACAGCGTTCTGTGTCTCATAGGCACTCCGGGCACCGGCCAGTTTCTGCCGGGTGGAGAGCAGCTCGGAATTCACTGCCACGGTCCGGTCCTGCAGCTCCCGCGCATCTATGGTAACCAGCAGTTCCCCCCTGCGTACCGGATCCCCCTCCCGTTTGTTTATGGTGAGTATATTGCCGGAGATGCGCGCCGAGAGGTCGCTTCTGACAAACGGCACGATAGTTCCCAAATAGTGGGCGGTCACCTCAAGAGTGCCCTGTTTCACCGGCACCACCTGCACTGCAGGCGGCGATATCCGGGGAGGCGCAAGACTGGCAATCTCCCTCTTCTTTTTGGCGACAAACAGGACTCCGGCAACGACAAGGACAATCACAATCAGGATAAAGATGCTTTTTCGTTTCATTTGAGATATTCCTCCAGAGTTCCATTTGCCTTGCGCCAGGCAACCTGGGCAGCGGTGTAATCAAAAATGGCCTGACTCAGGTTTGCTTCCGCCGTTATATCCGCCGACTGGGCAAGCAGCAGATCGCTCATGGTGCCGGCGCCCGCCCCGTATTTTTCCTGTTCGATGCGGAACGATTCGTGTGCCTGTTCGATGGCCTGACGTGCCGTTGTCACCCGGTTGGCGCTTTCGCGCAGAGAGGCGGCGGCTGTGGTCAGGTCAAGCCGCAGCTGTTGCTCCACCACCTGTTGCCGTGCGACGGATTTTTCCTTGAGAATAGTATCACGCCGGAAATCGGCATAGAGCGAGCGCTCAAACAGCGGAATGCTGGCCTGCAGACCGAAATACCAGCTTGCGTCTCTATACCAGGGTGTAAACCCGTACTGATCGGTGTAACCTGCCACCGCATTGACAGTCGGGAGAAACTTGCCGAAGGAAAGAGACCGGGAAAGATCTGTCTCCTTCACTCCGAGTACGGCAGCCTGATATTCAGGACGGGCACTCCAGGGCTTCAACTCTTCGACAGCCGCAGCCAATCTGTCGCCCGGCATGGTCAGGTTGTCAGCCAACAACAGCGGCTCCCCGCTTGAGGAGGGATCATCTCCCATCAGGTACCGCAGCGTGGCAGTCGTCGTGGCGAGCGCTTCGTCAACCGTCAACTGGCGCTGGCGCTCATTGGCCAGCTGCACCTCTACCTTCAGCAGGTCAACACGGGCGATACGCCCGACATCGAACAGCTGTTTGGTATTTTTGACTTGCATTTCCAGAGCCGTGACAGCGGCTGTGGAGGCATCCCGAAGCTGCTGCAGCTGCAACAGTTTGTGATAGGTGTTGACCGTGTTGGCGATCAGCTCGTTTCTGGTCAGGGTCAGGGAAATCTGCTGCAGATCGCGCCGCACCTTGGAAATACGGACAGTGGTGACGATCTGCCCCCCCTGGTAAATCGGCAGTGACAGGAGTAATCCCAGCGAGGCATAGTTATCGCTGAAATGGGCCGGGATCACCGTGGACTGGGCCGGAATATAGGGGACTGGGTCCTGGAGCTGGTTGTAGGCGAGATTAAGAGAAAGTTTCGGCCAATGCTTCCCTTGGCTGCCGGCAATCCCTTCCACGCCGGCAGCAACTCCCAGGTGAGCTTCGGTCATAAGCGGGTTTCGCTCCAGGGCCCTGCCGAGAGCTTCCTTGAGGGTCAGCCGCTCCTGCGCCATGGCCGGCACGGCAAGCAAAACAGTCAACAACAGTAAGGCAATAATCCGGGCAAATCCGATGATTTTCATAGAGTATCCAGTATGTTGAGATATGCTCAAGTAGTCATGCATGTTGGTAAAAAAAAGAGAAGCAAATCCCCCTTTAGTAAGGGGGAAGCTTTACATCCCTATTCCCTGCCACACGAACCAGCCGCCCACCACTGCGACAAGAGCCCCGCTGACCCGCTTGGCCCAGAGGGAGAAGTTGACTACACCTCGCGCCTTTATGAAGCCCTCGACGAAACCGGTAAACGTACCGGCAAAAAGCATCAGCAGGCAGTGGCCGATCGCATAGCAGAAGAGAAGAGCGATGCCGTACAGCACCTGACCCTTTCCCGCCACCAGCGTCAGCAGCACCACCAGAACCGGCGTGGCACAGGGGGACGAAACGACGCCGAAGAACAACCCCAGCAGGAAGGCACCGACTATGCCTCCCCGCTTCGGCTTGAAATCCCGTCTGACCGGGAGGCGAATCTCGTACAGCCCCATCATTTGGCCACCCATGACCAGCGCAATGGATCCGGCAATCAGATACCACGGCCCCCCAAGGGTGCCGAACATGGTGCCGAGCAGTCCCGCCGCAGCGCCAAAGGCGGTGAAGGTCAGGGAGAGCCCGAGGATAAAAACCAGCGAATAGCGAAAGGCCTTGCTCCGATCACCGTCACTGTAGCCACCGACGAAACCGACCACCAGCGGGATGGTGGCCAGCACGCAGGGGGAGGCAGAAGAGACTACCCCGGCCAGAAAGACTGCGCCGAAGGCCACCAGCGGATACAGGGTAATGATCTGTTCGATGTTGTCGAGAAAGCTCATTTCAAACCAACAGCCTTCAGTTCTTTCAGGATATCGATTTTGGCCATGAAACCCATATGACGTTTAACTTCCTTCCCTTTGGCATCAAAGAAGATCTGCGTCGGTATCATCTGGATCCGATAGTCATCTGCAAGGTCGGGGTCTGCCCTTACATCGGTAAACAGGACATTAGCTTTGCCCTTCAGCTCACGATTAAGTTCTTCCAGTATCGGGGCCATTTTTTTGCAGGGGATACAGGTGCGCGCCCCGAAATCGGCCACCGTAGGTTTTCCGGAGGAAAGCACCGCGCGAATGGCGGCATTATTGGCAGAGGGGAGTTCGGCATGGGCAACGGTTGCCATCATCAGAGCAGCAAAAACAGCACAAAGTCGTTTCATATAACCCCCATAATTTCAGCGACAGAAGCGGTCTTACCCGAGAATACGACCTTGCCGTCAACCACCAGCGCCGGCGTGCTCATGACGCCATAGGCCATTATTTTCGGTATCTCTTCAACCTTGACGATCTCCGCGTTTTTACCGCTTTCCGCTACCGCTTTCTTCACGTTTTCGTAAAGCGTCTTGCATTTGGCACAGCCGGTGCCGAGGACTTCAATCTTCATGATTCATTCTCCTTAGTGATCTCTGCTTCAAGCAGCATTTTGATTTCTTTCGAACAGCACCTGCCGCGCGGGGACAGTTCCTTGCACCGTCCCTGAGTACAGGCCCCTGTCATCCGGCGTATGTCATCCATGGTGCGGGCGCCGTTCTTAATTGCGTCCAGAATCACTTTTTTGCTGACGCCGCTGCACCAGCAGACGGTCTCGCCGAGAGGCACTTCAAGGACATTTTCGGTATAATTATCCGTCACTGGTTACCCTTTGCCGCAAGCTTTACTTTGATAAATTCACTGAACACGGCCGCATCGGGAAAGCTGATCGCCTCGGACGGGCAGAGTCGGGCGCAGGTGCGACACTCGACCACGCAGTTATATGGATGAACCACTGTCGATTTCTGACCTGCCTCATCAAAGGCCAGGACGTTATTTTTACAGATTGTGATACATTCCCGGCAGCCGCTGCATTTGTCTGCATCAATGGTCGGAAACCAGGGGATTTCTTCGCGTGGGATTCCTCGCCATTCACTCATGGTTAGCCTCCTCCTCTCAGGGGTTGTTGGCCGCCAGTTCCTTGATTGCAGCAACCGCCTCTTCGGTACTCTTGTTGCGTATGTCAAGCGGGAAATGATTGGCCTTATCAAACCCGATCGCCTCGAAGGCGTCGCGGTACATTTTGCCCTGCATCTGCGGATCACAGGCGGCGATGTACAGCTTCTCAGTCTCACCTCCCGAGAGAAGCACCTTCAAGAATTCTTCGCCATCGCCGACGCAGAGTTGCGGATGCAGACAGACGTAATCGAAGAGTTTCTCCCGGCGCACATCGGACAGAACAGCAAAGATATCCATTTTGGTAAAGCTGGGACAGGTCCCCTGGCAGACACACAGTACGAATCCTTTTTTTCCTGACATGGCTCGTTTCCTCCTCTGGTTGATAAGTGCCACCGTTCCGACTCAGACCGGTGGCACTCTTGCAACAATCCTTTTCATTGCCCCTACTTGAGCATTCCTCTCGCTTTCATCATATCGCACGGATTGCGTCTCATTACCGGCACGGCAACGCCCTTTTCTTTGGCGCGTTCTTCCATCTTCTTGTGGTGTTCGACCACATATTCCTTACAGGCGTTGTACTCGGTAAAACTGCGCAGTTTGGCCTGGTGCTCTGTCCGCTCCTCCGGGGTCATTAATTGCCAGCCGGCAGTGTTCTGCGCATTGCCTGTCCAGCGCCAGTTGCGGGCAAATGCGGTCGATACGGTCAGTGAGAGTGCAAGGGTCAAGGCGATGGTGGTGACGATTCGTTTCATGGTGTTTCTCCTTTCATTCAGCAAATATGGGTATTACATGCTGCCAGGGTACCAAACCATTGTGTCGATTGTATGAACAGATTGTGAAACATTGTGAAACTGTATGAATCTACTGCGGTACTTTAACTTTCCGGAAAACGTGGCATTTTCTGGCAGGAGCCGAAATTGAAATAACCATTTCAAATACAGCAGTACAAAAGTCGAGCGATTACCTCCTTTTTGCACCACTGAACAGGCCGATACGCACTTCTGACTCACGCTTGGCGATAGTTGTTGCCCGGTCAATGATTTCAAAAACTTCAGGGTGCTTGACAGCGTAGTAGATTTTGACCCCATCCTTGCGGCGAGACAGGATGCCGTGTGTCTGCATGTAAGCAAGATGACGTGAGGTATTGGACTGCTCCTCGTCTATTGCCGGAAAAATTTCGCAGACACAGCGCTCACCGTTGCGCAAGAAGTCTATGATCTTCAGGCGGGTCGCCTGAGCTATGGATTTAAGTACATCGGCCTGGTAATTGGTGGCAGAACTCATGGCTAACTCCGTTATTATATGAATGTATAATCATATATGCCTGGACATGCCGATAGTCAAGACAAAAAGTGACTGCTGCCGGTCCCCACCTCTTGCGTGATACCTGAGCAATGCAGCTCACCTTGACGAAGTTCCGATGTAACGATATAACCTGCAGTATGAAACAAGCCGTCACCATGTATAAAACCCTGGGCGATGAAACCCGCCTGAGAATCCTGCTGTTATTGATGGAGCAGGGAGAGCTGTGTATCTGCGATCTGATGAACGCCTTGGATATGCCTCAATCCACTGTTTCCCGCCATGTAGCCTACATGAAAAATGCCGGTTGGCTGAATGACCGGCGCGGCGGTGTCTGGATGTATTATTCGATCAAACCCGAACTGGACAATTTTACAAAATCTCTGGCTGAGCTCACCTGCAACCACCTTTCATCTGCCGAAGCAATTATTGCTGACCGCCGCCGCCTGACTACCTATATGAAGACCAAGGACAATTCGAGTTGTCTGTAATCAGCTTGTAACTTGATATATCCGCCAAAGCGGATATAATAACCTCACATTCAAAACCGTGAGGTGCATAGCATGTTCGAACACATTACCCGTAAGCTCTCCTTTCTCGACCGCTGGCTGACCCTCTGGATCTTTGCAGCCATGGCTTTGGGTGTTGGCCTGGGCTATTTCGTCCCCGGAACGGAAGCCTTTATCAACCGTTTCCAGGTGGGGACTACCAACATCCCCATCGCGGTCGGTCTGATCATGATGATGTACCCACCCTTTGCCAAGGTGAAGTATGAGGAGATGCCGGAAGTTTTTCAGAACAAGAAGATCCTTGGTTTATCACTGGTGCAGAACTGGCTGATTGGCCCTGTCCTCATGTTCGTGCTGGCCGCGCTGCTGCTGCCGGACAAGCCAGAGTATCTGGTGGGACTGATCATGATCGGTCTGGCTCGCTGCATTGCGATGGTGATTGTCTGGAATGAACTGGCCAAGGGAAACACCGAGTATGCCGCCGGACTGGTCGCCTTTAACAGCATCTTCCAGGTACTTTTTTACAGCGTCTACGCCTGGTTTTTCATCACCGTTCTGCCACCGCTGGTCGGATTGAAGGGAATGGTAGTAGACGTCAGCATCCGCCAGATTGCCGAGAGCGTCTTTATCTATCTGGGCATCCCCTGTATCGCCGGTGCCTTGACCCGTTTTCTTGGCGTGAAGATCATGGGCAAAGAGCGCTATCACCGCGAATTTGTGCCGAAAACCAGCCCCCTGACCCTGATCGCCCTGCTCTTCACCATTGTGGTCATGTTCAGTCTCAAGGGTAATCTGATTGTCCAGTTGCCGCTGGACGTCGTACGGATTGCAATCCCGCTTTCCATCTACTTTATCATCATGTTCCTGGTTTCGTTCTGGATGGGTAAAAAGATGGGGGCCGACTACAGTAAGACCACAACACTGGCTTTTACTGCTGCCAGCAACAACTTCGAACTTGCGATTGCCGTATCAATTGCTGTTTTCGGCCTCAATTCCGGTGCTGCTTTTGCCGCTGTTATCGGGCCGTTGGTGGAAGTGCCGGTGATGATCGGACTTGTCAACGTGGCGTTCTGGTTTCAGCGACGCTGGTTTGCCGGACAGGATGTGTGAGCTATTGCTGACAAACGCTGCCGACCATTAGATGCTGTTGGTATGTCAAAATTAACGGAAAAAGGCCGGCGGAGGTTGTCCGCCGGCATCACATGGAGGAGGATACAAATATATCCGTTGTTCTGATCTTGATGTGTTGTTACTTACCGCTCGTACTGATCTTGACCGTTTTTTTGTACTCTTTCCAGAGGAACGGGTCGTCATCCATGGTGCCGAATGGCAGATACCAGAGCTTGACTTCTACGTCCATACTGTCGCTGGTGATGCTGCTGATCTTCTTGCCATCCTTCTCTTCAACTTTGACCGGAAAGAAAATGTCATAGCTTTGAGTGATGGTTCGTAGCGGTGGCAAGCTGGTATCTTCCAGCATACCACTTTTTTCATAGGGGCCGCGTCCCATATGGTCGCCTTTGCCCATTTGCTGCGGGATCGGCATAAAAATACGTTCGGTGTTGAAGACTTCTTTACCACTTTTATCTTTTGCGCTTACCGACAGAACCAGTCGGTTAGGGGTCGGTCAGCCATCAGGTATGCCGTGACCGGCATTGTTGGTCAATTCTACCCGTACTGAGGTCTTGGGACGGATTGTGGCGTTGTCCCGCCAGTAGACCGAATTGGTTACTACATGCATATCAACGGCTTTTTCAGCCATTACCTTTGAGCGGTAGCTCTGCATGTTGTGGCCCAGCTTGCTTTCCTGCATATGGCACTGTTGGCAGGTCTTGTTGCCCCCTTCCGGCACATATGCCATCAGATAACTGGCATAGGCGGTGGCACACTGGGTGGGGTTTTCCTGGTCAAAGTTTGGACCTTGACCGTGGCACTGACCACAGAGAATAGATTCTGATATGATCTGCCCCTTGGCCATTTTGGTAAACTTGCCGTCCATATGCTCACCGGATTTGCTGCCGTAAACCGTATCTTTTTTGGGATAACCTTCAGACCACTTGTGGGTGATAGCATTACGATTGTGACAGATCAGGCAGTTTATATTGAGGGAAGTCAGAGTTTTTTCAAGCTTTTCTGCCTTGTCGTAATCTTCCTTTTTAAGTGCGGCTTCCCGGTCCCAGATGGTGGTTACAATCTCTTGAGCTACTTTGTCCGTCGCATCGGCCAACTGGGGCAGGTGACACTTGGCGCAGCCCATCAAATGCTCAACTTTGATGTCTTTGGGCGTTTTAACTCCTGAATATGGCCACTCCATTGCTCCGTTGATGATAGCGGACTTGATGGTCGCGGCGGTGCGTCCAGTGCCAAAGATGGAACGGGAGTGGATTGACTTGGACCATTCGTCGTGAGCCTGCTGGTGACACTCGATACAAGAGCTGGAATCATAACGGGCCACCAGTTCGGCAATACTGTCGGCTTTGGGTTGAGCCGCCAAGGTCTGGTCCCGGCCGACACCTGGTGGCGCGGCCCAGCAGAGCATGCTGCCGGTTACCAGCAGCACCAGTACTGCGGGTGGGTAAAATAGTTTTTTCATGAAAACCTCTCGGTTGGTGGGTTTAAGACGGGTGGAAGCGCGGCCGATATCTGATCAGCCGCGCTTCAAATGCTATCAGCAGCCCTGCATAGTGGCAGCTTTATCAACCTTGACCTCGTCGCCAGCTTTCAGGTCGGCAGCATTGCCGGCTTTAATGGTGACTTTGGTGCCTTCAACGGCAGTTACCTTACCGGCCTTACCGTTCAACTTGACGGCGGCACCCTTTTTCAGCTTGGCGTCCGAGCCCATCTCAACAGTGGCATGACCGTCGGCAACGGAAACAACTTTGCCTTCGGCGGCAAAGACAGCGGTGGCAGCAAACAGGGACAGGGCCAGCATGATGATGATTTTCTTCATAGATGTGTTCTCCTTTTGTCGGGTCTGTATCCTGACGGTACAAGAGTGATAATGAATCTACTGCCATGTATACCGGTTTTCGCATAAAATAAAATTGAATGTTTGTCATGGCAAAATAACAAAATGGCATATGCATAAAATGCTCTATTGCGAATCTTGTTTTTTTGTGAATTCCGTTCCCCCCCAAACTCACTACCCAACAGGTTCATAGAAACTTCTGCGGCCAGTTTTGGTTTGTAGGTAAGGTGGACTTATAGCCACATCCACAATAATTCTCGACTTGACATTTATGTCTTTCAGCAGCTATATGATTAATTAATCATATAATCCTGGAGCATGGCATGTTAAAACAAACAGCTGATTATCTTACCTTCGATCTTCTTGGACTCACCCCCGGAACCCATCTGGGCGAGGCGCTGAACTTTTTTCTCTACGACACAACCAAGATCTTCCTGCTGCTGGCGACGATCATCTACATCGTGGCGATTATCCGCACCTCCTTTCCTCCGGAAAAGACCAAGCGGATGCTTTCCCACAAGCGGGAGTATATGGGCAACATCCTGGCGGCCCTGCTGGGGATAGTGACACCCTTTTGCTCCTGCTCGGCGGTGCCGCTCTTCATCGGCTTTGTCGAGTCAGGGGTACCGTTGGGGGTGACCTTCTCTTTCCTCATCTCTTCACCGATGGTAAACGAAGTCGCATTGATCATGCTCTGGGGGCTGTTCGGCTGGAAGATCGCTCTGATCTACATCGGTACCGGCCTGGTGGTGGCGATTGTCGCCGGCATCGTGATCGGCAAACTGAAGATGGAGAAGTACGTCCAGGACTATGTCTGGGAGATGCAGGTCGGCAACGCCGAAATCGTGGAACAGACCTTCCGGCAGAAGCTCGACTACGCTCGTGAATATACTCTGGGGCTGCTGAAAAAAATCTGGCCCTATGTCATAATTGGAGTCGGTATTGGTGCTTTTATCCACGGGTATGCACCGCAGGACTTCCTGGTCAGGTATGCCGGGCGGGACAACCCGTTTGCCGTGCCGCTGGCAGTGTTGATCGGCGTGCCGCTCTACAGCAACGCAGCCGGGGTAATTCCGATTGTCCATGCCTTGATGGAGAAGGGGCTTCCCATCGGCACCACCCTTGCCTTCATGATGGCGGTCACTGCCCTGTCATTTCCGGAGGCAATAATTCTGAAGAATGTACTGAAAAATCGGCTTTTGGCTGTATTCTTTGGTACAGTTGCTGTAGCAATAGTTCTGGTCGGCTATCTGTTCAATGCGATTCTCTGAAAGGACATCTTCCGGCATGAAAGAAAAATTCTATAACCGCGCACGCTTTCTGGCGCTATTCACAATCATCTACAATCTTGTTGAAGGCGGCGTTTCCGTCTGGGCAGGAGCCGCCGACGAGACCCTGGCGTTATTCGGCTTCGGAATGGACTCATTTATCGAAGTCATTTCAGCAATCGGCGTATGGCACATGGTACGCAGGATCAAGGCAAATGGAGGAGAGGCACGCGACGAATTCGAACAGCGGGCTCTCAGAATTACCGGTGCAGCATTCTATGCCCTGTCGTTCGGCCTGGCGCTCACCGCCTGCATAAATCTTTATCAACAGCATAAACCGGAAACAACCGTATGGGGCATTGTCATCTCGCTGTTATCAATGTCCTTCATGTGGTATCTGATTCGCCAGAAAACCAAGGTCGGCCTGGCCCTCAACTCGCCGGCTATTCTGGCCGACGCAGCCTGTTCCCGGGCGTGCCTTTCCCTGTCGCTGGTTCTCATGATCTCCAGCATCGGCTATGAATTGACCGGCATCGGCAGCCTGGATGCCATGGGGTCCATGCTGATCTCCTGGCTGACACTTCGGGAAGGCCGGGAGGCGTTCGGCAAGGCACGGGGAATGAGTTGTTCATGCAGCTGCAGTTGCAGCGCCAACCAGAGGGACACACCATGACATCTATTGACGAGACCATTTCCAAACGCCTGATGTTTGCCATCGTCCTGACCGCCATCACATTGGTGGCGGAAATCATCGGCGGTATCTGGTCCAACTCCCTGGCACTCCTGTCAGACGCAGGGCATGTTTTTCTCGACCTGTTTGCTCTGATACTCTCTCTGGCAGCAATCAAGCTGGCCCTCCAGCCCCCCAACGAGCAGCATTCCTACGGCTGGCATCGTGCCGAGGTGCTGGCATCACTGATTAATGGCCTGACCGTTTTTATAATGGCAATCGGCATTCTCTATGAAGGGTGCAAACGGTTGATGTCGCCTGAAGCGGTGCAGACGACGCCGATGCTGGTTATTGCAGTGCTCGGTTTGGTGGCCAACCTGCTGGCGGCCAAAGGGCTGCATGGACACTCCCACGACGATCTGAACGTACGGAGTGCTTTCCTGCATGTACTGGGGGATGCGGCAGCCTCGGTCGGGGTGATTGCCGGCGCACTGCTGATGCGCTACACCGGCTGGTATCAGGCTGATCCAATCATTTCCATCGCCATTGGTCTGCTGATCCTGTTCGGAGCCGGACGGGTACTGCGGGAAGCGGTCCATATCCTGATGGAGGGTGTGCCGAGCGGCCTGTCTGTTGAGCAGGTTGCTGCGCACCTTCGCGGGATTGATGGCGTACTGGACGTTCATCATCTCAACATCTGGTCGGTCTGTTCACACATTTTTGCCTTGTCTGCTCACATTGAAATAGATCCGGCCTATGACGGACTACGCACCCAACTGCTGCATGCCATCGAGCACGGACTGGAACACAATTTTCATATTACCCACACCACGATCCAGTTTGACTGTTCCAGCTGCAACGGCGGCCCGCTGATCAAGGAATTCAGCCATACGGAACGGCAAACGTCCTGTTGCGGTCATAATCACACGTAAATCTCAATTCCACGTCAGATTCATCTTTACGGAATACAGCGCACAATATGTGGTCCCAACAGGTTCGTCAGCATCAATGGCAGCCGTTGCCATGCTTGTATGGCAAACCGGTATCGAGGGTTCGTCGGATTAACCTCGGGAAGAGCATTCCCCTCGCGCAACATGTACTGCCAGTAGAGCTGAACCGGCCTGGCACCCCACTGTTTCTTGAATTTATATGTTCCTTCATCCGGCGTGGAACGGCCAAAGTCGAATGTGCGGGCTCCCATGCCGATAGCGAAACGAATAGCTTCCCAGTAGAGAAGATTATTGGGGCACAAAGAGCGAAAATCCCTGTTTGAGGAAGCCCAGGGGACTTCCAGGGTATCCTTGTACCAGGTCAAAAGGGCTGATGCTATGGTTCTGCCATCTTGTGTCACGGAGAGAATTCGCGTGGTATCGGGGAATTCTTCCAGCACATTACTGAAGAAGTTCCTGCCATATACCGGCGTCCCGAGGTCGCGCATATTACGGCAGAACACCTCGTAAAACCCGTCCAGCAAGTCACTCCCCCCCACGACAGTCTTCAACCCGCTTTTTTCCGCCTTGCGCACCTGATTGCGCACTTTTGCATCAAGGCCGCTCCACTGCTCTTCTTCATTCTTTTTCAAATCGAGGAGCATCGTCACCTTGTTCTGTTTCGTCGCTTTGACTTCAGCACACATTTTGGTATGACGAAGTTCGATATGGCCCACACCGGTCCCGGAGAGCATCTTCCGTGATGCGTTCAGCAGCATGGAGGCTGCGGAATCGTCTGAAACAAGCAGTCCGCCGTAATTGAAAAAGGGGAGCGAAACAAGGAAACTGCCGAACAATCTGCTTTTCATCTGAACATACGGGAGAACGCCGCAGATTTTATTGTGACAGTCAGTAGCAGCCAGGTACATGGTTCTATGTCCGAAACTTTTTTCCACAACCTTCCGCCATCCATACTGGTGATAGTTGGTGCTGTTCTGTTGAGCCGTAACAAAAGCATCCCATGCTTTTCCGTCTTCGTTATATAAATGAGTAGTGATTACCATACGCTTGACCTCCTTAATGGTGTACACACTATTAGGTACGTGTAACTAATTCCGTACTTCAGAGTTGTGGATACAGCTCGCCGCTCATTATCTACCTAGCACATTATGTGCCACAATAAATATCAGCATATTCAGCATGTTGCAGTTTAATAAGATAGAGGAGGTGTTACAGTACGGGAGATGAATAATTCACGGATTAAATTAACTACAGGATTTAGCGGGCATATTCGAGGAGTGTTAAAATTATTCATGTTGTTACATTTTATCGAGCACACGGATTGCAGTTCACCACTCTGAAGCAGAAGGATTATTGTCAACTTTCGTGTTTGGACTGTCGATTCTATTTACATAAGCTTACACTTGTATATCGGCTGTTAAAGCTTTTTATCTCAATTACAATAAGTTGTATTTTGGCTTGAAAATTGCTTTATTAATTCCGAAAAGTGGGGGTGGGTGTTATGGCCGAAAAAAGACAGCATCAGAGGATCAATTGCGTTGAAAAATGTCTTTTATACCATGCTGATTCAAGGTACTGCGGCGCAATTACAAATATTTCCATTTCAGGAGCTCTGATAAAGCTGTCTGACTTTACTCCCGGCGTCATCACTCCAGGCGACACATGCAGCTTTATATTAAGCAATGAGCCGGAGACTTGCTTTTGCAGATATAAGGGACGGATAAAACGCGTCAATTCCACTGGAGTAGGGCTGGTAATTCTTGAACAGGAGTTCTGAGTCAAGGTGTGACAGGAACAAGCGGTTCTCTGGCCTTGGAAAAAGATTGCTCCGATAAATTACCCCGTCTGTTCGGTTTTGCAGTATTTACAGACGGGGGAGTGCCATTTGATCAATTCCCCGCATTTTGAACATTTTTTGAATACCCCTTCAACTTCGCATAACGGCTTGGCAAAATAAAGAATCAGAAGAAGTGGTGGCAGCAGGCCACAAAGCAGGCACCAGACAAAAACCCTTCGACCTCTGTCGGCTGCAAGAAAACCGCCGGTTGTGCCCGCTACAATTATGACAAGAAAAATTAAAAAAACCGGTTTGGCATACCCAGGCATTGCAGCCTCCCTTCTTGTCTGCTCCAGTTTACGCCGTTATCCGCGCGTTTTCTGACGCATCTCCTTGAATCGCGATAACAGTCATCCCGCAAAAATACGTATCGTCAACAAACTTTCAGTGCAGTTAAGATCGGAACATTTTTTAACTAACGAAACCATGTGACCCTGACGGGTGACTCGGCATGGGCCCAGGTATATTGAAGCTGGCCGCCAAACGATTTGAACACTTCCCTGCCGATTTTCTGGGCCAGCTTTACATCTGTGGTGGTAATAGTGATGCCCTCAGTCTCATTACAGATATCCATTACCCTGCCAAGAGGATTCCTCAGAACAGAGGTCTGAGCCGTATTGTTGATCAGGTTGCGTATCTCACTCTCATGGTCGGCAAGAAATTCTCCACTCAAGGACACAATTCCTGCCGGGTTATGATCGGCAATCCTGTGGCAGGCCGGACAGACAAGTTCATGCCCGTCATTTTGTACCGTTCCACTATCCCCGCAATACCAGCGTTTATTGCGAAACTCGGCTCCGCATGCGCAATAAGCAACACCTTTGACTCCACCCTTTTCTTGATAAACGTCCATGCTGCGTGGAGTGCGTTGCCCTTTTTCTTCGGTTCTCCTCGTTGTGGTAACCATTTTTTGTACCTCCACAGTTGTTTTTTATGGCACCAGCACCCCTGCTCCCTTGATCATTCCGGTCCGCAAGGCAGCAAGCGCTTCATTGGCATTTTCCAGCGGAAAAACCTCTACTGAAGTATTTACCGGTATCCGCGGGGCTAATTCCAAAAATTCTTCACCATCTTGTCGGGTCAGGTTGGCCACAGAAACAAGTGTGCGCTCTCCCCAGAGAAGTTCATACGGGAAACCGGGGATCGGGCTCATATGAATGCCGCCGCAAACGACTACCCCACCCTTGCCGACTGCACGTAACGCCAACGGCACCAGCTCACCGGCTGGTGCAAAGATAATAGCAGCATCCAGCAAGGCCGGTGGCCGTTCCGTTGCCCCCCCTGCCCAGCAGGCACCCATTTCCAGCGCAAAAAGCTGTCCAGGTTCATCACCGTCGCGGGTAAACGCATAGACCTGCCGCCCTTCCCAGACAGCAACCTGGGTCACAATATGTGCTGCCGCGCCGAAACCATATATCCCCAGCCGTTTTCCGTCCCCGGCCATACGCAGCGAGCGGTAGCCGATCAGGCCGGCACACAGCAGAGGAGCTGCCTGGGTGGCGGGGTAATCCTCCGGAAGGCTAAAACAGAACCTGGCGTCCGCAGTACAGTATTCGGCAAAGCCGCCGTTACGCTGATAACCGGTGAAGATGGCGTGATCGCAAAGATTTTCCCGGCCGGACATACAGTAGTCACATACTCCGCACGTCCCGCCCAACCAGGGCACACCAACCACATCCCCCGGATGAAAACCTTTCGTACCCTTTCCCGCCGCCTCTACCCTGCCCACAATCTGATGTCCCGGTATCAACGGCAGTACCGGTTCAGTCAACTCTCCATCCACAATATGCAAGTCGGTGCGGCAAATGCCGCAGGCCTGCACTTTGAGCAGCAGTTCGCCGTCGCCGGCAACAGGGATCGGCACTTTTGCAGCCTTGAGCTGTTCGCCGGGGCGCTCCAGCACCATTGCGTGCATATATGACTCATGAATCATGCGGCTACCGCCTAATCCACTTTTATTTTCCGAACTTTCTGTAATTCAGCTTCACTCTTCGGCATTCTTATTTCCAGTACCCCGTCTTTAAATGATGCGCGGGTTTTGTCTATCTGGATATCAACAGGCAAGCGCAACTTCCGGCTGAACGATCCAAAGGAACGTTCGACCCGGTGGTAATCCTTGCGTTCGGTACGCTCTTCAGTTTTTTTCTCGCCGGAGATAGTAACAATATCACCTGAAAAGTCGATACTGATATCGTCTTTCTTCATGCCCGGAATTTCCGCCTTGATAACCAGGTCATTCTCCTCTTCAAACATGTCCACCGACGTAGTGACATCGGCAAACTCGGGAAACTTCAAGCGAGGCATCCACGACGGTGCAAAAAAATGCCTCTGAAAGAAGTCCTCAAACATCTGTTCCATTTCTCCGAACGACGACGAGAACCTCTGTAGCTCATTTTTCTTCTCATCACTTGATTTCTTGACAGGTATGTCCTGCTTGTCGTCTGACATGTCTAATCCTCCCCTGTTTTTTATCAGATATCGTGAGAAAACTTGATTGCTATCCCGCCTTTACCTCAATTTTACGCGGCTTTGCCGACTCGGCCACGGGCACCCTTAATGTCAGGACACCATTGCTGAAATCAGCCTTTGCCTTCTCGTGATCCAGGCTTTCCGGTATCGTAAACTGTCGATAATAGTGAGCATACTCAAATTCGGTGTAAAGTGCCCTTCCCGGCATGCTGCGTGAGACCGGGGCGTTGAGGGTCAGAATGCCCTTATCGACATTGATATCAAGGGTGCTTTTTGCTGCACCGGGAATATCGGCAACCATGGTCAACCCGTTTTCTGTCTCGATGATATCCACCGCCGGCTTAAGGTATCGTTCGCTGGCTCTTGTCTCTTCACGGCTTTGGACGCTTTTTTCATCGCCCCTTTTGGCTACACTGGTGTCTTGCATAATTCAGTTCTCCTTTCTATGCCGGTTTGATTTCAATTTTTTTAGGAATGGCGTGTTCGGCCTTGCCAAGGGAAATCTGTATAATACCATCCTTACACTCGGCCTTGATCTTGTCGGGGGCAATATCAATAGGCAATTCCAACGTTCGGGAAAATTTGCCGTAGCCGAGTTCACTGCGATGCACGACCTGTCCCTCCTTCTCCTCAAAGGGTTTGCGCTCGCCGCTGATGGTAATGCTGTTTCTCACCACCGAGAGATCGATGTTTTTTGGATCAACACCGGGTACAAGAGCGTCGACATACAAATACTTGTCATCCTCACTAAAATTGACGAGAGGAAAACGACGCGTGGTTATCGGCGCAAGAAACGTCGATCCGAATGGACGACCAATTCCAGCACCACGGAAGGCCTCATCGATTTCTTTCTTCAAACTATCCAGTTCTCTGAACATATCCCAACTTGCCATGACAGACTCCTCCCTTGCTGTTAGTTGTTAACAGAAAAATCAATCCATTTTTGATGCCAAAGAAACTCTAAGTGTGTGAATTGTGCAGGGTGGCCTGGTGTACCACCCTGCGTGAAGATCATTTAAAGCTTACGGACGTTCGGGTGAGCTCCATTGCCCGGTCGAACGACTGTACCCTAGCAGGTACGTCATATCGGCTGTTGTTGTTCCAAATAATGTGGTGATTCTCCCATCGACAGCATTAAATGCCTGTGTATCCTGGATGAAAAGCAGCGGGAACGCAGCTTTTGCTGTTGCACCTGAGGAGAAATCCATGATGCCGTTATCGAGCCAGTCGATGGAGTCATAAATCAGCCGGCGAACATAGGTGCGGGCATGGGCAAATGCACCAGGATCTTTCGTGATCAGTTGCAGGTTAAAGGCAGCCCCCATCATGCGTTTACCGAAAGCTTGGTCTTTCACACCACCGCGCAGGGCACTGCGTGTCCAGTCTTTAAGCACGGTTTTGCCTGTTGGGTCGAGCGTCATGTCGTAGAAGTACGGGTAAACATCCCCATCGTATTTGATGCCCCAGTTGTTCAGCAGCAGATACGTGATAACTTCGAGTGAGTCTGTAGATGCCGTTGACTGTTCCTCAAGGAAGAGATCAAGGGCAGCCTGGTTGGCAACAGGTACAGGACCGGATATGTCGGCAGTCTCAGAAGAATGACAATTGATGCAGACCTGTGCCACCGCATTTTCGTCGATCTTCCAACTATGGCCGGTAGCGGGGCGTCTGCCGGTTGCCGGGTCGTTTCCGGTGGGGGCGCCATTGGCATTCAGATGGCAGGTGACACACGGGCCATTGTCATCAAAGGAACCAGGAACGAAGACTGCCTTATTATGACTGTCGCCATTGATCATGGTTGTCCCCAACTTGCGGTGAGTTGAAGTCACGCCGCCGGCGATGCCATACGTTGGCACAGAGACGTTATCAGGGTTAAGGGTTTTCGCATAGGTGGTTGCGGTTGTTCCAGTTCCAATCACAGTCGATTGCGTGGTAAAATTTCTGAAGCCCGCCGACATGTACATTAATGCTGCACCAGCCTTGTAGTGCGAGTTTTTAAAGCTTGCATTACTAAAGTCAGTGACAGATTCGATAGAATCTTCATTTTCGCGGCCAGAATGGCAGGCGACGCAGAGATTGCTCTTACTAATATTCGGCAATACTTTCGGGCTCTTACCGCTGTTATATGGAATAGTGAAGGCGGTGGTAGCACGAACGCTGAAACTGTCGTTATTGTGACAGGTTCTGCAGGTCAGTACTTCGCGACCATTGTCGCCTGGGGTTGCCCAGGATGTGGCTGGGAAAGCCGTGGTCCAACCGGATTTCAGGAAGTTGACGTAGCCGGTTGAGGTATGGCAACGGATACAGGCCGTACTTGTTTTGAAGTCTTCATCGGCGAACGGAGCGTTCGATACCAGGCCATGGCCGGACCCTGCCCAGGCTTTGCGTTCGGCAGCTCCCTTGCCCAGTAATGGGTTGTGCGGCTCGTGACATGCGGTACAACCATTCTCGAAATTTTTGGTCACGTACATGGCATCATGAACGCCAGCACCGGTGATGTTGTAAAAGTGGGCTTTCTGAATAGCCGTCGGCACCTTGTTGGTGTTGAACTGGCCAAGGAATTCGGGCTTGTGGCAAACAAAACATTTGCCGGCCGCGTCGGGGTTTGGATAGGGCATAGGGCCGACGCCATTGTGCTGAGCTCCACCGCCATGGCAGTCCTGACAACCAACAACGTTACCGGTTGAGTTAATAAAGTGCTTTGATTGGACATACTCGGAATAGATCGGCATGCCGCTCTGGGCGTTGTACGACGAACCATGACACTGGGCACAGAGGGCTTCATCGACTTTTGCTACCGAATCCAGAGCAGTAGTGGATGCATTACCTTCTTTGTTTGATGACCCGCAGCCACTCAGAAGCGCGGTCAGGGAAAGAGCACAGAACAGCATGATAAAACTTGACTTTTTATTCCGCATAATTCTCCTCCTTAGTCTGGTATTTGCTTAATACGTTCCCGGCAGATGGCACTTCAGGCACATCTTGCCGTTGGTTCTGTCTTTAATGTTCCCCGATTTCCAGCTGCGGGGATGGGGATTGGTTTTGCCACTGGAGTGACATTGGATACACACATCGCCTTCGGGGTGGCAGGTCTGGCACGACTGCAGGTTCCGGCGCGCCTCGATGGAATGCTCGCCGATTCCCCAGGAGGTTGTCTGTCCATTAGGTCCCAGCATCAAGTGCGACTTGATGCGCAATGATCCCATGGGGAAACGGCTGTGACAGGAGTTGCAGAATGCT
>DAHZCG010000005.1 GCA_027404165.1 Geobacteraceae bacterium
CCTGTTTGCCGACCGGGACGAAATCAACACACTCGACGGCCGGATGCGGGCAGAGTTCGCCGCTACGGAACAGAAACTGATAGCCGCCAAGCTGCCGGCCGAGATCCTGGAACGCCATCACAAGTTCGTCAAACAGTACGATGACAACCTGAATGAACTGAAGAGCAACATCGCACTGGTTGAAAAAGCCAAGGACGATGCCGAGGCCGAAACAGCGCTACGCAGGATCCAAGATCACCTGAAACGGACCAAGGCCCCCTCCCGCCACCAGAAACTCGATCCCAACAACCTTCCTAACCGTCAGCCGGTATTCAAGAAACGTGCACCCAGGATGAAAAAGGAAGAGTTCGATCAGGACCTGAAGAAGGACAAACACGCCTGGCGCAACCAGAAGCGGATTCAGGTTGCCTCGATCGGATCACTGGCCGGGATGCTGACCTCCGGTATTGTCAATGCCGTAACCCCACCCACCGCCGCCGACCTGGCCGAAACCATCGACGTCCAACTCACCCCCGAGATCCGGGCCAAGGCACTGGAGCTGGGTAACAACCCGGTCAAGATCTACGAGTGGGTCAGAAACAACATCGAATTCGTCCCCACCTGGGGTTCCATTCAGGGCGCCCAGATGACCATGCTCACCAAACAGGGCAACGCCTTCGACACCTCCTCGCTGCTGATTGCTCTCCTTAGAGCAGCTGGTATCCACGCCCGTTACAACACCGGCACCATCGTCCTCCCCATCGACAAGGTCATGAACTGGGCCGGCGGCTTTACCGATCCCATGGCGGCCCTGGACTTCATGTCCAGCGGCGGCATCCCGACCATAGCCCTGACCGAAGGCGGCAAGGTCACCCATGCCCGCATGGAGCATATCTGGGTAGAAGCCTTCATCAACTACATCCCCTCCCGTGGGGCCAAGCATATCAACGGCAAGGGCGACACCTGGATCAAACTCGATCCCTCCTACAAGCAGTACAACTACACCAACGGCATCGACATCAAAGCGGCCGTACCCTTCGACGCCCAGGCATACCTGACCCAGATCCAATCAACCGCCACCATCGACGCCACCAACGGCTCCGTCACCGGCGTCGATTCACTGCTCACCCAGCAGACCATGCAGGACTACCAGACCAGGGTGCAGAGTTACATCCAGCAGAATTATCCCAACGCCACCGTCGGTGACGTCCTCGGCAAGAAAGAGATCGTCACAAAGGAATAACGGCGGCACATTGCTGCAGACCTTTGCCGTAACCGACCTGGCCGGCGACGCCACCCAGGAGCTCAGCTACCCCTTTACCGCCGCTCGCGGCACCTACCGTTTCTATGCCGTCTGCGACCCGGAAAACAGGGTAACGGAACTGTACGAGGACAACAACCTGGCCATCCGCTCCCTGCTGGTCAAATCCTCCGCCGAAGCCAAGGGACCGGACCTGGTGCCTCTGGAATTCGACGTCTCCGCTACCACCACCGATCCCCAAAGCCTGCGCATCTCCGGTATGGCTAACGGCACAGTAGGGGCAACGTATAGCCAGATCCTCACAGCTACTGGCGGGACGAAACCCTATGTCTGGAGTATCGCATCGGGCATGCTGCCACAGGGGCTTAGCCTTAACGCCACTGGGGTTATCAGTGGCACACCCACCACTGCCGGTACCAGAAATCTCACCTTCCAGGTAATCGATGCCGGCAACAACCTGGTCACCTCTGCTACCTTGAGCATCAACGTAACTGCCCCAGCTCTCCCTAACCTGCTGGTAACCTCAGTCAGTGGTCCATCAACCGGCACCAGCGGCAAGTCCATCTCGGTTACCGTTACCGTCAAGAACCAGGGCAGCTCTACTGCGGCCAGCAGCACTGCCAGTGTCTATCTTTCAAGCGACAATGCAATAGTTGAAGAATCAGTAGATGACGATGGCCATGATGATGACATTTTTCTTGGGGATGTATTCATCAGCAGCTTGAGTGCCGGACAGAGTAAAACGGTCACCACCTCGTTGACGATCCCCTCAAACGTAAACGCGGCCAGCTACTACTTCGGGGCCATCGCCGATCGGAAAAGCATGGTGACTGAATCGAACGAGAGCAATAACGCCCTGGCTGGCAACAGGATTACGGTAGGGAGTGGGGGTGGAGCAGATGATGACTAATGTTAGTAATGGGCAAGAGTACTGTATGGGGATGGTAGGGGGCGTTCTGGCAGTCCAAAGGAGGAGGTCTCATCGCTCGTCAAATCGTCTGAAGTATTCTTCACGGCACCAGTTTTCCACGTCCACCAGCGCCTGAAAAGCCTCGCGGAAATCAGTCCGGCCAATGGCAAATACGCCGTGACCGTAGACGATCGCCCGGCCTGGCGCGCCGATCACAGGCGGTACGTTTTTGGCGATGCCGCCGGCGCCGATCTCGCCCGCCACCACCGGGGTGTCTCCCAGGATCCTCACCTTTGAACAATCCCGCCAGCAGTCCTGTACCGGGCAGGTCGCCTTTTCGTCACACAGCATGCTCATGACGACGGCAAAACGGGGGTGGCCATGCAGGATGGCGCGGCAACCGGTCGTTTCGAAAATGCTGCGGTGCGCCACGAGTTCGCTGGATGCGGTGATACCAACCGTTGACGTATTTTCAAAGGGTACCGGGTCGATACAGCCGTCCAGTTCATCCAGGCTGGAGGCGGTCTGTGATATGTACAACAGTTCACCGCTGGTGTAGGAAATATTGCCGAAAAAAGAATCCACCAGGCCGCGTTGCACGGTATAGGATCCGACCCGGGCAATTTCATTCAGGATATCGGCTTTGCCGGCAATCGGCCCCTGCCTGAAGCTTAAACCTGCGGCACTCAGCGGTTGCAGCCATTCTGTGCGGAAGCGGGTAAAGGCCTCGGCCTCGCCCGGCAGCACAAAACCGTCCTGGAGGACATCCTCCAGATATTTTATGAACGTCGAGTGGAAGACCGATGACCAGTTGATATAGGCCTGTTCGATGGTCAGTCCGCCTGTCGCAATTATACCGATCCCTTCAACCACAATCCCTTTGCGGCCGCCCAGCAATTCGGCAATGACTGCTGCAGGGTCATTTCCCAGTTCGGAACTGCGAAGCAGAGGGATGTCGTGCAGAAAAGTCCGGGTTTCGGTGTCGCGCGGAATGACTTCATGCTCTTCGACCGGCGCTCTGCGCAGCAGGAATTCTGCAAAGGGCAGGGCTGGCTGGGCGGTGCAGAGTGCCAGGCAATCAAGCTTGGCTAGCGTATTGGTTGCAATGGCAGCCAAGCAAGGACTGCCAGCGCTGACCATGACATCGTCTTGGGCGGCAAATGCAATCTGTTCGGGGTGAGCAGAGCGATCAGCCGTCAGCTTGGTGATGTATTTCCGGATTTGATCGTGCATCAGGGGACTGAAGAAGGGATGTTGGTAAAAAGGACCGATCCGTCGGGAAGGATTTCTTTACGAAAACTGACCCTGGTTCTGGCTGCTGCCAACTGGGTTTTGGGCAAGGGAATGTTGCTGCCGGGCATAAAAGCGGGTGTGACATTGACCCCGGCCTGCCAGGCTTCAAAGTGAAGGTGCGGCCCGGTAGAACGGCCGGTATTGCCGGATAGCGCAATAACGCTATTCCGGTCAACAGCTTGTCCCACCACCGCTTCCAATCGGCTATTGTGTCCGTAGAGACTGATCATGCCGTTATGGTGTTCGACCAGAACCGTATAACCGTAACCGGGACGCTGTCCGCTAAAGATGACGACACCTGATGCCACCGGCGTGACGGGCGTGCCTTCGGGTATTGCAATGTCGATACCGTTGTGATGGCGTAATTTACGGTCAATCGGGTCGATGCGCATGCCGACGCCGGAGGTGATAACTCCTCCGACAGGGGGCAATTTGGGCTCAATGGTGTCGGTCAATGACTGCTCAGGTGGTGTAAAGGATGCCATGACGGTCCGTTCAGCTATCTTATCAAGGGAAATGTCATGGATCTTCTGTTTTTTTGCGGATTTTATGCGTTTGGTCGACGCCTTGGAGTGCTCTTTGATGACTACCCTGGCCCCCTTGTTCATGGGGGCATCGGTGAAGCTTTCAACGCCGTCTACAGTGACAAACCGGTAAATATCAGCATGGCCCGCTGCAGGAATTGCCAGCAAAAAAAACAGGTAAAATATTCCGCAGGTGATCTGCTTCAGTGGTTGATTGTGGGACGCTGTTTTATGCATGCATAATCTCTTTAGAGCTTGTCGTTCTACTCTATTTCTGCTAAAAAAACAAATTCTGTTCGTTACAGTACAGTATTTGAGCCTTTTATGCAATTCAATCATCCTGTCGGGGATTCTGGAATGCTGCAATATTCTGATAAAGTTGTCCGTGGAACCCCACGCGAAGATTCGTTGCTCATACTCCAATTTTTAAAGGGGATGGTGGGCAAGCGTTTTTCGTTTCTCAATTATTATAAGGAAATACCTGTTTCTTATGATGCCACCTTAGTGCACGTTGAAAACGAAATGGCCGAATTCGAATTACACGAATATCAGGCCAAAGTCATTAATCTGGAGCGCAAGGCACTCATCTATTCGCATGCAGAAAGCCCCGTCAAGGAAGACATCCTTGGCGAGGCTTTTTATATTAACCCACTCAAGAAAAAAGTCATCCTCTGCAATTTTGAATATGCAAAGATCAGATCCAATATGCGTCGATTCGTGCGGGTCATGCTCGATAGACCGGTGGAAGCGGATATGATCTTTGAGGACGACATTACCAGGGGAAACATTATGAATATCTCCCTGGGTGGCGCTGCCATGCATCTTGTATCACGGGATCGACTCGTTCCCGGTCTTGAACTCAATCTTTTCCTCAAGCTGCCTGATATTTTAAACGGTGACATTACTGAGGTGGGCTTGTCTGCCATGGTCATTAGTGTGACAGGTGAGAGCGCGCCTTATACCTGTATCCTTGAGTTTCACCCGGAAAAGCATTCTCAGCAACAGATTTCGTATTACATAAATCAACGCCAGGTTGAGATTATAAAAGAGTTAAAAGAATTGAACAGCTGATCATTACAGCTGCACAATTTGATATGCATGTCGTTTGCATAAATATTAGTCTCTGATAATTTATCATAACCGTCAACAATCCCCTCCCCAAAAAAATAAGACTTGGCACTTATCTTGCTCAAAATACAGGATTACAACGCAAAGATTTCGTAACTGATTAAAACAAGACTATACACGAATAAGCACCCTGCTTATTTTTTACACAACGCTGTCTAAAAAGGAGGCTGTACGATGGAGATGTTTGGGCAAAACGTGTTTAACCAGTCAGTGATGAGAGAAAGATTACCGAAAGCTGTTTTCAAAACCCTCAAGAAAACCATCGACGAAGGTCTGCCGCTGGACCCCTCCATTGCAGATGTCGTCGCAACGGCGATGAAGGAGTGGGCCGTCGAAAGAGGCGCAACCCATTTTACTCATTGGTTCCAGCCGATGACCAATATTACTGCAGAGAAACACGACTCCTTCCTGTCGCCGACGGAGAATGGCGCCCTGATGGAGTTCTCCGGTAAAGAGCTGATCAAGGGCGAGCCTGATGCCTCCTCCTTTCCAAGTGGTGGTCTGCGCGCAACCTTTGAAGCCCGTGGTTACACCGCCTGGGACTGCACCTCTCCCGCCTTCCTGAAGGAAGATGGCGATGTAGTCACGCTCTGCATCCCTACCGCCTTCTGCTCATATACCGGTGAGGCCCTGGACAAGAAGACCCCGCTGCTCCGCTCCATGCAGGCGCTTTCGACTCAGGCGTTGCGCGTTCTCAAACTGTTCGGAAACACCACCGCCACCCGGGTCACCTCGACCGTCGGCGCCGAGCAGGAATACTTCCTTGTGGACAAGTCGTTCTACCTTCAAAGACCCGACCTGATCATGGCTGGCAGAACACTTTTCGGCGCCATGTCTACAAAAGGGCAGGAACTGGAAGACCACTATTTCGGCACCATCAAGGACAGAGTGCTTGCATACATGAAGGAAGTAAACGAAGAACTGTGGAAACTGGGCGTTACCGCCAAGACCCAGCACAACGAAGTGGCACCCGGACAATTCGAACTCGCCCCGATCTTCGAGAACACCAACATCGCCACCGACCACAACCAAATGATCATGGATATTCTCAAGCGGGTCGCCATCCGTCATGACCTGGTCTGCCTGCTGCACGAAAAACCGTTTGCCGGCGTCAACGGTTCCGGCAAGCACAACAACTGGTCCATGAGTTCGAACGACGGTCAGAACCTGCTTGAGCCGGGTCACACCCCCCATGAGAACGCCCAGTTCCTGACCTTCCTCATGGCAACCATTAAGGCCGTCGATACCTATGCCGGTCTGCTGCGCTGCTCCTGCGCCAATGCCGGTAATGACCACCGTCTGGGCGCCAACGAAGCACCTCCGGCAATCATCTCCATCTTCCTCGGCGAGCAGCTTGCCGACATCCTCGGCCAGATCGTGGCCGGCGGAGCCAAATCCTCTACTGCCAGCGGTGATATGCAGATCGGCGTAACCACACTGCCGGCACTGGCCAAGGACGCCACCGACCGGAACCGGACCTCGCCATTCGCCTTCACCGGCAACAAATTCGAATTCCGTATGCTCGGCTCGTCCTTCTCCATCTCCGGTCCGAACATCATTATCAACACCATCATTGCCGACGCGCTGAAGGAGTTCGCCGACAAGCTGGAGAAATCAAAGAACTTCAATGCCGACCTGCAGAAGCTGTTGCAGGAGACCGCCAAGAAGCACAACCGCGTTGTCTTCAACGGCAACAACTACTCCGACGAATGGGTCAAAGAAGCCAAGAAACGCGGCCTTCTGAATATCCCCACCACCACTGAGGCTCTGAAGCAGCTCGTAACGAAAGAAGCCGTCAAACTGTTCACGACCCACGGCGTTTTCAGTGAAAAAGAGCTTCACTCCCGTTACGAAATCATGGTCGAGCAGTACGTCAAGGTCATCAACATCGAGGCCCTGACCATGCTTGACATGTCCAGAAAGAGCATCATTCCTGCCGCCATGGAATACGCAACGACGCTGGCCACATCCATCAACGCCATTTCCGCGGTATCCGGCAAGTTGAACGTATCGACCCAGAAGGAGCTGCTGGAAGAGATCAGTACCAAGCTGGCCTCCATGAGCAGCAACGTCAAGGCGCTTGAGAAAGCCCTCGAAAGCGCATTGAACATTTCCGATATTGAAAAACAGGCCGCTGCGTTCAGGGAAAAGGTGTTTTCGAAAATGCTTGTACTGCGTGCCGATGGTGATGCGCTGGAAAAAATCATTGCTGCCAAAAACTGGCCGCTGCCGACTTATGGGGAAATGCTTTTCATTCTGTAATACCTGAGACTTTAATTTATGTGCCCAAAAAGGAGCTTTTTGATTAAGGCTCCTTTTTTATCATCTGTCATCTGTGATGTGCATAAAATGGTGTTATACTAATTAGTTGAGAGCCTGTATAGGCAATGGAGTACCCATGGTTTCTACGAGTTCAACCCAGTTGCAGAATATGTCGGCGTCTCTGTGTGGCTTACCCCTTGCAATTTAATTGATAACCCTTATAATTACCCCTCATTTCCAGAAAGGGAGGATACCGGTGTGAAAAAAGTCGAAGCAATTATAAAACCATTTAAGCTGGATGAGGTGAAAGAAGCCCTTAACGAAATCGGAATTCAGGGCATCACCGTCAGTGAAGTCAAGGGTTTCGGCCGCCAGAAAGGTCACACGGAACTGTACCGTGGTGCTGAATACGTCGTCGATTTTATCCCTAAGATTAAACTGGAAATAATTGTTTCAGATGCAATTCTTTCCCAGGTGGTTGACGCCATTGAAAAATCTGCCAAGACCGGAAGAATTGGGGACGGGAAAATATTTGTAACGCAAGTAGAAGCCGTGATGCGGATCAGAACCGGTGAAACCGGAGAAGACGCTCTTTAGTAACTTGGAAATCCAGGCATGCATGCTGTGTTTTAGAGCTAGTTGCTCATTTTAATACCACCTGAAAGGAGAACGTTGATGACCCCGAAACAAGTAGTAGAGTTTGCCAAAGAAAACGGCGCACTGATGGTTGATTTCAAATTTATGGACTTTGTAGGTATCTGGCAACATTTTTCCGTGCCGATGAGTGAATTCAGTGAAGATACCTTTGAAGAGGGCCAGGGCTTTGACGGCTCTTCCATCCGTGGATGGCAACCGATTCATGCCTCCGACATGATCATTGTTCCCGATCCGAAAACCGCCAAAATGGATCCTTTTGTTGCCGTGCCGACTCTGTCGCTGATCTGCAACATCTTCGATCCGATCACCAAGGAAGGTTATACCCGTGATCCGCGTAACATCGCTCTGAAAGCAGAATCATATCTTAAATCGACCGGTATCGGCGATACCGCCTTCTTCGGTCCTGAAGCAGAATTCTTCATCTTTGACGACGTACGGTACGACTCCAGCGCTAATCAGTCCTTCTACGCTGTTGATTCTTCAGAAGGGGCCTGGAATACCGGTCGTGAAGAATTTCCTAACCTGGGATACAAGCCGCGTCACAAAGAAGGGTATTTCCCGGTCTCCCCGACGGATTCACAGAATGATATCCGTAACGAGATGGTGCTTGAACTTCAGAAGGTTGGCATCCGTGTTGAATGCCAGCATCACGAAGTCGCCACCGGTGGCCAGGCTGAAATCGACATGCGTTTCAACTCGCTGGTGGACATGGCCGATGATCTGCAATGGTTCAAATATGTCGTCAAGAATGTTGCCAACCGCAACGGCAAAACTGCAACCTTTATGCCCAAGCCGCTTTACGGTGACAACGGTTCCGGGATGCACTGCCACCAGTCCATCTGGAAAGATGGTGTCAACCTGTTCTCCGGCGACAAGTACGGCGGACTCTCCCAGCAGGCCCTCTGGTACATTGGCGGGATCATCAAGCACGCCAAGGCTCTCTGCGCCTTCACCAACCCGACCACCAACTCGTACAAGCGTCTGGTGCCCGGTTTTGAAGCACCGGTTAACATGGCTTACTCGGCGCGGAACCGTTCTGCGGCTCTGCGTATCCCGATGTTCTCCAACAACCCAAAATCCAAGCGGGTCGAATACCGCACTCCCGATCCTTCCTGCAATGGCTACCTGGCTTTTGCTGCCATGCTGATGGCCGGTCTTGACGGCATCGAAAACAAGATCGATCCCGGCCAGCCGCTGGATAAGGATATATACGGTCTGACGCCGGAAGAGCTCAAGGATATTCCGTCCGCACCAGGTACCCTGGAAGAGGCTCTCAAATGCCTGGCCGACGATTACGAATTCCTGCTCAAAGGTGATGTCTTCACACCGGACGTTATCGAGAAATGGATCGAGTACAAAACCGAAGCCGAAGTCAATCCGGTCCGCATGCGTCCGGTTCCACTCGAGTTCGAACTGTACTACGATATCTAATTAATAATCTGCAGAGTGCAGTACCAAGGGCGGGAGAGGAATCTCCCGCCCTTTATATTTCGCGCAAGCTGTTATTCATTTCCGTCAGCAAGTCTCTCCGTCATCCTTGATTTTTTCGCCGCACTTGTCTACTATGTCACGCTATGAAAAAGACAACCCGGCAATTACAGATAGGTTCCGTGCTCGTTGGCGGCGATGCTCCCTGCGCAGTTCAATCCATGTGCTCAACGGACACCCGTGATGTAACAGCAACCCTGGCCCAGATCCGTGGTCTGGCTGAAGGTGGCTGTGAAATCATCCGTTGCGCTGTACCTGACATGGATGCTGCCGTAGCACTTGGTCAGATCAAGCGCGAAAGCTCGATCCCGGTCATTGCAGACATCCATTTCGACTATAAACTGGCCCTGCAAGTGCTGGAGGGGGGCATTGATGGACTGCGGCTCAATCCCGGCAACATCGGGGATACCTGGAAGGTCGCCGAAGTGGTCAAGAGCGCTGCCGAACGCAAGGTTCCGATCCGCATCGGTGTCAATGCCGGCTCGCTGGAAAAGGAGCTGCTTGAAAAATACGGTCATCCCACGGCCGAGGCCATGGTGGAATCCGCGCTGGGCCACGTCCGCATTCTTGAGGATCTGGGATACCGTGAAATCAAGATCTCCCTCAAGGCTTCCGATGTTATGAAGACCGTATCTGCCTACCGTCTGTTGTCTCTGAAGGTTGATTACCCTCTCCATATCGGCATTACAGAAGCCGGGACCCTGTTTTCCGGCACGATCAAATCCTCCGTGGGACTCGGCATCCTGTTGGCCGATGGCATTGGTGATACCCTGCGCGTTTCACTGACCGGCGACCCGCTGGACGAAGTCAGGGTAGGGTACGAGATCCTGAAGAGTCTGGGATTGCGCCAGCGCGGCGTCAATTTCGTATCATGTCCGACCTGTGGCCGCTGCCAGATCAATCTGATCAAGGTTGCCGAGGATGTCGAGCGGCGGTTGCAGGGGGTTGATAAACGGATAACCGTGGCAGTCATGGGATGTGCGGTCAATGGACCTGGTGAAGCCCGTGAAGCTGATGTGGGCATTGCCGGCGGAAAAGGGGAGGGGCTTGTTTTTCGTCATGGAGAGGTTATCCGCAAGGTTCCCGAAGATCAATTGGCTGATGCCCTGTTGGAAGAAATAAGTAAATTGTGACGTTTTTACATCGAAATGCCATCCGACCACAACATCCCCTGAGGTGAACATGCTATATTCCCGTTATTTCATTCCGACGCTCAAAGAAACCCCGTCCGACGCGGAAGTTATTTCCCATCAATTGATGCTCCGCGCCGGCTTGATCCGCAAGTTATCCGCCGGCATCTACAACTATCTGCCGCTTGGTCTGCGCTCAATCCGCAAATTCGAGAACATTGTCCGTGAAGAGATGAACAAGGCCGATGCCATCGAGATGCTTATGCCGAGTGTTCAGCCGGCAGAACTGTGGCAGGAATCCGGCCGCTGGCAGTTCTATGGCAAAGAGTTGCTGCGCTTCAAGGATCGCAAGGAGAATGAGTTCTGCATGGGGCCGACCCATGAAGAGGTCATCACCGATATGGTCCGTCGTGAGATCAAGAGCTATCGTCAGATGCCGATCAATTTCTATCAGATCCAAACCAAGTTCCGTGACGAAATCCGGCCTCGTTTCGGTCTGATGCGCGGCCGCGAGTTTATCATGAAGGATGCCTATTCTTTCGATGTGGACAGTTCTGCGGCAGATCTGTCTTACGACAAGATGTATCAGGCCTACATGCGTATCTTTGAGCGCTGCGGCTTGAACTTCCGGGCTGTGGAGGCTGATACCGGCAGTATTGGCGGTTCGTCTTCCCACGAGTTCATGGTGCTGGCCGATTCGGGTGAGGATGCCATTGTATCCTGTGATGCCTGCCGTTATGCCGCTAACGTTGAAAAAGCCGAATCGCGACCTGTACCGGCCCAGGCTGAACCTGAACTCTCGCCGTTGCAAAAGACCACAACACCGGGCATGAAGACCATCGCCGATGTGGCCGGGTTCCTCGGCTTGGACTCAAATCAAACGGTAAAAACACTCGTATACTGTTCAGAAAAGGATGAACCGGTCATGGTGCTCTTACGTGGCGACCATGAACTGAACGAGATCAAATTGAAGAATAACATGGGCTGGGATGAGGTGCGTATGGCCTCGGAAGAGCAGATTATGCAGCTGACCGGTTCTCCGGCCGGTTTTCTGGGGCCGATGGGGCTGAAACAGCCGCTGACGGTGATAGCTGATATCACCGTGCAAGGTATGTCCAATGTCGTGATCGGAGCCAACGAACGTGACATGCATTTCCAAAATGCCAACCTGGGACGTGATTTTACCGTGGAGCGTTTTGTCGACCTGCGCAATGTCGTCGCCGGCGACCCGTGTCCGCGCTGCGAGCAGGGCAGACTGGAGATGTGGCGCGGCATAGAGGTTGGCCATGTCTTCAAGCTGGGAACCAAGTATTCGACAGCGCTGAATGCCACCTACCTGGATGCAGACGGCCGTGAGCAGGTCATTTTTATGGGCTGTTATGGCATCGGTATCGGTCGAACCATCGCGGCGGCCATCGAACAGAACCATGACGAAAACGGCATAATATTTCCGCTGCCGATTGCGCCCTTCCACTGCTCGGTCGTAGCCCTCAACACCAAAGACAAGGGCGTAATGGCCGAGGCGGAAGAAATCTATTTCAAGCTTGAAAAACTTGGTATGGACGTTCTCTTTGACGACCGTGATGAACGCCCCGGAATAAAATTCAAGGATAATGACCTGATCGGCATCCCGCTGCGGATTGTGGTAGGAAGCAAAGGCTTGGCAGAGGGCAAAGTTGAAGTCAAGAAACGCGCAACCGGCGAAGTGCTGTTATTGCCGATTGAAGAGGCGATTGAAACTGTCAGGCAGCTTGTGGAGAAGGCCCTGACGTTCGCATAATCCATTGAAAGAGGTTGAGATGCAGACTGCCATATGGGATCAGCAGCACGAATGCATGCCGCGTGAAGAGCTTGAACAGCTACAGCTTGAGCGTCTTCAGGCCACGCTCAACCGTGCCTATAAAAATGTCACCTGCTACCGCACCAAATTCAATGAACAGGGGATAGTTCCTGAAGACATCGCATCTTTGGCGGAACTTTCGAAACTGCCGTTTACCACCAAAGAGGATCTGCGCGTCAACTATCCCTATGGAATGTTTGCCGTGCCGCTGCGGGAAATCGTCCGTATCCACTCATCCTCCGGCACTACCGGCAAGCCGACGGTTGTCGGTTATACCAAGAATGATCTGAAAACCTGGTCGAACCTGGTGGCCAGATTCATGACGTCTGCGGGCGTGACCCATGATGATGTTGTCCAGATAGCCTTTGGTTACGGCATGTTTACCGGTGCCTTTGGACTGCATTATGGTTCTGAGACTATCGGGGCGGCTGTCATTCCGATGAGTGGCGGCAATACCGAAAAACAGATATTGATCATGCAGGACTACAAATCCACCGTTCTGGTCTGTACCCCCAGTTACGCCATCACTATCGCCGATCACATCGAAAGACTGGGTATTGATCCCAAAACCCTGTCTCTCAAGGCAGGTCTGTTCGGCGGTGAACCCTGGTCCGAGGCTATGCGCAGGGAGATAGAATCGCGTCTGATGATCAGCGCCACCGACAATTACGGCCTGTCGGAGATCATTGGACCGGGAGTTGCCGGTGAATGTGCGTTCAAATGCGGCATGCACCTCTCTGAGGATGCCTTCATTCCGGAGATCATCGATCCCGAAACCTGCCAGGTCTTGCCACCCGGAAGCGTCGGTGAGCTCGTTCTGACCACAATCAGTAAAGAAGCGTTACCGCTGATCCGCTACCGGACGCGGGATATCACCAGCCTGGAATATAGTACCTGCGCGTGCGGTCGTACCCTGGTTAGAATGAAAAAGACCATGGGGCGCAGCGATGATATGCTGATCATCAAAGGGGTCAATGTCTTCCCATCGCAGATAGAAGAGGTCCTGGTTGCTATTGAAGGCTGTGAGCCTCATTACCAGCTGGTGGTGGACCGCAAGGGCGCGCTGGATATCCTTGAGGTCTGCATCGAGGTTACGGAGAATATCTTTTTTGACGAGATGAAAAAGCAGCGGGCATTCCTGGAACGTGTTGAGAAGAAGATTGATTCTGTATTGGGAGTCAGCGTCTCGGTAAAACTGGTTGAACCAAACAGTATCCCGCGACATGACGGAAAAGCAGCGCGGGTAATCGATAAACGGAGTTTCTGAACACAAGGTGGCCTGATGTCCGCCGAAAAATTATTACAGAGGCGTTGAATCAGGCCTCGGCATCGATCGGCATCGGTCTCAGATGCCAGATGTCATTATTGTAATCGCTGATCGTCCGGTCGGTGGAAAACTTGCCGCTGCAGGCGGTGTTGATGATGCTCATACGGGTCCAGCGCTCGCGCTCCTGATACGCTACCGCCACGCGCTTCTGGGCATCTACGAAACTGCGGAAATCCACAGCCGTCATCCAGGGGTCATGCGGGCTGCAAATCGCGTTGATGATCGGGTCAAAGAGACCTGCCTCAAACAGATTGAAATGACCACAACGCAGCAGTGTCATGACCCGCTGCAGATCGTTGTCACGACTGATCACGCCGTTCGGATCATAGTTCCCCCGCAATTCCTCCACCTCTTCACTGGTCAGGCCGAACATGAAGAAGTTCTCCTCGCCGACCTCCGCGCGTATCTCGATATTGGCGCCATCCAGGGTGCCGATGGTCAGGGCGCCGTTCATCATGAACTTCATATTTCCGGTGCCGGAGGCTTCCTTGCCGGCCGTGGAGAGCTGTTCCGAGAGATCGCTGCCGGGGCAGATAACCTCCATGGCGGTGACGCTGTAGTTGGGCAGAAAGGCCACTTTGAGCCTGTCTCCAACGGCCGGATCGGCATTGACGACCGCGGCCACGTTATTGATCAGCTTGATGATCAGTTTCGCCATGGCATAGCCGGGAGCCGCCTTGCCCCCGATCAGCACGCAACGGTCCGTCCAGTTGCCCGTATCGTCCCGTTTGATCCGGTCGTAGAGGTGGATGACATGCAGGATGTTGAGGAGCTGACGTTTGTATTCATGGATCCGCTTGACCTGGACATCAAACAGGCCGTCCGGGTTGAAGGTGACCCGGCATTTTTCCTGAACGAGGGCAGACAGCCGTTCCTTGTTGGCCTGCTTGACCTCGTGCCATTGCTGACGGAAGGCGGGGTCATCGGCATATCCCGCAATCTGTTTGATCTGCTGCAGAACGGCCACCCAGCCGTCACCTATCTTTTCGGTTATCAGCCTGCTCAGACCGGGATTGCAGTGTGCGATCCAGCGTCGCGGCGTCACTCCATTGGTCTTGTTATTGAACTTGCCGGGCCAGAGTTCATAATAATCACGGAACAGCCCCTGAATCAGGAGTTGTGAGTGCAGGGCGGCAACGCCGTTGACCGAATAACTCCCGACAATCGCCAGGTAGGCCATGCGGATATGGGGGACGGGGCCCTCTTCGATGATCGACATGCGTCTCATGCGGTCAATGTCGCCGGGCCAACGGCTGGAAACCTCCGTCATGAAATGGGCATTGATCTCCAGGATGATCTCCAGCAGGCGGGGGAGCAACTGGCCAAAGAGCGGCAGCGGCCATTTTTCGAGCGCTTCGGGGAGCAGGGTGTGGTTGGTGTAGGCCATCGTTTGACGGGTAATCCCCCAGGCCTGATCCCAGCCCATGTTGTGATCGTCCATCAGAATGCGCATCAGTTCGGGCACGGCGCAACTGGGATGGGTATCGTTCAACTGAAAGCAGTTGTTGGCGGCAAAAAGGGTGAAGTCCCCCTTGCGCATCATCACCCAGCGGTCGATCACATCCTGGAGACTGGCCGAGGCCAGGAAATACTGCTGGCGCAGCCGGAGCACCTTGCCGTTTTCACTGGCGTCGTTGGGATAGAGCACCATGGTGATGTTCTCTGCCTCGTTTTTGGTGGCCACCGATTCGGCATAGCCTCCGGCATTGAATTCACCCAGGTCGAAGGCATCCGTGGCCGCAGCCTTCCAGAGTCGCAGGGTGTTGACCGTGCCGTTGCGATAGCCGGGGATCGGGATGTCATAGGGGACCGCCAGTACATCCCGGCTGCCAACCCAGCGCACGCGTTGCTCGCCGGTATCCGACCGGTACTGCTCCGTATGTCCTCCGAAACGTATGCGCTGGATGAATTCCGGCCGTTCCTGCTCCCAGGGGTTGCCGTCCCGCAGCCAGTGATCCGGCTCCTCTATCTGGCGGCCGTCAACGATGCGCTGACGGAACATGCCGTATTCATAGCGGATGCCATAGCCCATGACCGGCAGTTGCAGGGTGGCACAGCTGTCCAGAAAACAGGCCGCCAGACGCCCCAGGCCTCCATTGCCGAGGCCGGCATCGATCTCGGATTCGGCGAGATATTCCAGTTTGATGCCAAGCCCCTGCATGGCCTGTCCGGCCTCATCGGTAATGCCGAGATTCAGCATGGCGTTGCCCAGGGTTCGCCCCATCAGAAACTCCAGCGACAGGTAGTAGCCGCGCTTGCAGCTGGATTCGATGTAGGAGTAGCGGGTCCTTCGCCAGCGGTCCATCAGGCGGTCACGCACGGTTAGCGCCAATGCCTTGTAATAATAATTCACGGAATAGCAGTATTTGTTCTGGCCGAGGCTGTACGCAAAATAACGGCGGTAATCATGCGTCAGGGCGGCTGCATCCAGCGCCAAAGGTGGCAGTTCGGTCAGGCCGGGTGACTTGATTGTGGTGTGTTTCCGTTTGTGAGCCATAGTCGTCTCCGTTTTTGCGGTGAGGGTAGCGTAGTTGCAATGGCCTGTCGTAGCGCAGCAGATCGCCTGTGTGTCTGACTATGATAGCAATCCCAAAACCCCGCTATCGCCAACTTCAGTCACTCGTACGGTACACTCGGTATTGATCAAATCCGCGTGCCCGGCGAAGGCAACATTGACGTAGTTTCTGGACAATCCCCGGCACATCCCTGTCTTGGCGTCACGCCCCTGTACCAGAATCTTGAGTTCCCGGCCATTCTGACGTTGCAGAAATTCAATCTTTTTTGCTGTTGCCGCAGCCCGAAGCTTTTCAGCCCTTTTCGTGATGACATACGTCGGAACCTGACCGGGCATGTCTGCCGCTTTCGTGCCGGGGCGCCTGGAATAGGGGAACACATGCAGGTCTGAGAATGGCAGCGCGTTGATCAGCTGCAGTGTCGTGTCAAACTCGGCCTCACTCTCGCCGGGAAATCCGGCAATCACATCGGCACCGATAAACACATCTGGAATCGATGCGCTGACCCTCTGCATGAGATCGAGAAAGAAATCCGTTGTGTAGCGACGTCCCATACGTTGCAGCACATGGTCGCAGCCGCTTTGCAGGGGCAGATGCAGATGTGGGCAGACGATCTCCGAGTGCGCCATCAGGGCCAGCAGCTCCTCGCTTATTTCGTTCGGTTCCACCGATCCGATGCGCAGACGCGGCACGATCCGTTCATTGTCGATACGCCGCACCAGGTCGGTCAGTGTAGCCGGCGGGGCGAGATCAAGGCCGTAGGCACCCAGGTGGATGCCGGTCAGCACGACCTCCCGATAGTTGTTGGCAACCAGTTCACGGATGCCATTTAGTACATCCTCAGCCGGCACACTGCGGCTTCTGCCACGGGCATAGGGGACGATACAGTAGCTGCAGAATGAATTGCACCCGTTCTGGGCCTGTAGAAAGGCGCGGGTGTGTTCGGCAAAGCTCTCCAGCTTCAGGGGGCCGGCTTCTTTTTCGCCGGCGATATCCGAGACACGGCTTTCGCCGGATTCAACCAGTGCTATGATATCCTGCTTCTCCCGATTGCCCAGAACGCTGTCCACCTCGGGCAGTCGCTCCAATTCCTCCGGCGCCACCTGGGCGTAACAGCCGGTGGCCACGATGCGTGCCTCAGGATTGAGACGCCGGGCGCGGCGGATCAGGCGGCGGGTTTCGGCATCCGTGCGGGCGGTGACCGTGCAGGAGTTGATGACATAAATGTCGGCTTCCGCCGAAAACGGAACCATGGTGTAACCGCTCTTCTTGAATTTCTCGCTCATGGCTGCCGATTCGAACTGGTTGGTCTTGCATCCTAGGGTTGTAATTGCTACTCGTTTCATACGATGGTCGTGTCCTTTTCCAGCTGTTTCAAGATCCAGGTTACATACACTACGACAATTATCGCGGCCGACCAGGTGGTCGCAAATATCCCCCACCAGATGCCCATGACGCCCAACCCCAGAACAATTGCCAACACATGGAACGTCAGCCAGGGGGCGGCGATCTGTCGATACAGACCGATCCAGAGGGCAAAAACCGGCTTTTTGATGCCCTGCATGGCCGAGACGCAGACATACAGGAGCACATAGGCCGGGAACACCAAGGCTTCGATTCTCAAGAAACTGACACCGCTTGCGATAACGGCCGGATCGCGGCTGAAGACCGACATCAATTCGCGAGTGAAGGTCAGCGCGGCAGTCGTCCCTATCGCAGCCAGGATGAAGCCGTAGCGCAGGGACAGGGACAGCACCTGCCGGATGCGGTCGAAGCGCTCTGCGCCGAAGTTCTGGGCAGAGAGTGCCAGTGTGGAGATGTTCAAGCCCATAATCGGGAGCAGAGCGATCTGCTCGATACGTGTGCCGATGCCGTAGGCTGCTACCACATCTTTGCCGAACCTGCCAGCAAACCAGGTGATGATGAATATCCCCATAGACACAGTCAGCATGTTCAGGGCGGACGGGAAACCCTGCCGGGCCAGTTCGCGATACTGCTGCGAGCGGGGCAGCAGTTCAGACAGACGGAAGTTGCTGATCACCCCCAGGGTGGCGAGCCGGCTGAACATATAAAAATTCCCCAGGCACTGAATCAATATGGTGGCGAGCGCGATCCCGGGCAGCCCCATGGCAGGTATACCAAAACCGCCGTACATAAACCAGGGGTCCAGAAGCAGATTAAGCACGAAAGCGCTTACCAGAAAGTTCCGGTAACAGACGGTGTTGCCGTGCGAATTGAGAATCGCGCTCATCACGAAGTTGAGCAGGAAGAACGTGGTTCCGCAGAAAATGACATGCATGTAGCTCAGGGCCAGCGAGAGATAGTCACCTTCTGCACCCATAAAACGAAAAATATGCGGGGCAAAGGCCAGCCCCAGCACGGTCAGTACACAGGCGCTCAACAGAGCGAAAGAAAGCGCTTGAAGCACATAGCGGCGGGTTTTGTCGTGTTCACCGCGACCCAGTGCATTGCCGATCAGGGCCGTCGCGCCGGTCGAGACCCCCGAACCGATGGCCAGAATGATGAAAAATACCGGGAAGCAGAGGGACATGGCTGCCAGGGCAGTGGTGGATAGCCGGCCGCCATACCAGGTATCCACGACGTTGAACATGGTGTTGAAAAAGAAACCGGTGCCGGCCGGTATGGCCAGACGACGGATCAGCACCGCTACGGGTGCGGTCGTCAGATCCGTACGCATCTATTATTGGGCAATCGCATTTAACTCCACCCTGCTGCTCGGCATTGCTTCTTTCCCGGGCTTCTTGAAAATATCGTCCACCTTCTGGAAGATACGCTCGGCGGGTATGCCGCCCTTCGTCACCAGATACGTCATGACTGCCACAACGCGCTCACGTGCCAGGGCTTGCAGTTCGGATTCGCCGACGACCGTATTGGTGATAATCAGCTTTCTCATCTCGTCGGGAGGAATATCTTTGACAAAGCCGAAGGCGTTACGCGGTTTGGGGAATTTCTCCTTTTTGTAGACCGCCGCCAGGTATTTGGCCTGTTCCTCGGGCTGAATCCGGATCGAATCGGCTTTTTCGCCTTCTTTAAGAGTCCTTTGTTTACTCAGGGCCAGGAATTTTTCGTTGCGCAGTTTGCTGTTGAGCAGTTCACGCCGGTATCCCTCGGTGTCCTTTTCCCGGTCCACATACCCCTTTAATTCCATTTTCAGGGCCGGACGATCAAGCAGGGCTTTAGACAAGGCCGTCAGTTTCTGTTCCTCCTGAGGCGAAAGGGTGCTTGAGCCGTAACTGAATTGTATGCTGCTGAAGTCCTGACCACCGCCGACCATGGAGGAGAGCAGCAAAAATGGTGAAGTGACCGCCTTGACCAGCAGATTCTGTATAACCTGGAAGATCAGTTTCCAGATACTGAATTTCGGATCATCGGTGCGACCGGTGACAGGCACGTCCAGGTGAATTTCCCCCTTGCGGTCCTTGAGAAGCGCCAGCCCCAGTTTTACCGGCAGGCTGGTAGCTTTATCGCTTGCGACCTTCTCACCGAATGTGAATTGATCGATGAATATCTTGTTCTCCGAGGCGAGCTGTTTCTTGTCGATATGGTATGTGAGATCCAGGTACAACTTGCCTTTTTCAACCTTGTACCCCAGAAACCTGCTGGTATAGGGTGTGACCGGTGATAACTCGATGTCGCGGAAGGAAATCTTCAGGTTTACGAACAGGTCATCCCGCAGAGGGTTGATCTGGCCGGTGATCTGGAGCGGCGAGTGATTTTCCAGATTGCCGCGCAGGTCTACATCAGCCAGCTTCGAATCCTCCGATGACAGACCGCTTATCCTGCCACCCAGGCTGTAGAAGGTGGTGGAAAAATGCTGCGGCAGATGGTTGTCGGTGAAGGAGAGGGTACCATCCTGGATGGTGACCGCCTCGATTTTGATCTGTTTCTTGGCGCCCTTTTCAGGAGCTGGCGGCGCAGCGGCAACGCTGACCGCTGGAGGTGTGGCTGATGGTGAGTGGACAGGTTTCGGATTCTCCACCAGATTCTGGAGATTCAGGGTGCCATCCGGGTGGATGATGATACGAGAATAGACCCCGTTGAGGGCAATCTGGCGCAGAGACAGGCGGAACGGCTCCAGGTTGCCCTGTATGTCGTCCAGTTGCAGGCTCTCCCACTTGAGCAGGTCTTCTTCGGCCTCGGTGTCGATGGCGTGGAATGCGCGGATACCCGCGTCGCCCTCGAAGCTGCCGACCGGTTTGTTGTTCTTGAGAGCGATATCCACATGCATGTCGGCGTCAGCAAATCCGTCCAGAATAATGACATTGATGTTATCCGGGAAGTAGGCCTCGAAGTCGCGTAGCGGCAGACGGCCGATACTGATACGCCCCTTGTAGCGGAACGGAAGCGGTGTGATATCGCCGTTGGCCTTGAGTGGGGTCGCTTTGTTGAAGATCGAGGCGAAGCGCAGCCTGGCCGGGGTAAACTGAGGTCCGTTCAGGTTTGTCAGGCTCAAAGATGTGTTGTGCAGCGTAAAATGTGGTTTATCTTCCAGGGTCTTATCGGTAAAAGCGGCGTTGAATTTCTCCAGCTGGAGCTTTTTGAGGCGGAACGTGAACTTCGGTGTTGTCGGCCGGTTTTGTGGCGAATCGGCCGAGGTCCTTTTCACGGCGGACTTGGCCGGGTGCAACTTGAGTAACGACAGGGCCGAGAGCGTGCCGTCCACTTCGCGGGAAAGTGCAAGATCACCTTTTGAGAGTCTGATCTCGCCAATTTCAGCAGTGTTTTTTTTCTGACTGTATCCGGCATCTTTAATTTCGAAACGTGCCAGGTCGAAGCCTTCTTTGGCGCCATAGCGGGCCGAGAAGCCGGTGACCAGCAACGAGCCTTGCTCAACCGTCAGACCGAGTTCCTTGCTGAAGGACAATTCCGAGGAGAGCTCGACCGTGCCTTTGAGCGGAGCCGTCAGATACCGGGACAGATAGGGCCAGGCCCGCTGAATCTTCATGCCGCTCAGTTCGCTGGAGACGCTGGCCGACAACGGGGAGAGGGAAAAATTGCCATCGACGTTGAAGGTTGCCTCGTTGTCCATCAACAGTGAACATTCGTATTCAGCCGTGGCGCCTTCTGCGGTGGAAAAGTTCCGTACCGCGGCGTCTATCTGGCTTATCTCGCTTTTGAAGCCGCCGGCCGGCTGCGCATCGCTGAAATGGATGCTGCCGTTGTTGACGGCAAGCGACGTGACCTGCACCAATGGCGGGTGGGCCTGCTTGCTGTCAGCGGCCGGTTCGCTCTTTTTCCCCTCTGGGGTGGTTGGCAGCAACTGGTTATACATCCAGACACCCTTGGCATTCCGGCTGGCAAACAGTTCCAGGCCATCAATGGTTATGGCATCAAACAGGAACCGTTTGGCAAACACATCCAGATCCGAGGCCGTTACCTGGAACGAGGGGAGCCTGAGCAGAGGTTGCCCGTTTCTCAGGTTCACTGCGATTGTATCCAGCACGATCCGGCCCTTGATGCCCAGTTCCGGCTTTTTATCCTTGGAGACCCGGTAGGTCAGATCGCAGTTGATCCCCAGCTTTCCCGACATCAAGTCGGCAGGTGGCCTGACCGGCAAATAGGCGATATACTCCGGCAGGCTGAGCTGTTTGAGGTCGATATGCACCGATGTTTCCATGGATTTGCTGAGCGGCTTGACCTTGCCCTGGAAGTTGAAGGGGGCGCCATTGACCAGTGCAGAGATATGGGGATCGGTATATTTTTCCACCAGGAAAGGGATATTGCTGATGAAGGGTATCGCAATTTTGAGATTGCGGATAGTGTGCTTTCGTCCACCCGCAATAGCCTGATCATCAAAATCCAGCGAGCCGTTGGTAATGGAGATGTTGTTGATGGAGAAAGATAACCCGCCTTTCGATTCCTTCTGCGGTTTGGCCTTCTGGAGCTCGATGATATCGTTGAAGCTGTAGTTGTTGGCAGCCAGGCGGGCGAACGAAATGGCCGGGGCGTCAATCGAGACCTCCGACAGGATCAGGGCACGCCGGTAGAGCGATGCCAGACTCAGTGAAGCGCGCAGTCTGCCGATGGATATGAATGGACCTCCATCCTTGTCTTTGATGGCGCACCCGTTGACGGTGACCGTCAGCGTGAAGGGATTGATGGCAATCTTTTCAATGCTGGCCTTACGTCCCGTCTCCCGTTCGATGGCCGCCACGGCCTGGTTCCGGACGATCAGCGGCAGGATGGTGATGATAAAGATCAGCAGGGCCGCTACCGAGGCAAGGGATATCAGCAGGATCTTGTTTTTTCTGGTCATGGTATCACCCCGGGGCAGGCGTTGTTGTGTATTGCAAGGTATAACATACGTCGGTGCGTTTTTCGTTCCGGTATTTGACCTGAAACATTCACGTTAATGGCCGGTGGGCTTGTTCCGGTTGTCGAGCAGACAGCACGGAACCTATCAGTTTTCCGAACTCCTTCATGTTGTATGGTTTCGCCACTGCGCCGGCAAAACCATACGTTCCATAGTCGGACATGATCGGATCATTTGAATAGCCGCTCGACACGATCAGGCACGCCTTGGGATCAACCGCTAGAATCTGCCGTGCTGTTTCCTTCCCTCCCATGCCGCCTGGAATGGTCAGATCCATAATAACCGCAGAAAACGGTGTCCCGGATTCGTTGCCTGCTTTGTACTGCGAGATGGCCTCAGTACCGTTCTCGCAGGTACTCACCTGATACCCCAGATAATGCAGCATTTCGGCCGTCATGTTCCGGATCATCTCCTCATCATCCATGACGAGAATGGAACCACGCAGGTGACGATCGGCCGCCTGCGTGGCCGGGGCGGTTTGCTGTTTTGAGTATGCTTCTCCGATCGATGGCAGATACATGGTGAAGGTCGTTCCTCTGCCAACTATCGAGCTGGCGCCGACATGTCCGCCATGCCGCTTGACGATCGAGTGGACCGAAGCGAGGCCCAGTCCGTTTCCGGTTAACTTGGTCGTAAAATAGGGGTCGAAGATTCTTTTCAGGTCTTCATCCGAGATGCCGCAGCCCTGATCGGAAAAGCTTATCCGGGTATATCTGCCGGATGGCAGCGCGAAGGCGTTCGCATCGGCAAGTGTCTCGTTGTGTGCGGCCACCACCAGTGTCCCGCCTCCCGGCATTGCCTGCGTGGCATTGATGATAATGTTATTGAATGCCTGGCTTATTTGCCCTTCGTCTGCTTCGATGGCGTGAATTGAGGCAGGTATGTCGGCGACTGCCCTGACATTCGAGCCATGCAGCACCAGCGATACGGCTTCATTTACGAGGTGTTGAACCGAAACCACTTTTTTTACCGGTTCGCCACCGCGGGCAAAGGTGAGGAGTTGCCGGGCAAGCTCGGTCGCCCGAACCGAAGCTTTTTCGGCTTCAACCAGAGGTTTGTGAGATTTATGACCCGCATCAAGAAACATCTGGGCAAAGGAGATGTTGCCCATGACACCGGTAAGGATATTATTGAAATCATGGGCAATGCCGCCGGCCAGAACACCCAGTGATTCCAGCTTTTCAATCTTCTGCCGTTCTTTTTCATACGCTTTACGTTCGGTTATTTCCCGTGAGATACCGTGGTATCCGGTAATGATGCCATGGATATCCCGTTCCGGGGTGGAGCTGACCTCCGCCCAAATCCATCTGCCGTCTTTGCACTGATGCTCTGCCTCGAAGGTTAGGGTGCCGGTTTTTATGCCGTTCTGTTCAGCGGACGCCCTTTGCCGAAATAGCTTCGTGATGGCTGCAACCGTATCGTCACTAAACAGCTCAAAGGCATGGCGACCGATTACTTCGTCGGCCCGGTAGCCACGCAAGCGCTCGTCAGCCGGGCTGATGTACGTTATACGATAATCTTTATCCGCCTTCCAGACTACGTCCGAGACGTTTTCGGTCAATAAGCGGTAGTGGGCCTCGCTTTCCCGCAACGCCTCTTCAATCCGCTTTCGCTCGGACAGCTCTACGTCCAGACTCTCTTTGATCAGCGTCACCTCTTGTTTGTTGCGGAGACTTTCTTCTCTGGCGCGCAGGTGTTTGAGCGTCTGTTCGGAGAAGCGGTTTTCCGTCTGCTGGCAGCTTTCCAGCAAACCCAGATGCGCATGTAGCAGAGCGGCCAGATGGTCGTGCAGCTCGAATGGGACGGTGTAATGAAACAGCAGCGCTGAGCATTGCTGCCAGGTGTGTTCAGGGCCAAAGGTGACGATGATGCCGGCAAGGTTCGTGGCAAACGGCGTCAAGGCGCGTGCGGCATCCTCCCTGCTCGCTGCCAGCAGTGCAAACGGCCAGCGCCGGACGTCTTTTTGCGAAAGACGGGGGCAGAACAGGAAGCCAGTCGGTGCGTCTTCAATCAGGGACAAGAGACGATAGCTCACGTTACGCTCCCAGTAGACAGATAACCACGGTAGCATTGTGGAAGAATGTTTCGGTATAGGTGCCGTCGTTCGTGAGAAACGGGCCAATCTCACCGAACGAGGGGAAGCCGACCAGCGGAATTTGAAGCCCGATGGCGTCCTGGATAGCCTGTACCTCCTCTTCTCCGCAATTATCAAGCTGCCATTTCCTGCCGGCACAGCTGATGATAACGGCAGCCGCGGGAGTGAAGCCGGTGCAGACCACCGTATCGATGCAGTACTGTACCGCCTGCAGCAGCTGTTCCCGTCCTGCGCCGCTGACTTGAATCGTTGCGCCTGTCGGTATGCTGCCAAAGGTTGTAATGGCTCCGGTCAGCATATCGTAACGATACGTTGTGCGCATGAAAAACCGGTCAGGCGCTGATTCGGTATAGGTCGCCAGGGCAAGTATGCCGAGATCCGCCATAGCCAGAGGTTTGCCGACCTGTTCCTTGATGAACGCCAGCGGAGTCTGTCCGCTGATACGACCGATAGACTTACCATGCGACTCTTCGATGATCCCGAGGGCACCAATCGGGATAAACCCACTGGAGGAATGCGTGATGAACGGCACGCTGCCGGAGGCAAGCAAGATTGCGACGCCGTCTTCGATCTCCAGACCATTGAGGAATATCCGGCTGCGAGTGAATTTTCTGTCATCACCGGTCATCCCGCCTATAAACGGAATAGAAAGTATTTCGCCTACTCCTGCGGCAACCCCGGTTCCGTCGGCGGTGACGCCATCGGCGAGGACAAAGGCCCATTCAGCTTTGCCGCCAAGCTGCGCCAAGGCTGCGGACGCACAGTTGCGGGCGGTACCGGGTGAATCAGCGCCAACTCCGAGTTCTGCGGCGGTGCTCCAGGTTGTCCGGCCACCCGAGTTGATGCCAAGGGCACATACTCCATAGTGCGCGGTCAGTGACGTTTCATATATTCCATCACCGGTGCCGCCAAAAATAATCACCTGGCTGGTTTCAAGGCCATCGTACAATCCGGCAATAAAAACGTCAAAGTTGCTCTCAAAGGTGATGGAGGTAAACAGGAGGATCACTTCCGGGCCGGAATCTTTCAGTGCTTCGCCGATTTCGCTCCCTGCCCGGTAGGCGTCAGTAAGTGAGGTGCTGGCAGATTTGTAGATCATTACGACCTCCTGTGACAGGTTTCACCGTCATGTTACCGCTCCGCGACAGATCGGTGCATCTTGTTTTCGCGGTCATTGCATGCCCTTGTAGTCAGCTCTTTGATTTTATACTATAACATTTAACTTGAAAGATATGATTTTTCGGGTGGCGATGTTGCTCTTGAGCGTAGAACAATATTTTATGGTTTTAGTTGAAAAAAATCATCAAAGCGGATACAAAAGAAGCCATTTTCATGTGCTGAGTACATGAAGCGATATTTGGGGAGGTACGTCATGAGCCTTGTAAAATTGTATGATACCACATTGCGTGATGGGACGCAGGCCGAGGATGTCTCGTTTCTGCTTGAGGACAAGATTCGCATTGCCCACCGGCTTGATGATATGGGTATTCACTATATCGAAGGCGGCTGGCCAGGGAGCAATCCCAAGGATGTGGCTTTTTTCAAGGATATCAAAAAAGAAAAACTCTCCCATGCCAAGATTGCAGCATTCGGTTCCACCCGCCGCGCCAAGGTCACGCCTGACAAGGACAATAATATTATCACGTTGATCAAGGCCGAGGCGGATGCCATTACGATTTTCGGCAAAACCTGGGATTTCCATGTGCGCGAAGCCCTGCGCATCTCGCTGGAAGAGAATCTTGAGCTGATTTTCGATTCACTGGAGTATCTGAAAAAGAATGCAGCGGAGGTGTTCTACGACGCCGAGCACTTTTTCGATGGCTACAAGGCCAATCCAGATTATGCCATCAAGACTCTCATGGCAGCAGAACAGGCCAAGGTTGACTGCATCGTCCTGTGCGACACCAACGGCGGCACCATGCCGTTCGAGCTGGCAGAGATCATCAAGGCGGTTAAAAAGCAGATCAAGACCCCGCTGGGAATCCATACCCATAATGACGGTGAGTGTGCCGTGGCCAATACGATGATTGCCGTCGAACAGGGTATCGTCCAGGTGCAGGGCACCATCAACGGATTTGGAGAACGCTGCGGAAATGCCAATCTTTGTTCGATCATTCCGGCCCTGAAGGTCAAGATGAAGAGGGACTGCATTACGGACGAACAGTTGCGTCACCTGCGGGATGTCTCTCGTTTTGTCTACGAACTGGCCAATTTTTCCCCCAACAAGCATCAGGCCTATGTCGGTAATTCCGCTTTCGCCCACAAGGGGGGCGTTCACGTCAGCGCCATCCAGCGCCACCCTGAGACCTACGAGCATATGCGCCCGGAAGTGGTGGGCAACTGTACGCGTGTACTGGTTTCGGATCTGTCCGGCCGGGCCAATATCCTTGCCAAGGCTGAAGAATTCAACATCAATCTGGACAGCAAGGATCCTGTTACGTTGGAGATCCTCGACAATATCAAGGAAATGGAAAACCGCGGCTACCAGTTTGAAGGGGCCGAAGCTTCATTCGAGCTGCTGATGAAGAAGGCCCTGGGAACCCATAAAAAGTTTTTCACCGTACTTGGATTTCGCGTCATCGATGAGAAGCGCGGCGAGGAACAGAAGCCGATGGCCGAAGCGACCATCATGGTCAAGGTGGGCGGCAAGATTGAGCATACCGCCGCCGAAGGGAGCGGTCCGGTCAATGCGCTCGATAACGCCCTGCGCAAGGCGCTAGAGAAATTTTACCCCAAGTTGAAAGAGGTTAAGCTCCTGGATTACAAGGTGCGCGTGCTTCCGGCTGGTCTGGGAACGGCTTCGTCTACCCGTGTGCTGATCGAATCTGGTGACAAGCATGCCCGCTGGGGTACGGTGGGTGTGTCTGATAACATCATTGATGCCTCATACCAGGCCCTGATCGACAGTATTGATTACAAACTCCATAAATCCGAGGAATAATCGTTGTGACGGGCGAAAGGTGCGCTGCAGAACGAACTGGAATTCGTTCGCTGCGTTCCTTTCAAAAAACGCCACGTTTCTTCCACCGTGTTCTTCTCCTGATGTGTGCAATTGCCATATCTGTCCCTCTTGTATACACAAGCCGCCCAGGTAGAGAAAAAACTACTCGGGCGGCTTTTTCCGTACTTTCATCACCACGTGGTTATGTCCGTATCAGTGGCGATGTCAGACATCCCGGCATATATCCCTTATGCGTCAACACAATGACGATAACCGCCATTAGAATGGCAGGCCCGTTGTGCCCTGCCATGAAGGGGCTCGTAGGGGCTGATGCTGCTGCGTACATGGAAAATGGGATGGAAATGCATGTGACCTGCCTTCCAGACGGTACTGTGCAGTTGTCGAAAAAACTGATGACAACCAGTGAGCGGCTTGTTATGGGAGTACCCCTTGATATTAATGCGATGAGTGAAGCCGATTTTGACAGAGTGCCGGGCATCGGGCCGACGACGGCCGAGAGAATTGCTGAGTATCGTCAAAGTAATGGCGGCAGGATGAAGGTTTCGGACCTGCTTTTCATCGAAGGAATTGGTGAAAAAAAATATAATCACCTGCTGAAATATTTTTAACTATCTTTAACTGTTCAGATATTTGAGATCTTTCCGGTGTTGATATCCAGCACGAGCCTGGTATTGGCACGTATGATGTAATGTTAGCCGGTACTTAGGAAGTTGAGCGCTACTACATCATCGGGAGGGTTGCTATGCAATGTCCACGCTGCAAGGGCCGAATGTTCGCTGAAAAATTTTATGATTTTGTCCGCTCCTTTGATGCATGGAAGTGCACGTGTTGCGGAGAATTGCTTGATTCGACCATTCTGGCTAATCGGGCTCGAAGTAATAATACCCATCTCGGCTGACAGAACGTACAACTGACGACGCAGTATAAAAGGGAAACCCGGCAACCGGTTTCCCTTTTTGTTTGACAGGGACCGCTCTGAAAGGCTATTGAATTTATCCGCTCAAGCAATGGTGCGCCGGAGCGTGAAACATAAAATAATAATTCCATGAGGTTTGTAATGAGAGATGATGGCAGAGATGGTAACGTATTACGTCAGGTGCGTATTACCAGAAATTTTACCAAGCATGCTGAAGGTTCCGTGTTGGTCGAGTTCGGCGATACGCGGGTGATCTGTACCGCATCAATAGAGGAGTCGGTGCCTCCATTTCTGCGCGGTAAAGGCACCGGATGGGTGACGGCTGAATATTCCATGCTCCCTCGGGCAACCCATACCCGTTCATCACGCGAAGCAGCCAAAGGGAAACAAAGTGGTCGTACGTTGGAGATTCAACGCCTGATCGGCCGCTCCCTGCGGGCGGTTACCGACCTGATCGCCTTGGGTGAGCGCTCTATCACCATCGATTGTGATGTGATACAGGCCGATGGAGGAACCCGGACCGCTTCCATTACCGGGGCCTACGTCGCTCTGCATGATGCACTGATAATCTTGCGGGACAGGGGCTTGATTGCACAAATCCCGCTGAAAGAGGCCGTCGCTGCTGTCAGCGTCGGTATCATCGGCGGCGAGGCTGCGCTGGATCTTAACTATTTTGAGGATTCGGCCGCTGAAGTCGACATGAATTTCGTCATGACCACCAGTGATCGCTTTGTCGAGGTGCAGGGTACCGCTGAGGCAGAGCCGTTTACGGTTGAGCAGATGGACGCTATGCGGGTTCTGGCTACAGAGGGTATTCGGAAGCTTTTTGTCATCCAGAGAGAGGCCCTGGCCCGATGAGGGAGCTGGTTGTTGCAACCCGGAATCGTGGTAAACTGAAAGAAATTCAGGCAGTTCTGGAGGGTGTCGTCGAAGTGGTCCGCTGCGCTGCCGATTTCCCCGGATTTTCTGAAACGATTGAGGACGGGCTGACCTTTCAGGAAAATGCCCTCAAAAAGGCCCGGGAGGCAATGCTCTTTACCAGCCTGCCGGCTCTGGCCGATGATTCAGGGTTGGTCGTGGATGCGTTGGATGGGCGGCCGGGAGTATATTCTGCCCGTTTTGCGGGGGAGGGGGCCGAAGATGCTGATAATAATCAGCGACTTCTGGAAGAGCTGGCCCAGGTTCCCGCAGGTCAGCGACAGGGTGCCTTTATGTGTGTGCTGGCATTTGTAACACCTGACGGTATTGAGCAGGTTTTCAGTGGCAGGGTAGGGGGGATTATTCTGACATCAGGGCGTGGAGATGGCGGCTTCGGTTACGATCCTCTTTTTCTGGTTGACGGGTTTAATCGCACCATGGCGGAGCTCTCCCTGCAGGAAAAGAACCACATCAGCCACCGTGGCCAGGCGTTACAGCATTTTCGGGCATTTCTAGAGCAAGGGCGATAAATGAAAACAGAAAACAACAAGCGCAAAGACAAGCGCTTCAAGACTGCTACAACCACTACACCCCCTGTTAGCATGGATCAAGAACGAGCACCGAGACCTAAGCTTTCGCGTAATATGATTGTGGAATTACCCATAACAGCCATTGATGAAGATGGCTATGGAACTGCACGCGTTGACGGACTGGCCTACAAAATAGGTGGCGCTTTGCCGGGGGACCTGGTTCGAGCTAAAATAGACCACGCTTCATTCGGCACGGTGACAGGACACCTGTATAAGCTGTTGCAGGCTTCTCCGCTACGGAGTAAGCGCCCTCCCTGTTCCAATAGCGCCGAGTGTCTCGGTTGCCCGTTGATCGCCATGCGATATACCGATCAGAAGGTTTTGAAACGCGGGATGATACTGAATGAACTGGCAAAGTATCCGTCGCTGACCGGGACCACGATTCATCCGCTGATGTCGCCCGACCGGCTGATCCATTATCGAAATTCCGCCAAACTGGTTGTAGCCGGTAAACACTCAGAACCGTTTATTGGTATATACCGTCGTGCCAGCCATGACGTGTATGACCTGGAAGAGTGCCCGGTTCACCATCCCCTGATAAACCGCGTTATTGCTGCGGCCCGGAGTGGTATTACCAGGTTAAAGGTTCCCATCTACAACCCCCGCAGCAAGATGGGGCTATTGCGTTATCTGGTGGTCAGGGTTTCCGAGTCCGAGCAGAAAGCGATGGTGGTATTGATCACGGCTGATAAATCCTATAACGAGATACATCACCTGTCTCGTTTTATCCGTGAGGCCTTGCCGGAGGTAGAAGTGATTGCCAGCAATGTCAACAGTTCCGAGGGGAACGTGATTTTTGGGCAGAAAGACTCGTTCCTCACTCCCAAGCATTACCTTACTGAAAAGGTCGGTGATATATACGTGCAGATTTCCCCCCGATCTTTTTTTCAGGTCAACACGGCTGGTGCAACGTTGATATACGAAAAAGTGAAAGCATGGGCTGCCCTTGACCGGGAATCGACAGTTCTTGACCTGTACTGCGGGATTGGAGGGATCGGGCTGTTTCTGGCAGGTCAGGCAAAAAGGGTTATTGGGATTGAAGTCGTGGAAGAGGCGGTTGCCGATGCACGCAAGAATGCCCGCCTCAATGGATTTACTAACTGTCGTTTTGAGGCTGGTGATGCGGCCGTTCTGTTGGAAGAGCTTGCAGGCGATGGCGAGCGGGTTGATGTGGTTGTTCTCAACCCCCCCCGAAAAGGTTGTGACGAAGTCGTACTGCAACGAGTCGCCGGATTGTCACCTCGCAGGGTTGTGTATGTGTCCTGTTCACCGGAAAGCTTGATGCGTGATCTCAATATATTGAAAAATCTGGGATATACATGCCGTGAGGTGCAGCCGGTCGATATGTTTCCCCAGACCGTCCATGTGGAGAATGTGGCATTGTTGGAAAAAGGTGATAAATCTGCTTGACTTAGCAGCGATATACTGGTATTTAAGTTTTTCTCTTTTGATGAAGGCGCGTAGCTCAGGGGGAGAGCGCTACCCTGACACGGTAGAGGTCGACGGTTCGAGACCGTCCGCGCCTACCATTAAAAGCAGTAGTCTCGGGGCATCGATAGGTTCGATGCCTTTTCTGTTTCACCTACGCAGAGGTATATCTATATGGCCGACATACATGTGACACTTCCTGATGGTTCAAGCAGAGTTCTGACTGAGGGGGCTACTGTTGCCGATCTGGCAGCTTCTATCGGTGCCGGTCTTGCCAAGGCAGCCATAGCCGGCAAGATTGATGGTGTACTGGTTGACGTTGCTGCTGGCTTGCATGAGGGCGCCCGTGTTGAGATCATTACCGAAAAGAGCCCGGAAGCGCTGGAGATTATTCGTCACTCCACCTCGCATCTGATGGCCCAGGCGGTCAAGGAACTTTTTCCAGCCGCCAAGGTGACTATCGGACCTGCCATTGAAAGCGGCTTCTATTACGATTTTGATGTAGAGCAACCCTTTACGCCTGAAGATATTGAACGCATTGAAGCCAAGATGGCTGAACTGGCCAAGGCCGACACCAAGGTTGAGCGCTCAGTGCTCACCAGTGCCGAAGCAATCAAAAAGTTTGAAGAAATGGGCGAGCCGTACAAGAAGGAACTGATCGAAGGGATCGGTGCCGAGACCGTCTCGATTTATACTCAGGGCAGTTTTGCCGATCTCTGTCGCGGACCGCATGTCCCTTCCACTGGTCGCATCAAGGCCTTCAAGTTGCTTTCTATTGCCGGAGCGTACTGGCGTGGCGACGAAAAGAACCGGATGCTTCAGCGCATCTATGGCACCGCATTTATCGACAAAAAAGAGCTTGAAGCGTACCTCCATCGTCTGGAAGAGGCTAAACGTCGTGACCATCGCAAGTTGGGAAAAGAACTGGATCTGTTCTCTTTCTCAGATGAGGTCGGCGCAGGTTTTGCCATCTGGCACCCCAAAGGGGCCATGCTGCGCACGGTCCTCGAGGATTTTGAACGTCGTGAACACCTCAGGCGCGGTTATGATATCGTTGTTGGACCCCAGATACTCAAGACCGATTTGTGGCAGCGTTCCGGACACTACGAAAACTATCGCGAGAACATGTATTTCACTGAAGTGGATGAGCAGAGTTTCGGTGTAAAGCCGATGAACTGCCTTGCCCACATGATGATTTACAAGTCTCAGTTACGCAGCTACCGGGATCTACCTCTTCGTTATTTTGAGCTTGGTACGGTTCATCGGCATGAACGGGCCGGTGTGCTGCACGGATTGATGCGTGTGCGCTGTTTCACTCAGGACGATGCCCATATCCTTTGCACCCCGGAACAGCTTGATGCTGAGATTAAAGGTGTTCTGACGTTCGTCAGTGACGTCATGGGCATTATGGGTTTTGAGTATGAGATGGAGCTTTCCACCCGTCCGGAAAAGTCCATCGGCGACGATGCCTCGTGGGAGTTGGCTACCAATGCGCTTACGGCTGCTCTTGAGGATACCGGCAGACCCTATGAGATAAATGAAGGTGATGGAGCTTTTTACGGCCCCAAGATTGACATCAAGTTGCGTGATTGTCTTGACAGGCGGTGGCAGTGTGCTACTATTCAGTGCGATTTTACCCTGCCAGAACGCTTCGATCTGCATTATATCGCTTCTGATGGTGAGAAAAAACGCCCCGTCATGGTTCACCGGGTTATTCTCGGTTCAATCGAACGCTTCATCGGTGTCTTGATTGAGCATTATGCCGGCAGCTTCCCTCTCTGGCTTTCGCCGGTTCAGGCCGTTATTCTTACGGTCACCGATAGTCAGATTTCGTATGGCCAGCAGGTATTGGCTGAGCTTAGAGCAGCGGGCATAAGGGTACAGGGTGATTTCCGTAATGAAAAACTGAGTTTCAAAATTCGCGAAGCCCAGTTGCAGAAGGTCCCGTATATGCTGGTCATCGGGGATAAAGAGGTTGAGCAGGGAACAGTGACGCCTCGTTACCGTGACGGCAAAAACCTGGTGCCAATGAAGTGTGCTGAATTTGTAGCGTTTGTTGAGCAGGAATGCAAACTGTTCAAATAGTAATATGTGCTATCGAGGAGACGGAGAGTTGAGCCGTCCCATCCAGGGGGTGTAGTCATAGCAAAGCCGACCGTGAATATCAACAATACCATTCGTGCGACAGAGATTCGAGTTATTGGAGCAGATGGAGAGGCGCTCGGGGTTATATCCACAGCCGAGGCCCTCGCACTTGCCGAACAGCAGCAGCTTGACCTGGTTGAGGTATCGCCCAGTGCGGTCCCGCCAGTCTGTCGCATTATGGATTATGGCAAGTTCAAGTATCAACAGAGTAAGAAACTTCAGGAAGCACGCAAGAAGCAGGTGCATGTAGAAGTTAAGGAGATTAAACTTCGTCCGAAAACCGATGATCATGACTTGGAGTTTAAGGTTAAACATGTGCGCCGCTTCCTTGAAGAAGGCAATAAAGCCAAGGTAACCTTGGTCTTTCGTGGACGGGAAATAACTCACATGGATATCGGCCGTGCCGTAATCGAGAGATTTGCAGCTGCGCTGTCCGATATTGCAGTGATTGAATCCCATCCCAGGGTAGATGGTCGTCAAATGTTTATGATCGTTGCCCCAAAAGTAAAAAAATAACGCATCTTGTTATTACTTTAACTATTACTACCATTCAGAAGGAGAAGAGCCAATGCCAAAAATCAAAACCAATCGGGGCGCTGCCAAGCGCTTCAAAAAATCCGCTTCAGGCCGTATCAAGCGCGGCGGCGCCTTTACCAGTCATATATTAACGTCCAAGAGTACCAAGCGTAAGCGTAATCTGCGTCAAGGCGGTATGGTTGCGGACGTTGATCAGAAAAACATTTCCAAGCTTATCCCGTACATGTAACGGGCCAATACCATGAACCGTGAGGAAACTGTCTCCCCTTGCGGATCGGGTGAAATCAAACACGAAGGAGTAGATCATGCCACGCGTTAAAAGAGGTTTTAAAGCGAGACGCAGACGTAACAAGGTTCTTAAACTTGCCAAGGGTTACCGGGGTGCGCGCAGCAAATTGTTCCGCAGTGCCACTGAAGCGGTTGACCGGGCTCTCAATTATGCCTTCCGCGATCGTCGCGTCAAAAAACGTGACTTCCGCAGTCTGTGGATCACCCGTATCAATGCAGCATCACGCCTGAATGGACTGTCGTACAGCAAGTTCATTTTCGGTCTCAAAAAAGCCAATATCGAAATTGACCGCAAGGTTCTGGCCGACATAGCCGTCTCCGATCCCAACGGTTTTATGGAGATTGCCAATCTGGCCAAAGCCGGCATTTAACAGCGAATGCCGTAATTCAAACATGAGGGAATGGGACCACACTCCCATTCCTTTTTTTGTAAAGGTACTAGCATGCGGGAACAGCTTGAACAAATGAGAGAAGAGGCCCTGCGTTGTATAGGGCATGCATCTGGTGAAAATGCCCTTCAGGATGTCCGAGTCAGATTTCTCGGTCGAAAAGGTGCATTTACCGGTCTGATGAAGGGGCTTGGTGCCCTCTCTGCGGAAGATCGGCCGATCGTTGGCCAGTTGGTGAACACCATCAAGGATGAGATCGAGTCTTGCCTTGAGAGTGCTCTTATGACGGCCCGGGATCAGGAGGTGTTTCGGCGGCTGCAATCCGAACGGATCGATGTGACACTGCCCGGGCGACGTTTAGCGTGCGGAAGCAAGCATCCCATTACCTTGGTGATTGAAGAGGTGTGCGACATCTTTGCGGGGCTTGGGTTTTCGGTTGCCGAGGGCCCAGAGATCGAACATGACTGGTACAATTTCGAGGCGCTCAATTTCCCTCCCGAGCATCCCGCCCGTGACATGCAGGATACTTTTTTTGTAGAAAATAATCTGTTGCTGCGCACCCATACCTCTCCGGTTCAGATTCGTACCATGCTCAAACAGAAACCACCGGTGCGAATCATTGCCCCTGGCACGGTCTATCGCTGCGATTCGGATGCCACCCATTCACCCATGTTTCACCAGATCGAAGGACTGATGGTGGACAAAGCTGTCACGTTCGGTGATCTTAAGGGTATGCTGACGGTTTTTACCAATCAACTTTTCGGACAGAAAACGGGTGTGCGTTTACGCCCCAGTTTCTTTCCCTTTACCGAACCATCTGCCGAGGTTGATATCGCCTGTGTGATCTGTGGCGGCAAGGGCTGCAGGGTCTGCAAGCAGAGTGGGTGGCTTGAGATTCTGGGGGCTGGCATGGTCGATCCCGAGGTCTTCCGTCACGTCAATTATGATGCCGAAGAGATTTCCGGTTTTGCCTTTGGCATGGGTATCGAACGTATTGCCATGTTAAAGTATGGCATTAACGATATGCGTCTATTGTTTGAGAATGACGTGCGTTTCTTGCGACAATTCTAACTTAAGATTAATGGTGTCCTGATATGAAAGTAACCTATAACTGGCTCAAAGAATTTGTTGACTTTGATCTTTCTCCCGAAGCACTGGCCGATGTTCTCACCATGCTGGGTCTTGAAGTTGAGGGCATGGAGAAGCAGGGCTGCGGCATGGATGATGTTGTCGTTGCCCTGGTTGAGGAAAAACGGCAGCACCCTAATGCCGACAAGCTCTCGCTCTGCAGGGTCAACAACGGTACAGAAATCCTCGACGTTGTTTGCGGGGCTCAGAATTTCAAGCAGGGCGATATCGTTGCCCTGGCGCAAATTGGAGCAATCCTGCCGGGGGATTTCAAAATCAAGCGTTCCAAGATTCGCGGTGAGGAATCCTGCGGCATGCTCTGTTCCGAGAAGGAACTGGGATTGGCTGACGAAAGCGTCGGAATCATGATTCTTCCCGAAGGACCGGCACTGGGGACTCCGGTGTTCGAGGCCTTGAGTCTCAAGGATACCCTGCTGGAGATCGGGCTGACCCCAAATCGGGCCGACTGTCTGAGTGTCGCTGGTATAGCTCGCGAGATTGCTGCCAAACTTGGAACGACTGTGCGCTATCCGGATATGGCGATTTGCGAGGGACCGGATGCAGCAGACGCCACCATTGGTGTAACGATCGAAGATGGCGATCTTTGTCCCCGCTATGCTGCTCGCTATATCTCGGGGTGCCGGATCGCACCTTCTCCCGAATGGCTTGTCAAACGGCTCAATGCTGTCGGCATGCGTTCTATCAGCAACGTTGTCGATGTTACCAACCTTGTGATGATGGAGCTTGGCCATCCGCTGCATGCCTTCGATTGCGACCGCTTGGAGGGACACAGGATTGTTGTCCGCAGGGCAGGGGAGGGTGAGGCGTTCACTACACTTGATAATCAGCAGCGCATACTTACTGCCGATGATCTGGTCATTTGTGATGCCTCTCGCCCTGTGGCACTGGCGGGAGTGATGGGGGGGCTCAATTCAGAAATATCCGCTACTACCGCCAATATCCTTCTGGAAAGCGCCTGGTTCAAACCTGCTGCTGTCAGGCGAACCAGCAAGCGTCTTGGTCTGCACACAGAGTCGTCACATCGTTTTGAGCGTGGTGCCGACATCGGCATGGTTGCGCGCGCACTTGACCGCGCGGCCTCGCTGATTGCTCAATTATCGGGGGGAACGGTTGCACGGGGAGCCGTCGATGTATATCCCGTCGAGATGACTCCTCCTGCAATTACACTGCGTCCCGAACGTGTCAGCGCCATGTTGGGCATAGAGCTGCCAAAACAGGAGGTATCTGACATCCTTGTTCGTCTTGAATGTAGTGTCCGTGAAATTGCCGCAGAAGCATTAGAGGTCATTCCACCCAGCTACCGTATCGATATTGAGCGTGAGATCGATCTGGTAGAAGAGGTCGCGCGAATGAAAGGCTTTGATGCGATCCCAGCTACCATGCCGATTGCCCGCGTCGTATCGGATCGTCCCACACAGCATCAGCGCGTGGAGCGCTCTGTTCGGGACATACTTGTCGCTCATGGTATGAACGAAATTATAAACTTCAGTTTCATCTCTCCGGATGCGGCCGACAAGTTGTTGCTGGCTGAAGACGATCTCCGCAGAACAGCTATTAAACTTGCCAATCCACTCGTAGCTGAACAATCGATCATGCGCACCACTCTCCTGCCAGGCGTGCTTGAGGTTATTGCCCGCAATACCAGTTTCCGCACCATGGACCTCAAGGTGTTCGAAATTCGTCGAAGGTATCTGCCGACTACTGAAGAGATGCCGCATGAGCCGCTTTGTATTGCCGGAGCGCTTACCGGCTCACGCGTCGATACCGGTTGGAGTTCTGTTCGTGATTCAGTCGATTTTTATGATGTTAAAGGAATTATTGAAAATCTGCTTGAATCCCTCCATATTCGAGGTGTCAAGTGGATTGCTGATACCCCTGAAATGTATTACCATCCGGGAAAATCATGCAGCATTATGGTGGGAAAGGACCGAATCGGAACTTTTGGTGAAATTCATCCCACTGTACAGGAAAACTTTGAAATAGAGAAACCGGTCTATGCTTTTGAGCTTGATTTCGTAAAATTAGTAGCTTTATCAAACCAAAAACGCAGCATAACAGCACCATCACGTTTTCCCGACAGCACCCGGGATATTGCCTTGCTTGCCCCGGATGAGCTGCCTGCTGATAAGCTTCTTGAGTGCATTAATGCTGTTAAAGCACAGGAGATTGAGCAGATTGAAATCTTCGATGTGTACCATGGGGCCGGCATTCAGGAAGGGCACAAGAGCATTGCCATTCGTATCCGCTACCGTTCCTACGAGCGCACACTTACCGATGATGAGATCGGTCGTATCCATGCCAAGGTAACTGCGACCTTGTTGAATAAACTAAATGTATCAATAAGATAAAAACCTGTTGCGAAATGGTATTCCCTGTGTTATAAAAATTTCCCTTCGTTTTCAATAAGTAAATCGTACACATAGAGGTTGTTATGACCAAAGCTGACATCGTTGAGCGTATTCACCAGAAGATTGGCTTTTCCAAGAAAGAATCCTCCGAAATGGTTGAGTCGGTATTTAGTATTCTTAAGAATACGCTTGAGTCTGGCGAGAAGATCAAGATTGCAGGCTTCGGCAATTTTGTCGTCAAACAGAAGGCTGACCGGCGCGGACGTAACCCCCAGACCGGAGATACCATTACCATTGTTGCTCGCCGGATCCTCACCTTCAAGCCGAGCCAGGTTCTGAAAAACGCAATCAATACGCCGTCGAAAGAGGCCAGATAGCGGACCGACTCATGGGCACAACTTTTCCCGACAAATTGTATTACAAGATCGGCGAAGTAGCCCAAATGGCAGGAGTTAAAACCTCGGTTCTCCGATTCTGGGAGTCAGAATTCGATTTCCTGTCTCCGGAGAAGAGTACGTCAGGGCAGCGGTTGTATTCGAAACATGAAGTTGATCTGATACTGCAGGTACGTACCTTACTATATGATGAAAAATTCACGATTGAAGGTGTAAAAAAAAGAATTTCACCAAAAGGCAAGCTTATCAACCCCAATGATATTTCTCCAGTATCTGGTGTTGGTGATCATTCCGTTTTGTTGAAAGAAATCAGAGAAGCCTTGCAGATCTTGCGGAGGAAGTTGTAACAAAAGAAAAGCACCACGGGGCGTAGCGCAGCCTGGTAGCGCACTAGACTGGGGGTCTAGTGGTCGCAAGTTCAAATCTTGTCGCCCCGACCATATAGAACAGCCACCTATGTTAGATCGTAGGTGGCTGTTTTTTTTTCGAGATGAACAATTTGAATAATCCTAAAACCGGCAGTTGACTTCCGTTATCCTGTTGCCGGCAGTAATTTGAGACCATCTGCCGGGTTCAAGACGGGTAACATTTTTCTGTAAGCTCTCTTGGCGATCAGTGCGATTCTCTCTGCAATCCCCAACTGC
>DAHZCG010000002.1 GCA_027404165.1 Geobacteraceae bacterium
TACCGGCTTCTATTGCGGGACGGATACAGACTTTGCTTGATTCTTTTGTAGCCGGAATACCGGCCATGTTGCAACGGATGCTGCTAATTCCGGCCTGGAAATACTGACTCAGAGCGTATAAACAAAAGCGTTACCACCGCTTATGTCGGTGCGAAAGTTGAGTAACTAACCGGAGAGAGGCCGTGTCCGTCATGGCCTCTGGAGACACAGGATGCTGTTTCATTCTCTAACGCAGGTAAAAGCTACTGGTGGTGGGAGCGGATTAAGTTGACCAGTAGATTGATCGGTTCCAGCCCCTGTAGCTCTCTGGAGAGAGTCAACCATCAATGAGCCATGTACAACTTCTGTGTATTTAAAATTATAGTATCGCAGGTAGAAAGTACCATCTACTTCATTCAAAGCTCCAGACTGAACCCCCCAATTCCACAAATAAAATAAACCGTCAACAACAGTCATGCCCTGAAAACTCATCCATGACTCTGAAGTGCAATAATACACACCATCATATCTGTGAGTAGATGCAGATGAATTTACAGTAAATTCGACAGGAGTAACTCCCTCAACGGCGACATTGATCATCAGAGTCCCTGCGGAATGAATATAGCCTGACCAACTTGCATAGCCAAAACTATCAGTTTTTACGATTGTCATCACATCTGGCTTACCTGTACCTGTAGAATTAACCTTCAATACGGATAAGGGATTTAGGTAAAAACTCCCGGTTGACGATGAAAAAGTTACCAATGTGTTCGAAACAGGATTACCAAGTACATCTGTTACTTTGACTACTAATGGTTGTGACAACAATGAATGTTGGTTTACGTTTTGAAAATCCCCAGATACTTTTGTAATCTGCGTTGCCGCACTAACTGGTACTTGAGCTGTTGCATTAATGGTTGCGAGGTTGAGACCAGCTACTGCAGCGCTTAATGTCTGGTTTCCGACCAACTGTCCGAGAGTCCATGTTGTTGTGGCGGTTCCTAAAGCATCCGTAGTAACAGATTCGGGAGATGCTGAACCGCCATTGTCTGCTAAGAACGTTATTAAGATGTTTGGTACGGGATTACCATATGAGTCTGAAACAACGATCGTTATCGGGGACGCTAGAGGTTGAAGTCGAGTTCCACTCTGACCGTTGCCTGAAGATATGCTGATCGACTGAGGAGGTCCTGCACTAGCAACCGCATCAAAAGCAGTAAAAACAACTGCTTTTCCTGATGAATCAACCGCGCTTATCTCAAGCCTGTTGACTCCTGCAGTAGTCCCCAGCGTCCAACGTTCTCTGACATAACCGTTTGCATCTGAGGTTGCGGCACCTGCAGACACACTTCCACCGCCTGAAACTACATTAAAGTTAACGAGTTGGCCGGCTATTGGCTGCCCCTTACTGTTCTTAATCAAGGCCACCAGCGTATTGTGGAGTTCTGTACCGACAGCTGCTATTTGATTGTTTCCATCAATAACAGTAACCGTTGAGATCACCTTGTCAGTTGTTGCAGTTGTTGGACCTCCACTGTTAACGACTCCTATTTTATTTTTTTCAGTAAACCAGAGATTACCGTCAGGACCGGATGTGATACTGCTTGGATTACTCGCAGCTGTTGGAACGGTATACTCGGTAATCACTCCTGTCGGAGTGATCTTTCCTATTTTATTGCCATTTGTTTCTGTGAACCAGAGATTGCCGTCAATACCGGATATGATACCAGCCGGTCTACTCCCAACCGTAGGAATAGAATACTCGGTGATTACTCCCGCGGTGGTTATCCTTCCGATTTTATTGCCATTTAATTCTGTGAACCAGAGATTTCCGTCAGGGCCAGAAGTAATTTTCCAAGGAGTACACTTATTGGTTGGAACGGGATACTCAGTGATTATTCCTGCAGTGGTAATTTTTCCAATATAGCCAAATTCATCTGCAAACCAGAGATTGCCGTCAGGACCGGCTGTAATGCCATTTGCCCCCCCCCCAATGTGGGAATTGTATACATGGTGATAACACCAGATGTGGTAATTTTTCCAATAAATCCACCAAGTTTAGTAAACCAGAGGTTGCCATCAGGACCGGATGTTATATCGCCCACAAAACTAGCGACATACATGGTGATCACCCCTGACGTGGTTATCTTACCAATATAACCACCAATATCAGTAAACCAGAGATTACCGTCAGGACCAGAAGTAATATTATATGGAGAACTCCCGACCACAGGAACGGCATACTCGGTGATTACTCCACCCGTTGTGATTTTTCCGATATATCCTTTTCCATCTGTATACCAGAGATTGCCGTCAGGCCCGGATGAGATAGCGTTTGGAGCGCTCCCAGACGCGGAGATGGCATACTCAGAGATTGAACCGGTTGGCGTGTGATCATTTCCACATCCGGCCAGTGATATACTAATGATCAAACAAATTGATACGGCAAAGCTCAGCAGTAATCTCATAATTTCCTCCATTTATTGCCTGTCAGCCGGGTAGAATGTGGGAACTCCCGCGGAGTCGGCCTGCACAACAGTTCGTCCGGTTCCGTATACGGCGGTTCATGAAACGCGATGTAGTCGCATAGACTGATTCTGAAGCGATATCAGACCAAGGTTTGTATTCAGAGTAACATCCTAATTATTTCTACTCAATTAAACATGCCCCCCCCGATCTTTATCAAAAACAAAAAACCGCCAAAACCGGCATAATTACCAGTTCAGCGGCCTTTATTATTGTCTGTTTGTCCCATCATTTGTATATCTCCACCATATAGCATATTGCCGATTATAAGGATCAATTCGTTAAGGAACCAAAATTTGCCTCACTCTACCCCACCACCACCCGCCTGTCAAAGGAAACCATGGACATCCCATCCCGCTCCGTGGATGGATCCGGGCACGAATGCAGCGATAACATCTTACCATTCCCGTGGTATAATAACGGTATCTGAACGACGTAATCACGTCAAAGGAGACCATATGAGAGCTGCACGAGTAGCATTGTGCGGGATGGCGGTGATCATGCTTGCCATGCCCGTGATGCCGACGGGGATACTGGCGCAGGAAGCCGGCGATGTCGATCAGTCCTACCGCTTCAACAGGGAAGAACTGGCCCAGATGCTGGCGCCGATCGCGCTCTACCCCGATGCCCTGACCGCCCAGATCCTGATGGCGTCCACCTATCCGCTGGAGGTGGTAGAGGCGGACCGCTGGCGCAGCCGAAACAGCGGGCTGAGCGAAAGCGAGCTGGACAGCGCCCTGCAGGACAAGCCTTGGGACCCCAGCATCAAGGCGCTCTGCCACTTTCCTCAGATCCTTTCCTCCATGAGCGAAAAACTGGACCAGACCCTCAAACTGGGGGATGCCTTTCTGGGGCAGGAGCAGGAGGTCATGGCCACGATCCAGGAACTGCGCCGCAAGGCCCAGGAACTGGGGCACCTCAACAACACCGCCGAACAGAAGGTGATTGTGGATCCGGATGCTATCCGGATCGAACCGGTCAACCCGGACGTGGTCTACGTACCGGTCTATGATCCGGCCTACGTCTACGGTCCCTGGTGGTATCCGGACTATCCCCCCTATTACTGGTATTACCCGCCCGGCTTCTACAGTGGGGCCTACGTCAGCTTCAGTCCCGGCATCTACCTCGGTTTCGACCTCTTCTCCTGGGTCCGGTTCGACTGGAGGGTGCATCGTATCCATGTGGATATCGACCGGACCGGCAGGTTCAACCGCCAGCGTTTCGACCGGCGGGATGATGGGGGGTTCTGGCGGCACAACCCGCGACACCGCCGGGGGGTTGCCTACCGCGACATGCGAACCAGCGAACGCTACGGATCGCGGCCGACCCGGATAGAACCATACAACCGGGAACGCCGCGGCTATCCGCAGCAGCAGATCGACCGTCAACAGCGAACGCCACAGGTCGGCTCCCCGCGCGGGGATCGGGCGACACCCCCGGCGTTGCGCCAGGAACCGACCCGCCAGCGGCCGTCTGAAATCCGCCCGGAACGGATCGAGACACCCCGCTTCAGGACCGAAGGGCTCAGGCCGCAGCAACCGGTGATTCGCGAATCGTCCCCCTTCCGGGGGATCGGTGCAGGCAGTTTCGAGCGCAAGGCCGCTGAACGGGGCGGGATCAGCATCCGCAGCGGGCAGTTCCAGCAGCGGCAGGACTTTGGAGGCTCGCGCGGCGACGGTGGGCAGCAGCGCCGGGAAGATCGCGGCTCACGCGGCGGCCGGAGATGACGGCGCTCCGTTGCAGGCACTCTGACACCCCACAGGGAGGATGTATGTATACACCAGTGAACGCGCGCACGAAGGTCGCAGGGGGATGGCTGGCCGTGCTGGCCGGTATCAGCGCCCTGCTGCTGACGGTAATTCTCGCCGCCGATTGCCAGGCGGCCGGCCTGCGACAGAAACGCTTTGCAACCCCCGAACAGGCGGCCCTGGCGCTGGTCGAGGCAGCCAAAAGCGATGATCTGAAGGGCATGCTGGCCATACTGGGACCGGGCAGCCGGGAGTTGATCTATTCGGGCGACGGTGTGGCCGACAACGCCGGACGTGACCGGTTTGTGGCGGCTTACGAGCAGAAGCACACCCTGGCAGTAAAAAACAGCACCACCCGTCTCCTGCAGATCGGCGCCGATGACTGGCCACTGCCGATCCCGATCGTCAAGAGGAAGAACGGCTGGGGCTTCGATGCCGGTAAGGGCAAGCAGGAGATCCTGAAGCGCAGGGTCGGCCGCAACGAACTGCGGGTGATCGAGGTGCTGGATGCCTATGTGGACGCCCAGCAGGAATACGCCAGCAAGGATTGCCGGGGGGGCGGGAAGGTGGAATTCGCCCAGTGCATTATCAGCTCCCCGGGCACCCATGACGGCCTGTACTGGGAAGACCGGAAGAGCGAGCAGCAGAGCCCGCTGGGACCGTTGATGGCACGCGCGGCCAGGGAAGGCTATGACACCAAAAACGGCAACCGGTCACCGTTCTACGGTTACTACTTCAAGGTCCTGACCGGCCAGGGACCCAGTGCCGTGGGGGGCAGTTACCAGTATGTGGTCAAGGGCAGGATGATCCTCGGCTTTGCCATGATCGCCTATCCGGCTGAATACGGCAATTCCGGTGTCATGACCTTTATGGTCAATCAGGCGGGTGTTATCTACGAGAAGAATCTCGGCAAGGGAACGCTCCGGCTGGCCGAGCGAACCACACTCTTTAATCCGGGCAAGGGCTGGAAAAAGGTGACACGGACGGAACCGTCCCGCCGGAAAATAGCCTCCCCGGCAGGGACGAAGCCGTAAGCGGGACAGACCGGCAGACGGTGGTGGCGAGGAACAGGCGGTGGACCAGGTGTGGCACGACAATCCGGGAGCCGGAAGTCAGGGGGCGCTGAGGCCTGAAATCCGGCGTAGCGCTTCGTCCGTTGAGCAGAAGATCGCCCCGGCGCGCTCCATCTCGTCCAGTGCCGTGTCCGAATCGCCTGCCGCCAGATCCACACCGGCGATGGCATCGGTCAGCAGCACGACCTCAAGCCCGGCTTTACGGGCATCCAGCACCGATGAACGAACACAATAGTCGGTTGCCAGTCCACCGACAACCAGCTGCTTCACGCGCAGACACGCCAGAATCTCCCCCAGCGGATTCCCGGCCGCGTCCTGGCCGGCGAAAGCCGAATAGGCATCCTCATCCGGATCGATGCCCTTGGAGATGACCACGGTCCCTGCCGGCAGGCGCAGGGCGGGATGAAAGGCGGCGCCGGGGGTCTCCCGCACGCAGTGGGGCGGCCAGATGCCGCCGGACCCGCTGAAATGCCTGGTGAGCGGCGGATGCCAGTCACGGCTTGCCAGGACCGGCAAGCCTGCCGCTGCAAAGCCTGCGGCCATCCGATTGAGCGGTTCGACCACCCGGTCCCCGCCCGGAACCGCCAGGGCGCCATCCGGACAGAAATCATTCTGTACATCCACAATCAACAGCGCCGCCCCTTTCTGCATGTCACACCACCTTTTTTCCGAGTTCATCGATCAACGAACCCTGGAGACATTTCAGCCGTTCCGAAATGGATACCTTGTAGATATGGGGGTTGATCAGCCGCAGGCAGCCGCTCGGCAGCAGGGATAGCTCACCCCGGCAGCGGTTTGCCATGCAATCCAGCGCTTCGGCAGCGGTCGTGCGCAGGCCGCCGGACATCACCACCCGGCGCAGATCCGTCATGCGGGCCGTTGCCGGCAGCGTGGTGCGCCGCAAGGGGTTGGTGGGATCATAGACCGTCTCCCCGCCCTGCGGCAGCTCATCAACCAGGCAGACCACATCCTGTATGAAACGGCCGCCGGGCTCCGCACACCTGAGAACGCGTTTTTTACCCGGCAGGGTGGATTTGGCAATATCGCCGGTAATCTTCAGCTTGGGCGTGCCATCGATCTCCACCAGCTTGTATACTCCGCCCAGGGCGCCGCCGCCTTCACCGGAGCAGGTCGCCAGCTTGGTGCCGACCGCGAAGATATCCACCTGTCCGGCTTCGCTGCGGATCGACTCGATCACGAATTCATCCAGATCATTCGAGACCACGATCTTCACCGCGCTGAAAGCGGCCTCGTCCAGCATGCGCCTGGCCTCGCGTGAAAGGTAGGCCAAATCGCCCGAGTCAATGCGGATGCCGCGCAGCTCATGCCCACGCTCGCGCAGCTCGCGGGCAACGGTGATGGCGTTCGGCAGGCCGCTTTTCAAGGTGTCGTAGGTATCCACCAGCAGGATGGTGCTGTCCGGAAACGTCTCGGCGTAGGCCCGGAAAGCGGCCAGTTCATCGGGAAAGGCCTGGATCCAGCTATGGGCCTGGGTGCCTCGCAGGGGTAGCCCGAACAGCTTGCCGGCCAGAACATTGCTGCTGCCATGACTCCCGCCCACACAGGCCGCCCGCGAGGCGGACAAGCCGCCATCCGGCCCCTGGGCACGCCGCAGCCCGAATTCGACCACCTCGGCGCCATTGGCGGCGTGGCAGATACGGGCCGCCTTGGTAGCCGTCAGGGTCTGAAAATTGATGATCGTCAGCAGGGCCGTCTCGACAAACTGGGCCTCCGCCAGGGTCCCTTCCACGGTCACAAGCGGCTCGTTGGCAAAGACCAGCGTACCTTCCGGCGGCGCCGTCACCCGGCCACGAAACCTGAAACCGCGCAGATACTCGATGAAACCCGGCTTGAACAGGCCCAGGCCGTCCAGGAATCCCAGGTCGTCTTCCGTAAAGCGCAGCTGCTCCAGAAAACCCAATGCCGGCTCAAGACCGGCAAAGACCGCATAGCCACCCTCAAAGGGGTTGTTGCGGAAATAGAGATCGAACACGGCCGGTTTGTCTGCCAGACCTTCTTCAAGGTAACCGGCCAGCATGGTCAGTTCATAGAGATCGGTCAGAAGTGGCGAGTGGCTCATATCAGTTCGGGAAATCGTAGTCATTGCTGAGATACAGCAAGACCGTCGCACAGGCCTCAGGCCCCGGCCCGGACATCGTAGCACATAACCCCGTCAAGAGCGGGTGGGCTCCCACGACGTGCAACGAATACGTAATGCCCTGGTTATGTATCGGGCCTTCTGCCCGGTGTCGATCTGAATTGCTCACGGTATCGTACAAGCGCGCCATGTATTCTCCCTTTTTGAGATCCGTTACAAAGCGGCCTCTCCACCCCAGCACGCTCTGCAATTTTTGAGTTCCGCCGGATACTGCACGTCTGCGACCGGCTTAACAGCGATTTTTTCATCCCAAAGCGTGCCGGTGCGGCGGGTCTGGCACCTCTTTCGCGATGTTGGCCACGGTAAGACGCGAGATGCAGACCAGCTTCTCCTGCTCGTTGAAAATCCTGATCTCCCAGACCTGGGTGGTCTTGCCCACATGAATGGGGGTGGTGATACCGGTTACCCAGCCGGCGCTTACCGGGCGGATATGATTGGCGTTAATTTCGAGGCCGACGATCCGCTGTGTCTCCCGGTCGATGCACATGCCGGCCGCAATGCTTCCCAAGGTCTCGGCCAGCGCGGCCGAGGCGCCGCCATGCAGAATGCCGGCGGTCTGTTTGGTCTTCGCGTCCACCGGCATCCGTGCCTTCACATAATCATCACCGATCTCCAGATATTCGATACCCAGCTGTTCCATCAGGGTATTCCGGGACCGCTCCCTGAGCTGATCCAGCGTTAGCGGGGATTTCCATGGTGCCATGTTTGCTGTTCCTTCTTCCTCGGTCAAAATCAGTTCTCTCGTGCTCTATTGTATTCATATCAAAACATGCGGCTGGCGGGTTGCGTGCGTGCGGCAGACGGGGGTGGGACCGGCGGTAACGGCGCTCCCTTTCCGGAGCTACGACGCCTGAACCGGCCGGACCGGTGCCCTGGCCATGCCCCTCTGCCTTCGGCAACAAGGCCCGGCACAGGGCGCCAAAGCATAACCCTTCGTTACTTGGCGCGCAAGTACTGATTGGGCCAGGCAACGTCCGCGTGCAGCACCGTGGCGGCATGGAGCGGCCAGTACGGGTCGCGCAGCATCTGGCGCCCCAGCAACACGGCATCGGCCTGACCGTTGGCGATGATCTGCTCGGCCTGGAACGGTTCGGTGATGTAGCCGACCGCGCCACTGGCAATCCCGGCTTCAGCCCGGACCCGGGCCGCAAAAGGGACCTGGAAACCGGGACCAAAGGGCACCGGCTCGTTCGGCACCGCAAAGCCGGAGGAGCAGTCGATCAGGTCCACCCCGATCTCCTTCAGCTGGCGGGCCAGGACCACCGACTGATCGATATCCCAGCCACCTTCCAGCCAGTCAGTGGCCGAAATGCGGACAAATAACGGCAGTTCAGCCGGCCATTCCTCCCGCACCGCCCGGGCAACCCGCAGGGGAAAGCGCAGCCGGTTTTCAAGGCTGCCGCCGTAGGAGTCGTCCCGGCTGTTAACCAGCGGCGAGAGGAACTCGTGCAGCAGGTAGCCATGGGCCATGTGCACCTCAACCACCTGAAAACCGGCGGCACAGGCCCTGCGTGCAGCAACGCGAAACTGGGCCTCGATCTCGTCCAGCTCCTGCAATGTCAGGGCGCGAGGGACGGGATGACCTGTATCGAAGGGCGTAGCGCTGGGACCAAGCGGCTGCCAGCCGCAGGCTTCTACCCCCAGGGGGCCGCCGCCCAGCCACGGCAGCGAGCACGACCCTTTGCGCCCGGCATGGGCCAGCTGGATCCCGGCCACGGCACCCTGCCCGCGTATGAAGCGCGTGATCGGCACAAAGGCCTCGGCATGGGCGTCGCTCCAGATGCCGCTGTCGTCCGGGCTGATGCGTCCCTCGGGGCTTATGGCAGTAGCCTCGACCATGACCAGACCCGCCCCGCCCACGGCACGGCTGCCGAGATGGACAAGATGCCAGTCGGTGGGTAGACCGTCACGGCTGGAATACTGGCACATGGGGGAAACAAAGATCCGGTTGCGGAACTGAAGGGACTTCAGGGTAAGGGGTGAAAACAGCATACTCATGGTTTGTCTCCATTGAAGGTAGTTTCAAACATCCCCGCAGAAGGAAGATCGTTCAAGGCAAGGCCGGCACCACCCCTGCCACCGCCGCTGAGGAGGGGGGATTCTGTCCGGTGGGCCGAGCTGGGTAACGGGCTATTCTGCCCGGGCGATAGACCTTACCCTTCCATCTCGCTATGCGGCAGATACAGGATTGTCCGGAAACGTTCCAGGTCGGAAACATGGTCATGGTCGGCCTCACTCAGCGACTTGAACAGTTTCTGCATGGATTCTTCCTTGAAATTCAGGGCGGTATGGACATGCAGATCGGCAAGTTTTTCTTCCATCTCAACCGCCTTTGAAACGGCTGACAAAAGGTCAGGCTTGTTGCTCTTTACATGAACTATGAGGTTCATGAGCTTGTGGTGGATGACATATGCCCGCTTCAGACTTTCCTTCGGCACTTCGAATTCAGCCTCCTTCATCAGCCGGAAGGCCAATGCAAACTGTTTCTGATGGTTTTCTTCCTCGAGGGCCGTTTTCTTCCAAAGATCGGCGGCTTCGGGAACATCTTCATACATCTTGCTGTAACAATGGTACAGATCTGCACACAGCCCTTCTATGCCCATGCATACTTCCAGGAAAAGTTTTCTGGTCATACCAGCCGTCATCTCGCTCATGGTTGTCTCCTCTGATCCGGACCAGGCTGCTGCAAGCTCGCCAACCACCCGGCACCTGTTTATAGACCTATCAACCGGATGGAGCGACACGGGCTTCACCACGGGCATATCAGCTTCTCATGGAGAGAAGCTTCCGCCTGTTTGCCGGCGCTCACCACCTGGCTTTATTAGTTTTTTAACATATCATTAGATATACCACCATTCAATATTTTATCTCGAAATTACTTCACGTCCGGCATAATTCCGCAGCATAGTGCGGATTCCGTCACATCTTGAGACCAGCTGGAGCATTCAGCATTTCCGATTACTCGCCCCAACAAACTAATGTCTTGTGATGGCAGCATGATTCCCTGTTTCTGGTTTTTCGGGATATTGGCAGTATAGTTGCTTTGATAGGGTGAAGCATCGCAGGCCATTGCCTGACAGTGGCGCTGACAATCAGCTTTTATATGATTTACTTATGCCACGATGAAGAGCAACATTACATTAAAGGAGATTATCATGAGCACAACAGCAATCGTTTTAATGTGGGTATGGTTTGTAGCAGCATATGCCGTTGTCAGCAGATGGCCCATGGGCAAGGAGTCCAATCGTCGCCGGGAGTTCTGGGCACGATACGAGGGCAAGTAATCCCGACCAGCTCTGGATGGCTCAGGGGGGGTACCTATGGCGTTGATGATAGATTCTGAACATAGCAGCCTGCTGCGATCGGCGCCGCGACTGTTCCAAATCCTGCGCGTACTCGCCCGGCACAAGTTTCTGGGGGCCTTGCGCGGCAAGGGACATTGGCCACCGCCACGTGAGGTACGGGAAACCTTCGAGGAACTGGGACTGGCTTTTCTCAAATTCGGGCAGGTACTCGCGATGCGGAGAGACCTGCTGCCGGCTGCCTACATCAAAGAGCTGGAACAGTTGCATGACCAGCTGCCGGCACTGGGGATCGATGCGGTTCGCGCCACGGTTGAAGCCGAACTGGGCGCTCCCCTGACGGAGTTGTTTGCATCGTTCAGCGAGCTGCCGCTGGCCGCGGCCACCATCGCCCAGGTACATGAGGCCAGCATGCCCGATGGCCGCCATGTCGCCGTCAAGGTGCAGCGACCTGGTCTCGAAGAGATGATATCCACGGATATAGCTGCCATGAATTACCTGGTGGCGCTGGGAGAAAGCCTGTTTCCCCGTCTACGCGCGCTCGACCTGCCTGTGCTGGTGAGTGAATTTGCCAGCAGCCTGAACCAGGAAACCGATTTCAGTCACGAAGCTCGATCCATAATGCTTTTTCGCACCGCGCTGGCGGATATCCCCGACCTGTGGATTCCGGACGTCGTGACAGAACGTTCAAGCGATAACGTGCTCACGATGGAGTTCTCGGACGGCGAGCGGGTGGATCTGTACGCCAGAGAGCACCCGGAGTTGATGCCGCGCTTGCTCAACACACTGGTACGGCTGACGCTGCAAACGATCTTTGAGGAGGGCCTGTTTCACGCCGACCCGCATCCCGGCAACGTATTGGTCCTGCCCGACGGCCGGCTCTCTCTGCTCGATTTCGGGATGACGGGCGAACTTGATGAGGCGATGCGAGAATCGCTGACACTTCTGCTCGAAGCGGTCGTCAAAGGCGATGCCCGGGCGGCCACCGAGGCCTATCTCGAACTGGCTCCGCAAGGGAGCGAAAAGGTCAACCGGGCCGCCCTGTTGATGGATATCAAGGCCGTGCTCTATACCATCCACCGCAGTGACCTGAAAGAGATTTCAATCGGGGATTCGTTCGATTCGTTGCTGCGTGCCGGCAGCCGGCACGGGGTCCACAACCCCGGCGAGTTTTTTCTGTTGACGCGGACCTTCGTCATCCTGGAATCCATGATACGTGAACTCGACCCGGACCATGACTACCTGAAATCGTTCCGCGAAGAGATCACGCGCCTGACAGAGAAACATTTTTCACTGGAGCGGATCAAGGAAAAAACCGGCAAGCTGGCGCGCGAAATGGAGCGCCTGATAAGTGATGGCCCCGGTGACACGCGCCACATCCTGCGACGCATCGCCGAAGGCAATCTGGGACGCCTGCAGGCTCCGGCGGTAGAGGCGCTGGGAGGCCGCATCAGCCGCAACCTCAAGCGGCTTACCACTACAATTTCCGCGGCCGCGCTCATCATCGGCGGCGCCATGCTGGTGAATGCTCCGCTGCCGGGCTGGCATCATCTGCTCGGGGAAACCATGGTGTATACGGGCATTTTCGTCACCGGACTTGTCAGTATCGGCATATTGCGCCGCGATCGCGGCCGTGGCAGTGGCCGGCGTTGAAGGCAGCAGGTGTTCGACCACATCGCATTGGAGAAAGGAAGAGGATATGAGAAAGCCATGGGTGGACCAGGATGCATGTATCGGCTGTGGGCTCTGTGTAACGAATGTTCCCGAAGTATTTCGCATGGCAGACCATGACAAGGCGGAAGTATACGATCCGGGCGGGGAGACTGAAGACACCATCCAGCAGGAGGCGATGGATATCTGTCCGGTCTCTTGTATCTACTGGCGGGATTAAACAAAAGAGAGCGCCATGAAGCACGCCATTACAAAAGCGAACAAAACAATAGGAATAGCGGTCTCTGACCCGGCTGACGTGGAGAAAGCGCTCAGAATATCGGAGCTTCGTTACCGCCGCCTCTTCGAATCGGCCCAGGACGGCATATTGATTCTTGATGCCGAGACAGGGGCTATCAGCGATGTCAACCCGTATCTGATCGCTCTGTTGGGCTACTCGCGTGAAGAATTCGTGGAAAAGAAACTGTGGGAAGTCGGTGCCTTCAAAGATATCGAGGCCAGCAAGCATTCCTTCCTGGCGTTGCAGGAAAATGAGTTTATCCGCTACGAAAACCTGCCGCTCCGAACGAAGAGTGGTCGGCTGATTCAGGTAGAATTCGTCAGTAACGTGTATCTGGTTGGCGAAGAAACGGTCATCCAGTGCAATATCCGCGACATCAGCGCCCGCAAACGGGCCGAGTCAGCATTAGTGCTGAACGATGAGTCGCATTGGTCACTGGTTGAACATCTGCCGGTCGGTGTGATCGTCCATGCCCCCGATACCCGGATTACGCTCTGTAACCCCGAGGCCTCGCATTTACTGGGAATATCGTTGGATCAGATGCGGGGGAAGATGCCCCACGAGACAGGCTGGCTCTTTGTGCGTGAGGACAGCACCCGGATGCCGGCGGAAGAGTACCCGTATCACCAGGTAATCGCCACGGGTCAGCCCCTGAAGAATTTCGTCATGGGGATTGCCCGAAGCCCTGACGAAGAATACCTGTGGGTGCTGGTGAACGCATACCCCGAGTTCGACAGCGGCAATGCCTTGCGGCAGGTTGTGGTGACATTCGCTGACATAACCAATATCAAATGTGCGGAGAAACAGGTCCAGCAGCATCTTGAACACTTGACCGCTCTGGTAGAGATTGATCGTGCCATTAACTTCAGTTTCGACCTGAATCTGAGTCTGACAACGCTCCTCACCCACGTCATTGTTCAACTGGAGGTTGACGCAGCCAACATCCTGTTGTTCAAACCATCCTCACAAACGCTGGAGTATGTCGCCGGGCGGGGTTTTCACGGCAAAGCCATCGAACACGCCCACCAATCCCTGGGTGAGGGCTATGCCGGCCGCGTTGCCCAGGAACGCAGCATTGTTCACATCCCCGATCTGCAACAGGAAAAGGATAGCTTTCTGCGCAGGACCCTCCTGGCAGGAGAAGGTTTCGTCAGCTACTACGGCGTGCCGTTGATCGCTAAAGGACAGATCATGGGGGTGCTGGAGATATTTCATCGCAGCCTGCTCGCACGTGATGCAGAATGGCTCGAGTTCCTCAAGGCCCTGGCTTCCCAGGCCGCGATTGCCATTGATAATGTCACCCTGTTTGACAACCTGCAACGAACCAACCAGGAGCTCGCCCAGGCCTACGATGCCACGATCGAAGGGTGGTCGCGGGCACTGGAACTGCGCGACAATGAGACGGAAGGGCACTCACAGCGGGTTGCTGATGTGACCGTCAAGCTGGCGCGTCTGTTCGGCCTGAGTGATGCGGAGCTCGTGCAGGTCCGCTGGGGTGCACTGCTGCATGACATCGGCAAGATGGCTATACCGGATGACATTTTGCTCAAAAACGACACGCTGACCGATGCGGAATGGGTTGTGATGAAAAAGCATACGGTGCATGCCTACGAAATGCTCTCTCCTATCCGCTACCTGCGAGCGGCGCTCGACATCCCCTACGCCCACCATGAAAAATGGGACGGAAGCGGGTATCCGTTTGGTTTAAAAGGCGAACAGATCCCGCTTGTGGCACGCATATTTGCGGTGGTTGACGTGTGGGATGCGCTGAGGACCGACCGGCTCTACCGCGCCTCCTGGTCCGTGGAAAAGGTGCGTGAACACCTCCAATCACTGGCAGGCACACACTTTGATCCCCACGTCGTCCAAGTCTGTCTGGATTCGGACATCCTCGTGGATTGAGTCAGTGTCGTACGAACGATATAATTCTCCAATCAACACTGGAGGAAGTTATGGGCATGAAAACAGAAAAGGGCTTATCAACGGCCGCCGAGTTGCGACAGCGTGCAGAAGAACTGCTGAAAGCAAAGGTGTCCGGAACGGATTATTCCCGGACCGGGGAAGATTCACTGAGGCTCGCCCATGAACTTGAAGTCCACCAGATCGAATTGGAAATGCAAAACGAAGAGCTGCACCAGGCAAGGAATGAGGTAGAGAAGGCGCTGGAAACGTATACCGACCTCTACGATTTCGCCCCGGTCGGCTACTTTACCCTTACCCGCGACTCGGTCATCACCGCTGCGAACCTGACTGCCGCCACCCTCCTGAAGGTTGAGCGATCCCGATTGATCGGCCGGCGTTTCGGGCAGTTCCTTACGGCGGATTACCGTCCCGACTTTACCTCCTTCCTTGAGACGGTCTTTGCCTGCCAGGGCAAGGAGGCATGCGAAGTGGCGCTGCTGAACAAGGGTAACCCTCCTCATATCGTGCAGATCGAAGCCATAGCCACCGCCTCTGAACAGGATTGCCACCTGGCCATGATCGATATAACCAGTCGCAGAGAGGCCGAGGATGCCTTGCGGGAGATTGAAGACCGGATGTACAAACTGGCTGAAACGGCTGTTGACGCCATTATCATGCTGGATGACCACGGGACGGTCACGTTCTGCAATGCCTCGGCTGAGAAAATGTTCGGAACCTCTGCCGGGGAGATCAACGGCCATGATTTCCACCAGCTCTTCATCCCCGAACGTCATCTCGGTGCCGAGACAAAAGGCTTTGCCCTGTTCAAGGGGCATGGCACCGGACCGTTAATCGGCCGGAGGACAGAGGTCACCGCCCTCCGGAAGGATGGCACCGAATTTTCCATGGAGCTTTCCATTTCAGCCTTGAAATTACAGGGTAGATGGAATGCCATCGGGATAATGAGGGATGTCACCGAACGCAGGCAACTGGAAACAGAGAGCCAGTATGACCGGGAATATGCCGAGAACATCGTCGAAACCGTGCGCGAGCCCTTGGTGGTACTGAATGCCGACCTGAAGATCCTGACCGCCAACCACAGTTTCTATGAGACCTTCAAGGTTACCCCCGAAGAGACCATCGGAAACTTCATCTACGACGTCGGCAACCGGCAGTGGGATATTCCCAAACTGCGGGTACTCGTTGAGGAGATCCTGCCCCTCGATACGGTAATCAATGACTATGAGGTCGAGCATGATTTTCTCGATATCGGCAGAAAGACGATTCTGCTCAACGCCCGGCAGATCTTCCGGGAGAAGATCGGCTCACGTATTATCCTGCTCGCCATGGAGGACATAACCGCTCGCAAGCAGCTGGAAACGGAGATCCAGGATGCCCGCGAATACGCCGAGAACATTGTCGAAACCGTACGCGAGCCGCTGGTGGTGCTGAATGCCGACCTGAGAATCCTGACCGCCAACCACAGTTTCTATGAGACCTTCAAGGTTACCCCCGAAGAGACCATCGGGAATTTTATCTACGACCTGGGCAACCGGCAGTGGGATATCCCCAAGCTGCGGGTACTCGTTGAGGAGATCCTGCCCCATGACACCGTGATCAACGGTTATGAGGTCGAGCATAATTTTCCCGGAATCGGCCGCAAGATCATCCTGCTCAATGCCCGGCAGATCTTCCGGGAAAACGTCGGTTCACGCATTATCCTGCTGGCCATGGAGGACATAACCGCTCGCAAGCAGCTGGAAGCGGAGATTCAGGATGCCCGTGAATATGCCGAGAATATTGTCGAAACCGTGCGCGAGCCGCTGGTGGTGCTGAATGCCGACCTGAGAATCCTGACCGCCAACCACAGCTTCTACGAGACCTTCATGGTGACGCCCGAAGAGACCATCGGGAATTTTATCTACGACGTCGGCAACCGGCAGTGGGATATCCCCAAGCTGCGGGTACTTGTTGAGGAGATCCTGCCCCATGACACCGTGATCAACGGTTATGAGGTCGAGCACGATTTTCCCGGAATCGGACGCAAGATCATCCTGCTCAATGCCCGCCAGATCTTTCGGGAAGACATCGGTTCACACATCATCCTGCTGGCCATGGAAGACATTACCGATCGCAAGCTGGTGGAAGAGCGTATCAGTGAAATCATTCGGCAACAACAGGCTATTCTCGATAATATCCCCAATATGGCCTGGCTCAAAGACAAGGAGGGCAGGTTTGTTGCAGTAAATGAACCCTTCAGCAGAGCATTTGGTTTGGCGCCAATCGATCTGGTCGGGAAAAACGATTTCGACTTCTATCCAGCTGAGCTCGCCACGACATACAAAAGAAACTTTGAATCGGTCATCCGGACCGGCAAGCGCACCTATTTCGAAGAATCCATAGTTGACGGGCAGGGGAATACTCAGTACGTGGAGAAGATCAAGACACCTATCTTTAACGACTCGGGCATGGTAATCGGCATCATCGGCATTGCCCATGACATTACCAACCGCAAGGAAGTAGAGGTCTCGCTCCGTCATGAGAGTACCCATGATACGTTGACCGGCCTCTATAACCGGGCGTTTTTTGATGAAGAACTGGAACGGCTCTCACGAAGCCGGATGTTTCCCATGAGCATCGTCATGGCGGATGTAAACGGACTGAAAACCGTTAATGATACTCAGGGACATGCGGCAGGAGACGACCTTATCCGTTTGGCAGCCATGATTATCCTGGATGCTTTCCGGGCCGAAGATATTGTTGCCCGTATCGGTGGGGACGAGTTTGCCGTCCTTCTGCCCGGAACGGATAGCACTGTTGCAGAGGAGGCTGTGGGGAGGATTAAGCTCTGCCCTGATATCACCACGGGACAGGTGAGCATTGCGTTTGGAATTGCAACTGCAGAGGGCAAAGATCAGCTTGCCGAAGCATTAAAGCTCAGTGACGAGCGGATGTACCGGGACAAATCGACGCAAAAAAATTCGGGTACGGGAGATTGCCAGGCTGATGCCGGCAACCATGTTACTGATTAAGTGCTTGCGCCTTGCCCTGTCAGACAAAAGCCCCCTGCCCGCTTATCGGGAAAGGGGCTTTTGATCAGCTCCGCGTCAGATTACGTCAGGCTCCGTCGATGGCCTGAAAACAGCAAACAGCTCCAGCGGTAAAAACCGCCTGGTTAGCATGCCTCTTCACGGCCTGACGCACGCCGGACGAAGCGCCGCTTATATCAGGTCAGGTTCCACACAAACATTTCCCAGATATCCTTCCAGCTTTTCCCGATCTCGTTGACCACGGTCGGCTCGAAACCGCAGTGCATCATGCACTGGGCACAACGCACATCCTTGCCGACGCCGTATTTTTCCCATTCGGTCTTCTCCATCATCTCCTTGAAGGTCGGGTAATGGGCATCGGTGATCAGGTAGCAGGGCGCCTTCCAGCCGCGGGTATTGCGGGTCGGGTTGCCCCAGGGTGTGCACTCCAGTTTCTTCTCACCCTTCAGGAAACGCAGATACATGGGCGTTGAGAAGAAGCGGTGCTTCTTACTCATCTCAAATACCTCGGCAAATTTCTTCTCAATATCCCTGCGCTCCAGGAACAACTTCTCTCCAACCGCTTCGTAGCCGAAACCGGGGGCCACCAGCAGACCATCCACACCAATCTCTTCCAGATGCGTAAACAGCATCTCGATCTCTACCAGGTCGGTTTCATTGAATATGGTGGTATTGGTACAGACCCGGAAACCGAGCTTTTTGGCTTTTTTGATACCTTCCAGGGCAATCTTGAATGCACCCTTGCGTTCCAGGATGCGGTCATGGGTTTCTTCCAGTCCATCCATATGGACGTTAAAGGTAAAGTTGGGATGGGGCGTCATGTTATCCAGCGCTTTTTCAAGCAGGATGCCGTTGGTGCAGAAATAGATATGCTTGCCGCGGTCGAGTACGCCGCGGACCAGATCATAGATATGGGGATACAGAAATGGTTCGCCACCGGTTATGGTAACCACCGGGGCGGGACACTCATCAACGGACTTCAGGCAGTCCTCCAGGCTCATCATCTCCTGCATGGTATCGGCATATTCGCGGATTCGGCCACAGCCGGAGCAGGCCAGGTTGCAGAGGTGCGTGGGTTCAAGCATCAGTACCAGCGGATATTTTTCTACCTTGTTAAGCTTGTTGCCGATGATGTACTTGGTCAGATCATAGTTGAGACGAAACGGGAAACGCATTGGTTACTTCCTTTCAATCATATTCAGATGTTCAAAAATTTCTCAGCGGCGGCGGCTATGCCCGCGGCATCTATACCTACATCCTTGCGCAGTTGCGCCTGGCTACCCTGTTCTATGTAGCGATCGGGTATGCCAAGTCGCTTGATTCTCACATCCTGCAGGCCGCTGTCGTACAGTAATTCCAACACCGCGCTGCCGAAGCCGCCCTGCAGGGCGTTCTCTTCTACCGTAATAATCCGGCCGGTGGTAGCGGCGACAGACTTGATCAATTCGGCATCCAATGGTTTAACGAAGCGGGCGTTGACGACCCCGACACGGAACCCCTTTTGTCCGAGCGCCTCGGCGGCCTCCAGAGCCGGATACACCGTCGAGCCGATAGCGACGATGCACAGATCGCTGCCATCCAGCAGCTGTTCGCCACGACCGATCTCCAGCTCTTTTACCTCGGCATCCAGCTCGACCCCGTATCCGGCGCCGCGCGGATAGCGCAGAGCCATCGGGACGCCGGAATAGATGGCGGTCTTGAGCATATGACGCAGTTCATTCTCATCTTTGGGAGCCATCATTGTCAGCCCCGGCAGATGGCGCAGATAGGAAATATCAAAAACACCATGGTGGGTCGGTCCGTCGTCGCCTACCAGGCCGGCGCGATCCATGGCGATGGTCACCGGCAGATTCTGCAGACAGATATCGTGAAAGACCTGGTCATAGGCGCGCTGAACAAAGGAGGAATAGATGGCGGTCACCGGCCGGAAACCGTCGGCAGCCAGACCGGCGGCAAAGGTCATACCATGCTGTTCGGCGATCCCGACATCGAAGAAACGTTGCGGAAATCGCTCAGCAAAGGTGTTGAGTCCCGTGCCGTCCGGCATGGCAGCGGTGATGGCAACGATCTTGGGATCTAGTTCGGCCAAGGCCACCAGCGTCTCACCAAAGACATCGGTGTACGATTTGGCCCCGGCCTTGGGAGCGCCCTTGCCCGTGGCTATATCGAAAACACCCACACCGTGGTACTTGGCCGGCTTGTCTTCAGCCGGTTTATAGCCCTTGCCCTTGGTAGTCATGACATGAACCAGAAGAGGACCATCCAGCTTATTGATATTATTAAACACCTCTACCAACTGCTGCAGGTTGTGGCCATCCAGAGGCCCCAGATAGTCAAACCCCAGGGCCTCGAACAGGGCCCCCGGTGTCAGAAATCCTTTCAGCGAATTTTCCGCCCGCCGGGCAAAGTGCAATATATCCGTGCCGATGGCCGGGATGTGTTTGAGAAGACCCTGCATCTCCTTTTTCAAGTCGCGGTAGTAACTACCGGTCATCTTGCGGGAGATAAAGGCCGAGAAGGCGCCCACGTTTTTCGAGATCGACATCTCGTTATCGTTGAGGATGACAATCAGGTTTTTCTTGAGGTGTCCAGCCTGATTGAGTGCCTCAAAGGCCATGCCGCCCGTCAGAGAACCATCACCGATCACCGCTATGGCGTGGTTTTTCGTGCCGGCCAGGTCAGCCGCAGCCGCCATGCCGAGACCGGCAGATATGGAGGTAGAGGCATGACCGACCCCGAAGGCGTCATGCTCGGATTCAGACCGCTTGGGGAATCCAGAAAGTCCCTTGTACTGGCGCTGTGTATGAAACTGATCACGACGACCGGTGAGGATCTTGTGGGTGTAGGCCTGGTGACCAACATCCCAGATGATCTTGTCATTGGGTGAATCAAAGCAGTAATGCAGAGCAATCGTCAGCTCAACCGTTCCCAGGTTTGAACCCAGGTGACCACCGGTGGTGGATACCGTCTCCAGCAGAAATGCGCGCACCTCTTCCGCCAGAGCGGGGAGTTGCCCAGGTGCAAGCCTTTTCAGATCCTGTGGCGTGTTAATTGTTTCTAGTAACATAGATACCTCGGTTCATTGCTCAACATAGCCATTCCGCCGGAACCACTCAACTGCCCTGTACAGGGCCTCGCGCACCGGTGTCTGGGGCAGTTCCAACTCCTTCACAGCCCGTGAGGGGTCAAAATACATGAATTTAGCAGCCATCTGCACCCCTGCCAACGGGATCAACGGTTCCTTACCGGTGATCCTGGACAGCCCCTCATTAATATATGCCGCCAGCAGGATCGGTGTGTAGGGCAAGCGCACTTTGGGAGCCGGTATCCCGGTGATCTCCGCCAGAAGCGCAAATATCTCCCGCAGCGTCAGATTGGCGTTGCCGAGGATGTATTTCCGGCCGATGGTTCCCCTCTGTTCTGCTAATATATGCCCCCGGGCACAATCTTCTACAGCAATGATGTTCAGCCCGGTGTCCAGATAGGCCGGCATCCTTCTGTTCAGGACATCCGCTATGATCTTGCCGGTCGGGGTCGGCTTGATATCGAGAGGTCCGACCGGTGTAGACGGATTGACGATTACCAGCGGCAGGCCACGCTCAAGAAATTTTTCCGCCGCCCGTTCCGCCAGAAACTTGCTTTTCTTGTAATGCCCGACCATGTCGTCCAGAGTGACCGGCGCATCCTCGCTCCCCGGAGTACCATCACCGGGGTTACCCAGCGTACCGACACTGCTGGTGTAGACGACCCGTGACAAACCGTTATGCAGGGCCGCTTCCAGGATGGCAACGGTACCATCTACGTTGATTCGGTACATATCGGCCGGATCGCGGGTCCAGAGCCGGTAATCGGCGGCGGCATGATACAGCACATCGCAACCTTTCAATCCCTGTTCCAGGCCGGCGTGGTCACGCAGATCCCCCTGCCACAACTCCACATCGAGCCCGGCCAGATTGGAGGTATCCGAGCCTTGCCGCACCAGAGCCCGCACCTCGCGGCCATCCGTCAGCAGTTCCCTGACAATGCTAGCGCCTATGAAACCGGTTGCACCGGTGATAAAAGTCTTCATATACCGCTCACCCGCACTACATATAAAAAAGTGGAAAGCCCCGGACCGAATACGGGGCTTCCAAAAACAATCGTCTGGTTCAGATAAACCGGATACCTGCGACCGTAGTCATGATCCAGCCAGTGCACAAGCAGACAACGACCGTTAACGTCGAATAACCGATTGGCGAACGGCTATTTATGCTCACCGGAATTTACAGACAGGCGGCGGTATCTGCCCAAGGCCGTCAGCGGGAAGCAATTACGGTAGATATGGTACTTGATCATGAAAAACTTGGGGAATCCGGTACCGGTAAAGGCATCCTCATCCCAGGTTCCATCCTGTTTCTGGGTCGCCAGCAGGTACTCTATTCCGCGGGCAGCCGCTTTGGAACCCGCCTCACCGGCCGCAAAGAGCGACAACAGCGCCCAGCTGGTCTGGGAGGGGGTACTCGCTCCGCTGCCCATCAGAGAACGGTCGTAATATGACTCGCAGACCTCTCCCCAGCCTCCATCCATATTCTGCTTGGACTTGAACCAGTTGACGGCCTTCTTGATGTAAGGCTGGCTCATATCCTCGCCGATTGCCTCAAGTCCGCACAATACCGACCAGGTGCCATAGATGTAATTGACCCCCCAGCGTCCCCACCACGGCCCCTCAGGCTCCTGCTCTTTTTTGATGAACTCCAGCGCGCGAGCGGCGGCTGGGTGACTTTTAGGATAATTGAAGTTACCCATCAGCTCCAACATACGACCGGTCAGGTCAGACGTAGGCGGATCAATCAATGCCTCAAGGTCGGCAAAAGGAATCTTGTTGAGCAAATATTTAGTGTTATCCTTGTCAAAAGCACCCCAGCCGCCATTTGCGCTCTGCATCCCCAGACACCAGGCGATACCGCGTTTGATAGCCTGTTCCTTATGTTTTTTATCGGGGGCCTTGATGTCTTTGATGGCCATAATAACGAAGCCGGTGTCATCCACATCCGGATACCAGTCATTGAGGAACTCGAAAGCCCAGCCCCCCGGCTCAAGTTCCGGAGACTTGATCTGCCAGTCACCTTTGCGCCTCACCTCCAGGTCCAGTAGCCACTGAGCCGCTTTCACCAGAGCCGGATGATCTTTAGGGACGTCAGCTTCCTGCATGGCAACCAGTGCCAGCGCCGTATCCCAAACCGGGGAGATGCAGGATTGCAGCACCAGACTTTCTTCATCCTCAATACAAAAGTTGGCCAACGCCTCCAGACCCTTGACCACTGCCGGGTGATCGTTGGCATACCCCAGACAATGCAAGGCCAGGATGGCATTGAGCATGGCCGGCTGAATGCCGCCCCAGTCACCGGTCGGTTCCTGATGTTCCAGGATCCATTGTTCCGCCGCAGCGGTGGCCTTCTTCTTGAAAGGACGAATGGGACTGGTCTCATAGACCTTGAGCAGATGATCAACGCCGATAAAAAAGTTTTTCCAGGTAAGGATACCGTCTTCTTTCGAGAAGGTATAATCGGTCGGCCGTGGCGGCCGGACATAGAGTTCCTGCACCCGGGCCCACGGTGGCAGCTTGCGCACCGGGCGCTCGGACATAACCACCGACAGCGGGATAATGGTCGCCCTGGCCCAGCTGGAAAATTCGTACATGTTGAAATATGCCCAGTTAGGGAGCAACGTCAGTTCAATCGGCATGGAAGGGACTCCCAGCCAGGAGAACTCTCCGAACAACGCCAGAAAGGTCTTGGTAAAGACCCGGCTTTTAAGGATCCCGCCGTTGGCCAGGATAAACTCCCGAGCCTTGCCCATGGCCGGATGTTCGGTCGGGTAACCGGCGAGTTTCAGAGCAAAATAGGCCTCTATGGTCGTGGAAAGATCGCCCGGACCGCCATACCAGATGGTCCAGAAACCCTCAGGGGTCTGCTTGCTGAGGATGTAGCCGGCCATCTTGCGCTCACGCACCTTGTCAACCATGCCCAAAAAATGGAAGAGCATGATGTACTCGGAGGTGATGGTTACATTGGACTCCAACTCGGCCCACCAGTACCCATCGGGCAACTGCTCGCGGAAGAAAAAGTCCCGCGTCCGCTCGATTGCCTTGTCAAGCGGGCTCTTGGCATCTCCAACCATCTTTTTCCAGATTGAGGGTGGAAGGTGATGTACCTTGGCAGCGGATTTTTTCGCATCAGTTATAACCGGAGCGGCAGCTTCGGTATTAAACGACGTCAACGCCGTGGAAATCGGGTATTTACTCGGATTCATTTACAAAGCTCCTGGTGGCCGCATGCGGCTATGCCTTGGCTGTACGACTGCTAAATTGTGTTTTAATACCACGAAAATCAAAATATGTATATCCTTTTTCAAAGCATGCGACCCCGGCGGCAACACCCACCCCGCGTAATTTGATGGCCCTGATCAGCAATAGTGGTTTACCGCCACAACCCCGCTGTGCTATACAAAAATGATAACGGCATGAAATATGCCGACCAAACGCGAGGAGTTACAACCTAATCATGCTGACCGGAAAACAGAAACGCCACCTGCGGGCACTTGGGCACAAGCTCAAGGCACTGATACAGATCGGCAAAAAGGAGATTGAGGAAGCCCTGATCGCTGAGACCAACGCTGCCCTCGACCATCATGAACTGATCAAGGTCAAGCTGCTGGAAAGTTGCATGCTTGACAAGCATGCGGCATCCACCATGCTGGCTGGCGCCTGCGGCGCTGAAGTCGCCCAGATTCTCGGCAAAACCTTTCTGCTCTATCGGGCCGCCACACCACCAATCATTGCCCTGCCAACAGCAGACAGACCCTCCAATCAAACGTTGTCATGACCATTGGTGCGGTTCTCTTCGACCTGGACGGCACTTTGGTGGATTCACTTGAAGATCTGACCGATGCCGTCAACTACATGCTGGCAGATGTTGGACAAGCGGCTCTCGGACCTTCAGAGGTGCGGCAGCTGGTCGGCAAAGGCGCCCGAAATCTCGTCCAACGGGCACTTGCCACAAACTCTGCCGAAGCGCTCAATCGTGGACTTGCAGCGTTTACCGAATTCAATACCTTGCACATCACCGACAAAAGCAGATTATACCCCGGCGTACTGAAGCTGCTGCAACAACTCGCAGCCGACGGTATTCGCATGGCGGTTATTTCAAACAAAAATGAGGCCTTGAGCAGGCTGATCCTGAAGGCTTTGGAAATCGACACCTATTTCGACATGATAGCCGGTGGTGATACCTTTGCCGAAATGAAACCCTCTCCCCTGCCCCTGAGACGCGTAATCGCTACATTCAACTGCAGCGCCCGTGATGTGGTCATGGTGGGAGACAGCATCAACGACATCCAGGCCGGCAATCTGGCCGGTATCGCAACCATCGGCTGCACATGGGGTTACGGAAGCCGCCGGGAATTGAGCGAGGCCGGATTTTTGGCAGATTCGTGCAGCGATATTATCACCATATTACAGAGCTGGGATTAATCCATCATGAATGGCTGGACCGGTAGGATACTCAGGGTAGACCTGACAAACGGCACATCTTGCTACGAGGAGATCCCCCAACCATTGCTGGAGGAGTATCTGGGCGGTCGAGGTCTGGGAGTACGCCTGATGCGCGACTATTTCCGCCTCGATCCGTTTGATCCCGCCATGCCTTTGATCTTTGCCGTTGGCCCTTTATGCGGCACTTCGGCGCCAACCGCCGCCAGGCTGTCTGTGGTATCGCGTTCGCCTCTGACCGGCACAATCTACGACTGCTCGGCCGGTGGTCGCTTTGCCTGGCGTCTCAAGGCAGCCGGACTGGATGTGCTCTTCATCACCGGCAAGAGTGCCACACCTGTAAGCCTGTCAGTTGGACCGGAGCGGGTCGAGATCCTGCCGGCTGAACAGCTCTGGGGCAGCGACATCCCCGCCACCGTTGCGTCACTCAAGCATCTTGGCAGTATTGCAGCGATCGGACCGGCCGGTGAAAACGGCGTCCTGTTCGCCAACATCATGATGGGCGAAGGCAATTCCGTCGGCCGGGGCGGCCTGGGCGCCGTTATGGGCGCCAAAGGCCTCAAGGCGGTTGTGGTGAATGGCGGCGGCAGACCGGGGATTGCGGACCCCGTACGCTTCGACAAAGCCCGTGCCGACGTAATGCGACTCTTCAATGCATCGCCGGTCATCTTCGGCGCCCTGGGGATCGCACAATTCGGCACACCGGTACTGGTTGATCTGATGGCTCAACGCCGCATGGCCCCCACCCAGAACTTTCGCAAAACCTTCTTTAAACATTCCGGCAACTACTCCGGTCCGGCCATCAAGGAAGCCTGCGACGCCAGAAAAGACGGATGTTACGGCTGTCCGATCCAGTGCAAAAAATCGATGCCGGATGGCACCCCTCTGCCGGAATACGAGACCGTATCGCACTTCGGGGCCCTGAATAACATCGACAGCCTGGCAGCCATCCTACGATCAAACACGATCTGTAACGACTTGGGACTGGATACGATCACAGCCGCTGCCACCCTGTCGGCCTGGGGAGAAATCAGGGGCCGGTTTCCGAGCGCCGGAGAACTGCCCGGTCTGCTGGAAGATATGGCCCTGCGGCGGGGTCCCGGTCAGCTGCTGGCCCTCGGCTCACGCCGCATGACCGAGGAACTGGGTCGACCTGAGCTGTCAATGAGCGTCAAATCTCTGGAACTGCCGGCTTACGACCCGCGCGGCGCCTACGGTATGGCCCTGGCCTACTGCACCAGTTCGCGAGGCGGCTGCCACCTGCGTGCTTACCCCATCTCCCACGAAATCCTGCGCAAACCGGTACCGACCGACCGTTTTTCCTTTTCCGGCAAAGCCCGCATCATCACCATCGCCGAGGACACCAATGCCGCCGTGGATTCGCTGGTGGCCTGCAAATTCTCCTTCTTCGGGGCCAGCCTGGAGGAGTACGCCGAGCTGCTCTCTGCTACAACCGGCATCGGATATTCGCCTCAACGCCTGAAAGAGATCGGCAAACGCATCGTGCTGACCGAACGCTTCTACAATTGCTGCAACGCTTTCTCCCGCAAGGACGACATCCTGCCGGAACGTTTCTTTGGTGAATCCGGATCAAGCGGTGACGGCATCGAAATCCTTCCCATCGACCGCCAGCGTTTCGAGGAAGAACTGGATAAATACTACCGGATCCGTGGCTTGAATCCGGATGGCTGCTTCGATGACGCCGGCTTTCTGGATAAACAGCCGTGAAATGGTTCAGCTCACCGCCCGCCGCCCCTCCGCCAACGGGCAACAAAGGCACCGGCTTATTGGGTGAGGAGGTGGCCGCAAATTTCTTAATCGCGCGCGGTTTCCGGATTCTGGAACGCAATTTCCGCTGCAAAGGGGGCGAAGTGGACATCATTGCCCGCGACCCGGGGGACAAGAGCCTGGTCTTTATCGAAGTCAAGGCTCGGCGGGGTCTGTCCTATGGTGTGCCGCAACTGGCAGTGACCCCCTTCAAACAGCATCAGATTTCCAAAGCATCACTGACCTGGCTTTCACTCAATCGCCTGCACAACGCCAACGCCCGGTTTGACGTAATTGCAATTCTGCTGCATACTGACGGCACACACCAGATCGAACACATTAAAAACGCCTTTGATCTGGCATATTAGCAAGTTAGAAATTTTCTCTGCGCTGTTTTGCAGGGAATAATTTCGTGAACGCACGTATCCTGTTTAACAGGGCTGAAAGGAGATGCTCATGGCTAATTTCACCGTTGTCCTCGCCCAGGTAAAGCCCAAACTCGGCTGCGTAGCCGATAATCTTGCGCTCATTGAGGAGCGCATCCAACAGGCAACAGCTGCCAAGGCCGATCTGATCGTCTTTCCTGAACTGGCCCTGACCGGCTATTTCCTCAAAGACCTGGTACCGGAGGTCGCCCGGCGGGTGGACTCGCCGGAGATCCGGCGATTGGTGGAGCTTTCCCGTACTATTTCTATCGCAATCGGCTTTGTCGAAGTCACACGCGACTATCGTTTTTTCAACTCGGCACTCTATCTCGAGGACGGCGCCATCAAACACCTGCACCGCAAGGTATACCTCCCCACCTATGGGCTGTTCGATGAACAGCGCTACTTTGCTCACGGCGAACAGTTCCGTGCATTCGATACAAAGCTTGGCCGTGTGGGCCTACTGATCTGCGAAGACATGTGGCACCTTTCAGCCTCCTATATCCTGGCCATGGACGGCGCCACCTTGCTGGTCTGCCTCTCCAGCAGCCCCGGACGCGGAATCGACGGCGAATCACTGGGTTCAGCCAACGCATGGCAGCAGCTGACCTCCACTACCGCCATGTTTCTCAACTGCAGGGTATTATATTGCAACCGGGTCGGCTATGAAGACGGGGTCAATTTCTGGGGCGGTTCAGAGTACGTCGCCCCGTCGGGTGAGTCACTGGCACGCGCCACCCTACTGGAGGAAGATATGCTGGTCACGACAGTCGAAGAGGGCGCCTTGCGTCGCGAACGGATCTTCTCCCCCATGCTGCGGGACGAAAACCTTTTTGTGACCATGCAGGAACTGCGGCGCATCAAACGCGAAAGGTGTCTGTAATGGCGGGGTTAGGAGTAAATACCGGATTATTGCGGCAGTTGCTGGTAGGCTTCATTCGGGACGAGGTGCGCAAAGTCGGAGTCAACAAGGTTGTACTGGGACTGTCGGGCGGCATCGACTCGGCCCTGGTGGCTTTCATCGCGGCTGAAGCCCTCGGCCCCGAAAACGTCCAGGCCATCTGCATGCCCTACAAGACCAGCAACCCGGAGAGCGAGGCCCATGCCAGGCTCGTGGCACAGGCCTGCGGGGTGTCCATCTCGGTCCTGCCGATTACGCCGATGGTGGACGCCTATTTCGAGATGTTCCCCGACGCCGACAACATGCGGCGCGGCAACAAAATGGCCCGGGAGCGTATGACAATTCTTTTTGACCATTCCGCCCTGCTGCCGGCACTGGTGCTGGGAACCAGCAACAAAACCGAACTGCTTCTGGGGTACGGCACCCTCTACGGTGATATGGCCAGCGCCCTGAACGCCATCGGCGATCTGTATAAAACCCAGGTCTGGGAGCTATCGGAGGCCGTGGGTATTCCACGGGAAGTCGTTACCAAAAAACCTTCGGCCGACCTGTGGGCCGGCCAGACAGACGAAGAAGAGCTGGGTTTTTCCTACCGTCAGGTGGATGAACTGCTCTACCGCATGGTGGACCTGCGCCTGACCAGGGATGAATTGATCATGGCCGGATTCGAGGCATCATTTGTGGATGATATTTACAAAAAAGTGCAGAACTCACATTTCAAACGGCGACTGCCGTTAATTGCCAAAGTTTCCAACCGTACGATTGACCGGGATTTCCGCTATTCCCGTGATTGGGGTAAATAGAGATGGCACGGGACACGTCATCGACACTGGTCTATTCATCTGAAACCGGCATGGTAAAGCAGTGTGCCACTCCAACCCACATGAAAGCAAAACAACCGTCCAACCAGGCAACACCCAGCGACGGCACGGTGCGCCTGCGGCGTGAAACCAAAGGTCGTGGCGGTGGCACGGTTATCGTCATCAGCGGCGTGCCACTGGCGGAAGCTGCGCTGAAAGAATTGGCTGGGGCACTAAAAAAACGTTGCGGCTGTGGAGGCACCGTCAAGAACGGCATTATTGAAATCCAGGGCGATCATCGCGATACTCTCCTCCTTGAGTTACAGGCGCGCGGTTACCGCGTAAAACTGTCGGGAGGATAGTTTACATAAATCAAGGCAATAAATATCTTGACCCCGTGTAATTTTTCCCATATTTTTATTTATTCAAATTATAGCTCTTGGTTATAACTGTGCCAGACTAGATTGTTGAAATTTCAATGCGAGAGTGGCGGAATTGGCAGACGCACCAGACTTAGGATCTGGCACCGTAAGGTATAGGAGTTCAAGTCTCCTCTCTCGCACCATTTACTTTAACCTCCCACTACACCGCCGAAAATACCATTTCATCAGGAAAGGTCACACCAATGCAGGTTACTGTCGAAACGATAAACCCCGTCACCAAGAAAATCTCCATCGAAATTCCGGCGGAGCGCGTCGATGCCGAAATCGAGAAAACGTATGCTGGTATTCAGAAAAAAGCCAAACTGCAGGGCTTTCGACCGGGCAAGGCCCCCTTACAGCTGATAAAACGCACCTATAGCGACAGCATGCGTGACGAAGTCATGCGGCGTTTTTACGAGCAGACTCTGTTCAAAGCCCTGGATGACCACAAGATTGAACCGATTGATTCGCCCACCATTGAAAGCGACGTCCTTGAGCAGGGAACGCCGTTCAAATACAGTGCACTGGTAGAAATCATGCCGGAGATCCTGCTGAACAACTATACCGGCTTCGAGATCAGCAAAGAGAAGTTTGTTCTTAACCCCGACAATATCGAGGGCGAGATTAAACGCATGCAGGAAAACATGGCCCAGCTCATCCCGCTGGATGAGGCTGCTGTTGTGGAGAACGGCCATATCGTTTCACTTGATTACGATTTTTCCGTGAAGGGCTTTCCGGAAGAAAGCAATAGCGCCCAGGAAGCCGAACTTGAGGTAGGTGCTCAAAAGATGCCGGCCGGCTTCGAAGAGCAACTGATCGGCATGAAATGCGGAGAGGCGAAAGAGATCCGCATCACCCTGCCCGAAGGCTACCGCACCAAGGAAGCAGCCGGCAAGGAAGGCGTATTCATGGTAACTCTTAAGGAGATCAAGCGGAAAGAGCTTCCCGAGCTTAACGATGATTTTGCCCAGCAGTTTGGCGAATACGAAACCATGGATCTGTTGCGCGCCAAGATGGCCGAATATCTTCAAAAGCAGGAGACCGACCGTATCGAGAATGAGCTGAAAGAGCGCGTTATTCAGGTATTAATAGAAAAGAACCCGCTGGATGTTCCACAATCAATGGTTAAGCGCCAGCTGGACCATATGCTGGAAAATCTCAAGAACCGCCTCAAAGGCCAGCGCATGTCCATCGAAATGATGGGTCTTGACGACGAAGGTTTCCGCCTGCGCTTCCGCGACGCTGCCGAAGACAAGGTCAAGGGAGGGCTGCTGCTGATGGCACTGGTAGAGAAGGAAGATATCAGCGTCAGCGATGAGGACCTGACAGAACGCTATGAGCTGATCGCCGCGGGAAACCCGGATATGCTGGGACGCATCAAGGAATATTACTCGACAAACAAGAACGCCCAACATGCCTTGACCGCCGAGATCAAGGAGGACAAGGCCATCCGCTTTCTGCTGGACAACGCCGTGGTTACCGAGATCGACGCCGCAGAGTTGCCTGCGAAATAACACGAAATACCTGTGCGGTTTAACGGAATAACAGAGAGGGCACCATGTATATCCCGATAGTAGTAGAACAGACCGGACGCGGTGAACGCTCGTATGACATATATTCGCGCCTGCTGAAAGAACGCATCATTTTTCTGGGGGGTGGCATTGACGATCATGTCGCCAACCTGATTATCGCCCAGCTTCTGTTTCTCGAAGCCGAAGACGCTGACAAGGACATCCATCTTTACATAAACTCCCCGGGCGGCGTGGTCACTGCCGGCATGGCGATCTTTGACACCATGCGCTACATCAAGGCCCCGGTCTCAACCATCTGCGTCGGGCAGGCGGCCTCCATGGGTGCCTTTCTGCTGGCAGCCGGCGAAAAGGGCAAACGCTTCAGCCTCAACCATTCCAGGATTATGATCCATCAACCTCTGGGAGGGTTTCAGGGGCAAGCCACGGACATCAACATCCATGCCAGAGAAATCCTGCGCATGAAGGATGAACTGAATGGCCTGCTTGCCGAGCTGACCGGTCAAAAAGTTGAGAAGGTTGAAAATGATACCGAACGCGACTATTTCATGTCCGCCGTTGAAGCTAAGGAATATGGACTGATCGATGCTATCGTAACCAGGAATACGGCCAGCGGAGGTGCACCATGAGTCGTCGGGATACGAACCAGGAAAATCTGACCTGCTCCTTCTGTGGCAAGAGCCAGGAAGAGGTCAAAAAACTCATCGCCGGACCGGCGGTCTATATCTGTGATGAATGCATCGAACTCTGCAACGACATCATCGCTGAAGAGATGAAGATGGAAGAAACCCTGGGACCGGATATGAAAAAACTGCCCAAACCCAGGGAGATCAAGGACATCCTTGACGAATACGTCATCGGTCAGGACAAAGCGAAGAAAGTACTCTCCGTAGCGGTCTACAACCACTATAAGCGTATCGAATCCGGTCAGAAGCCGGGTGAAGTCGAAATGCAGAAAAGCAACATCCTGCTGTTAGGCCCGACCGGTTCGGGCAAAACACTGCTGGCCCAGACCCTGGCCCGCATCCTCAAGGTTCCGTTTGCCATGGCCGACGCCACCAACCTGACCGAAGCCGGTTATGTGGGCGAAGATGTGGAGAACATCATTCTGACCTTGCTGCAGGCGGCGGATTATGATGTGGAGCGTGCCCAGAAGGGCATTGTCTACATCGATGAGATCGATAAGATCGCCCGCAAGAGCGAATCGCCATCGCTTACCCGCGACGTGTCCGGCGAAGGTGTGCAACAGGCCCTGCTCAAGATCATCGAAGGTACGGTGGCCAGCATCCCGCCCAAAGGCGGTCGCAAACATCCACAGCAGGAATTCATGAAGGTCGATACCACCAATATACTTTTCATTTGCGGTGGCGCCTTTGCCGGCCTGGAAAGTGTCATTCAGCAGCGCATCGGCATGAAAAGCCTGGGATTCGGCGCCGATGTCAAGAAACGAGCCGAAAAGAAGCTCGGGGAGCTGCTCCTCAATGTCACGCCTGACGACCTGCTCAAATACGGCTACATACCGGAGTTCATCGGCAGACTACCCATGTTGGCAACCCTGACCGAACTGGATGAAGATGCCATGGTACAGATTCTCAAGGAACCCAAGAACGCATTGGTCAAACAGTACCAGAAACTGTTTGATCTGGAAGGCGTCCGACTGCGATTTACCGACGGCTCGCTGGTGGCCATTGCCAAAGAGGCACTCAAGCGCAACACCGGCGCGCGCGGTTTGCGTTCCATTCTGGAAAACTCCATGCTGGATATCATGTATGACGTACCATCCCAGCCAAACGTCAGAGAGGTTGTCATCAGCGAAGACGTCATCTATCACAAGGAAAAACCGATCGTGGTCTATGAGCAGCAGGTGAATGACGCCGCCTGACATCCCTGCGATAAATATGTGCAATTTTAATGAATTACACGGACAGTCGGGCTAAGCACGTTATCCGCCACTCGCATACCAAATTCGTAAAAAGTCTCTCATTGCCCGTAAACTGTGCGTTTGCGAGTATTATTTTCTTGACAGTGCACGAAATAATCTGATAAACAGTGAGTCGCTTTGTACTCACAAACATTTTCAGGAGGTGTAACATGACAAAAGCTGAACTGATTAGCGCAGTAGCAGAAAAGGCCGGTTTGAAGAAGGTTGAAGCCGAGAAAGCCGTTGCAGCTTTCATCTGTTCTGTAACAACCGCTCTGAAAAAAGGCGACAAGCTGAGCTTGGTTGGTTTTGGCACCTTCTCGACCGCTAAAAGGGCTGCCCGTAAAGGTCAGAATCCACAGACCGGCAAAAAAATCAACATCCCAGCTGCTACTGTTCCCAAGTTCAAGCCTGGTAAGACTCTGAAGGAAGCCGTAAACAGCAAATAATTTTTTTCACAAGCACCTGTTTGTGATTGCGGGGTTGTAGCTCAGTCGGTTAGAGTGCCAGCCTGTCACGCTGGAAGTCGCGGGTTCGAGCCCCGTCAACCCCGCCATAAAAATATGGGCGAATAGCTCAGCTGGGAGAGCGCCAGCCTTACAAGCTGGATGTCACAGGTTCGATCCCTGTTTCGCCCACCATATTTAGACAGGGAAAAGAATCCTTTTCCCTTTTTTTTGCACCGTAGTAGATTGGGGTTGTAGCTCAGTCGGTTAGAGTGCCAGCCTGTCACGCTGGAAGTCGCGGGTTCGAGCCCCGTCAACCCCGCCATTCATCAAAAGGGTATCTGCTTAACGGCTGATACCCTTTTGTGTTATCAGATCACACGCCGGCTTAGAAAGGTCTTTCGTATGTACGCATCCATCTATAACCAACCCATTCAAAAAGACGCTCCCCTGCCCTTTGCATTGCCAGAGTGGATTGCCTTGGCACCTTTTGAGGAGTTTTTGGGAATGCGGATAGAGCGTGCTTGCGAAGGGCAGGCGACCCTGACCATGCCATTTTCAGCGGCCCATTGTCAGGGGATGGGACTGATGCACGGTGGCGCGGTTGTTTCATTGGCAGACACGGCACTGGCGATTGCCATCAAAACAGTGCTGCCAGAGGGAACGCATTTTGCGACGATTGGCATGAACCTTACGTTTCATGCTCCGGTGCGCTGGGGACAGGTTCGGGCGTGCGCCTCCGTAACAGAACAGACTGAAAGAGACATCAGCGGCGAGGCTACCATCTTTACCGAGGAGGGTATCAAGGCTGCCACGTTCCACGCCGTATTCCGCATCAAGCAGAACCGGAAGGCGAGCGCAGCAGAACAGGGTTCATAATTCAGGGGTTGCCAGCCTCTCCATCCGTTTCATCTTCTCAACCAGCGTTGTCCTGTTGATTCCCAACAAGGCAGCCGCCCGCGCCTTGACCCCGCCAGCCAGTACCAGTGCCTGATCAATCAATTTACGCTCGATCTCCGCAATCGCCGTTACCATATCCATGCCTTGCTCAGTCAATTCCAGGCAGATATCACCGGAAACAACACCCTGTCCGCACATCTCAACCGGCAGGTCCTCGATATGGATGACATCCCCTTCCGTCAGCGCCACCAGGCGTTCGACCAGATTCTCCAGCTCACGAACATTGCCGGGCCAGGCATGCTGTTCAAGAGCTTCTAAAGCCCGCCTGCTGATGGTCATGGGGGAGCGTCCCATCAGATGGTAGAATTTTTCAAGAAAGACCGACACCAGCGCCATGATATCCTGTTTACGTTCCCGCAAGGGTGGCAGATGCAGCGGTATGACGTTGAGACGGTAATAAAGATCTTCGCGGAATTGCCCCTGGCGGACCTGCTGTTCCAGATCAATGTTTGTCGCTGAAAGTACGCGGACATCGAGCTTGACCGGCTTATTCGAACCGACGCGATCCACCTCCTGCTCCTGCAGGACACGCAGGAGCTTGGTTTGCAGATGCAGGGGCATGGTGCCAATTTCATCCAGAAAGATGGTGCCATGATTGGCGGCTTCGAATTTGCCGGCTTTGTCCCGGATTGCTCCGGTAAAAGCCCCACGCACATGACCGAATAATTCGCTTTCAAGCAACATTTCCGGAATGGCACTACAGTTGACCGCCACAAATGGCTTGTGTTTGCGCATGCCGTTATAGTGCAGCGCACGCGCCACCAATTCTTTTCCGGTACCTGATTCACCGGTAATCAAAACCGTTGAATCCGTTTTGACAATACGCGACATGCGTTCGAAAACGGCCTTCATGGCTGAGGAGGTGCCGATGATGTTACTGAACTCGAAGCGCCCCTGCAGCTGTTTACGGAGATAGACATTCTCGGACAGCAGTTGCTGCTTTTCCAAGGCCTTGTTGAGTACAAGCTTGAGTTCCTCAAAATTTACCGGTTTGGTAATATAGTCGAAAGCCCCCTCTTTCATGGCACTGACAGCTGTCTCAGCCGAGGCAAAACCGGTGACAACGATCACCTCTGTCGTGGGCGACAGACGACGGGAATGCTGGAGGATTTCGATGCCGCTTTTATCCGGCAGGAACAGATCCGATACAACCAGACTAAACGACTCCCGGTCCAGGATTTCCAGGGCCTGTGTACCTGTGGCCGCCAGGCTGACGGTATAGCCAGCCGACGTGAGCAGTTGTCCCAATACCTCCCGGCCTGAGTCGTCGTCGTCGATCAGCAGTATGTGTATGCCGGATTCGTGTGCCATCAGTGGTTCACCTTACTGTTTACATGTTCTGAGGGGCATTTAATCGGCAAACGCCCATAATTGCAATCAGAAAGTAACATCACCATCAATATCCACAGTCAGAAGCCCCCTCCTTGCGGTGGGGGCTTCTGAGTTCAATCTGCGGTTACCGTGCGGATCGCCCGTTCCAACCCATCCAGGAGCAGATCCAGTTCATCCGGTTTAATTGCCAGAGGTGGAAAGACCACGATCGTATTCCCGAGCGGACGGGAGAAAATACCATGTTTACGGGCTTCCAGACATACACGGACACCGACCTTCTGTTCCCAGGGATAGGGCCGTTTCGTAGGTGCATCCTCCACCAGCTCGATGCCGGCTGCCAAACCGCACTGCCGCACATCCCCCACATGCGGCAAACGGGCGAACTCCTGCAACCGCTCTGCCAGGCGGGCGATCTTGGGCTGTAGAGCATCCAGCAGTCGATCCTGTTCGAACAGCTCCAGGCTTTTCAGGGCAACAGCGCATGCCAACGGGTTGCCGCTGAAGGTATGACCGTGGAAGAAAGTTTTCAGCTCGGCATACTCTCCCATGAAGGCAGCGTAAACCTCCTCTGTGGTCACCGTGACGGCCAGCGGCAGGTAACCGGCAGCAATCCCCTTGGAGAGCGCCATGATATCCGGCACCACCCCTTCATGTTCGCACGCAAACATCCGGCCGGTCCGGCCAAACCCGGTGGCGACCTCATCGGTAATCATCAGCAGTCCGTGCAGATCGCACAACTCCCGCACCCGTTTGAGGAAACCCGGAGGCTGAACAAGCATGCCACCGGCCCCCTGCAGGAGCGGCTCGATCACCAAACCGGCGCAGGTAGCGCCATGCTGCTTCATCAGAGCCTCTAAAGCACCAGCGCATGTCATGCCGCAGGTTGCAGGATCATTGCAGCCCATCTCGCAACGGTAACAATAAGGCGCCGGAGCCTGGATGGCATCGAACAGCAACGGCCGGAAGGTACTGTGGTAAATATCAATGCCCCCCACGCTAACCGCTCCCAGGGTATCGCCATGATAGGCGTGTCGAAAGGTGATAAAGCGCTTGCGCTCCGGCCGGCCGCGATGCACCTGGTACTGAAAGGCCATCTTGACCGCCACCTCCATGGCGGTGGAACCATTGTCTGAATAAAAGAACCGATCAAGACCGGTCGGCGTGATTCCCGCCAGCCGGTGAGCCAGCAGAATGCTTTGTTCGCCGGCCAATCCCAACATGGTTGCATGTTCAAGGCGGTCCACCTGCTGTTTGAGCGCTTCATTCAACTCACGCCGGCAATGACCATGGACATTGGTCCACATGGAGGCCACCCCGTCCAGATAACGATTGCCATCGGTATCGATCAGCCAGCTTCCTTCGCCTCTGGCGATAACGATGGGCTGATCCTTTTCCCAGTCCTGCATCTGGGTAAAGGGATGCCACACGTGCCGCTTGTCCCACTCCCGCAGCTGTTCAGTCGAAACCCCTTTCACAGTCCCAGCTCCCGCAACACGATATCCGTTTCCGACTGGCCATCCAGCCAGTCTGCCAACCCGTCGACGGCCTCCATCTCATCCAGATCATCGCGATGCGGCCAGACACCGAGCACAGGGGCACCACACAACGAACCGATGTGGTGGACGGCACTCCGTTCAGCCAGATCCGGCGTTATCGGATAATTATTGACAATCACGCCTGCCACCCGCACAGCCATCTGCTGCGCGGCAAAGCAGGTCAACACGGTATGATTGATGGTGCCCAGGTTCGGGCGTGCCACTACCAGCAGCGGCAATTCCAGTTGCCTGACAAGATCGGCCACTAGCAGACCACCGGCCAGCGGCACCATCAGCCCCCCGGACCCTTCCACAATCATGAAATCGTGACAGGCCGACAGCCTGTCGAACGACTCTCGAATTCGGGCAAAATCGATGCGTACCCCCTCCTGCGTAGCCGCCTCAGCCGGTGCAACCGGTTCCCGCAGCAGATAGGGGGTTGTATCCGCGCCGCAGGCAACACCGGCGGCCTGACATAACAGCAGGGCGTCATCGGAGACCAATCTGCCATTCTCCTCGCGGCAACCGCTGGTAACCGGCTTCATCACCCCGACATTGAGCCCGCGCATCCTCAACAGGCGCGCCAGGGTAGCCGCTACGATCGTTTTACCGACACCGGTATCTGTTCCGGTAATGAATATCCCTCTGGTCACCCGCACACTCCAATCGTCATCCCCAGGTCATCCAGCATCTGCCGGTCCTGTTCCGGTGCTCGACCCGGCGTGGTCAGGTAGTTGCCGGTCATCATGCCGCTGGCCCCGGCCAGAAAGATCCACGACTGCAGCTCCCGCAGATTTTTTTCACGCCCGCCACACACGGTCAGATCCTTTTCCGGCAGCATCAAGCGATAGATCGCGATTATTTTTAGACACTCCATCGGCGTCAGGAAGGCGGCGTCCGCCAGACGGGTCCCCGCCACCGGATTCAAAAAGTTGATCGGCACCGTATCCACGTCCAGCTCACGCAGGGTTTCGGCCAGTTCCAGGCGGTGTTCAAAGCTTTCCCCCAGGCCGAAGATACCGCCGCAACAGACCTTCAGCCCTGCCTGTTTAACGGCCCTGATGGTTTCCACATCGTCTTCATAGTCGTGGGTCGTACAGATGCTGGGGAAAAAACTGCGGGCGGTTTCAAGATTATGGTGATAGGTCACCATACCGGCCTGTTTGAGCAGGAGCGCGGTTTCAAGATCCAGAATCCCCAATGAACAGGAGGGCTCTATACCGGTTTCATCTTTAATTCGCCGAAGGGCACGACAGATCTTGTTCAATTCATTCCCCGGCTGAATACCGGTGCCGCTGGTAATAATGCCGTAACAACGGGCGCCGTTCTGTTCTGCACTGTGAGCGCACCGTACGAGCTCTTCCTCATCTACCAGCGGATAGACCGGCGTGTTCGTCGTGTGGGCCGAGGACTGGGCACAGAAGGCGCAGTTTTCGGGGCAACGCCCCGATTTCGCATTGATGATCGAGCAGAGCGATGCCGCACGCCCCTTGAAATGTTCCCGTATCCTGGAGGCCTCGGCAAACAGCAGATACAGATCGGGACCGCTGGCAGCAGTTAAACGCAACGCATCATCCGGAGCAAGCTCCCCCCCCGCAATAACCTGTTCTGAAACCTTCTGCACAAATGTTCTCATATCCATGTAACCCTCCGGGAATAGCGATAACATAGCCCCGCTTCATTTGTCAACCAGACAACAATCATGCGTTAACAAGCCGCCTTTTAGACGAATCCATCGTGAGCGGTTCACAGGCCGGACCGGTAAAACTTTCGCTGGACAAAACAGAACTAAACATACTATTTCTGAAGATATACAAATTGAGTTCATTGAATCTTCCGGGTCACCTCCCATGCCAACCACGGTAACATCACATACGCCAGGCACGCCTATTGTCCGGTACTGCATAGCAATGGCAATGGCCCTCATCACTATAGCCGCTGCCGGTTACGGCTACATCCGTCAGCAGAATCTGTTCGAAATCAATGACGCCCGACATGATATGGAAACCATCGCCGACCTCAAGGCAACCCAGCTGGTGCAATGGCGAAAGGAGCGATTACAGGAGGCACGCTCGGTCTATGCCAATGCCATGGTATCCCACAGGGTCAAGGACTACCTGAACGGCATTGACAAAAACCGGGCATTGCGAGAAATCCATAACTGGATGGACAGCCTGTACAACCAGGCCGGCTACAACAGCATGCTACTGTTCCTTCCGGACGGTAAAATCGTTACCTCGATTTCTGAATTGGGAAACCGTCAGCAGCCACAGTACAAGTCATTGATCAACGAGACCATCCGGAAACGGGACGTCATCTTTTCAGACTTTTATCGGGACAACAATAGCGGCACCTGCCACATCAACCTCTCCATCCCCATCATGTACCAGAGCGGTACCCATGCGGACTGCATTGCGGTCTTGGTCATCGACATCAATCCCTTCCGTGACCTCTACCCAAACATTCGCCACTGGCCAACGCCGAGCCGTACGGCCGAAGCGCTGCTGGTAGAACGGGACGGCAACAAGGTTCGTTTTCTCAGCCAACTGCGCTACCAGGCCGCCCCGGTACTGACCTTCACACGGCCGCTTCTGGACAGAAACATGCCTGCCGTCCGGGCCGCCCTCGGCCAGGAAGGCGTAATCGATGGTCTTGATTATCGGGGGGTTCAGGTAGTCGCAGCGATTCGCAATGTAGCGGACTCTCCCTGGACAATTATCACCAAGATCGATACGGAGGAAATCCTGGAGCCGGTTGCAGAGCGCACATACCATGTCGTAGCAATCTGCCTGTCGACGATCATGGCGATAGGACTGGCGATCGGCCTGGGATGGTCACGAAAAAAAGCCACGTACCTCAACCGGCAATATGAAGCCGAGTTGAAGCACACCGAGGAGCTCAGAAGCGCCGAACGGGCATTAAAGGAAGCCCACGACAATCTTGAACAGCGGGTCGTCGAACGGACCGAAGAAATCCAGAAGAGCCATACCCTATTGAAAGGTCTTTCCCAGCAGATTCCCGGAGTCATGTACCAGTTCCGGATGTCACCGGATGGAAGCTACAGCATTCCTTACGCAAGTGACGCATCCCATGACATATTCGAATTGAACCCGGCAGACGTCTGTGAAAACGCGGCGCCACTCTTCGAACGCATCCATCCAAATCATATAGAAAACGTAGTCACAGCGCTCCAGGAGTCGGCCCGCCTCCTGACCCCCTTACGATCCGAGTTCCAGATTTTTCACTCCGAGAAGGGGCTTCGCTGGATCAGTGCGGAATCAAATCCGGTCCTCATGGAAGACGGCACTATTATCTGGCACGGTTTCGCCTCTGACATCACTGAACGCAAACTCGCTGAAAACGAGTTACTTGAAAAACGTTATCAACTTGATGAGGCGCAGCGCCAGGCAAACATCGGCAACTGGAACTGGATGATCGGAAACGACAGCATTACCTGGTCGGAGCAACTCTACACCATCACCGGCAGGGACCCGAAACTACCCTGTATCACGTACAACGATCAGTCTCACATGTACACCCCTGAAAGCTGGACACGTCTGGATAATGCCGTGAAACGGGCGTTGGAAACCGGGGAGCCCTACGAGTTCGAGCTGGAGCTTATCCGCGCTGACAAGGCACACCGATCCTGCATTGCCAGGGGCGAAGTCGTTCACGATCAATTCGGGACAGTAACCGGGTTACGCGGAACGCTGCAGGATGTCACGGAAAGGATTCTGCTTGAGCGGCAACTGTATCAGGCTAAAAGACTGGAGTCCATCGGTCAGCTTGCCGCAGGGGTGGCCCACGAAGTCAGAAATCCATTGAATGCGATACTATCTATCACGGAAGCTCTCTTCCGGGAAACGGAGATTGAAGGAAACCCTGAGTACGAGCCGTACATCCAACATATCCGGACCCAGGTTTCCAGACTGGCCAATCTCATGAACGACCTTCTCGAACTGGGAAAACCGATCCCCCCCGTGTGCCTGTTGCCCGTTCAACTGTACAACCTCTGCCGGGAGACCATCAAGCTGTGGGACAACTCGGGCTCAGCAGATAAGATTCCCGTGCTGTTGACAGCAGATCCAGACCATTCTGATCTATACGTTATTGCCGACAGCATCAAACTGCAACAGACCGTATTCAACCTTCTGGAAAATGCCGCCCAGAACAGTCCCAAGGATGCGAGCATCGAGCTGACCATCTCGCTACCCGTTATCAGCGACACCTCCAACCCGTTTGCTACCATCCTGATCACCGATGCCGGCACAGGCATTCCGGAAAGCAACCTCAACCGGGTCTTTGACCCGTTTTTTACCGGCCGCAAAGACGGGACCGGCCTGGGACTCGCGCTGGTAAAACACCTGATCGATAATATGGGCGGCAGCGTGCGGCTCTACAACAACTCCCCACCGCCAGGATGTACGGCAGAACTGCACATTCCACGTGTCAGAAAGGAGCAGGCTTGAAACCGAAGATACTGTTGATCGAGGACAATGAAGCTACGCGCTTCGGTTTTGTCAGATATTTTTCCAAGGAAGGCTATGCCGTAGCCGAAGCTTCCGACCTGGCAAAAGCCAAGAAGTGCCTTGATGGTGATAATTTCGACGCCATCATACTGGACATAAACCTGCCCGACGGCAACGGGATCGATTTCATTGAGGCGGTTCGGACAGCCGATCAGAATATTCCCATCATCGTCATTACCGGTTCAGGGAACATCCAGATCGCCGTAGAAGCAATGCAGAGCGGTGCTGATAATTTTCTCACCAAGCCGATTGACAATGCCGCTCTGTCGGTGTTTTTACGTAAATACCTGGAAATAGGCGCAATGAAACGGCATATCTCTGCCCAAAAACGCCTGAAAACCAGTGAAGGCATTTATTTCGGTGACTCTCCCGCCATGCAGCAGGCCCTTGACCTTGCCAGGATTGCAGCTACCAGCGATAGCCCGGTGCTGATTACCGGCGAAACCGGCACCGGCAAAGGCATGCTCTCCAAATGGATTCACCGCAACAGTCAACGGGCCAGCAATGAATTCGTCGAGATCAACTGTTCCGGCCTGCGCGGCGAGTTACTGGCCCGGGAAATCTTTGGGAATGCACGCGGAGCCTTTACCTCTGCCGATCAGGATCGCAAAGGCTTGCTGGATATTGCCGACCGTGGCACGCTGCTGCTCGATGAAATCGGCGACATGGCTCTGGAGGTACAGGCCCAGTTTCTTAAGGTCTTGGAAGACAAGAAATATCGCCGCCTTGGAGATGTAAAGCTTTTCAAGAGTGATTTCCGCCTGCTCTGCGCCACGAACCGGGACATCCATGACCTCGTCCGGCAAGGACTCTTCCGGCAGGATTTGCTCTACCGCATCAACCTGGTGGAGATCCACATCCCCCCCCTCAGGGAACGACGTGACGAACTGCCTGCCATTATCTCCTACATCCTGCACGAACTGGGATCATCCGAATCGGTGATCTCGGATGAGGTAATGAAAATTTTGCATACATATTCCTGGCCCGGCAACATACGGGAACTCAAGAATGTACTGGAGCGGGCGCTGCTGCTGACTCCCCGTGGCGAGATACTGCGCCAGGTCCTCTTTGACGGTTTGTTAAGCAGCCGTAAAACGCTGCCTGTCATAGGTTCGAACACCGTACAGGAAGTTGAGGAGCACCATATTCTGGCCGTCCTTGATCAGATGGACGGAGACATCGAGAAAACAGCTAAAAGTCTCAATATATCCCGCGCCACACTTTACCGCAGGCTGAAAAAGGCTAAATCATCAAATCCCTGAGCCGGGGTTCAATCCGGCTTCTGTCGAACAGTATGGCTATCGGCTCCGGATATGCCACCCCGGATACCTTTGCCGTTCGGCTAACAATTCCCATCACCAGGGTCCGCAGAGGACTGGCACCTCCAGGTCGCACATCAGCTACCATGGCTGATTCGGTGGCGCTCGCGTCACGCGCCCTGCCGGGCGCACACAAAAAAACCGCCAGATTGATCAGGCGGTCTTTTTGTTCACAGCTTCAAGAGGTGGCGGCATCAGCCTGTCATCGAGATAACCTCTTCATAGGTCGTCGCCCCTTCCAGCATCTTACGGATAGCTACCTGGCGCAGGCTGATCAACCCGCCCTCCTGGGCTGCTGAGACGAGATCGGCCAATTCAACGTGTCCTGTGACCAGAGACTTGACACGTTCATTCATATCTAACACCTCAAAGATGCCGGTGCGCCCCTTGTAGCCGGTCCCACGGCACTCCTTACACCCCTGCCCTTCCCAGACCACGTGAGATTTTTTCCCTAGTTGAAGGTAATCGAGTTCATCGCCCGTTAACTCGCGCACCTGCTTGCAGTGTGGACAGATCTTTCGTACCAGTCGCTGCGCAATGATGCCGATCACCGTAGCCGAGATCAGGAACGGCTGCACCCCGAGGTCAAGCAATCGCACAATGGCGGAAGCAGAATCATTGGTGTGCAGGGTGGAAAGCACCAGATGCCCGGTCAGAGCAGCCTGGACAGCGTTCTCTGCCGTTTCCTTGTCGCGAATCTCCCCGATCATGATGATATCCGGATCCTGGCGCAGGATATTGCGAAGGATGGAATCAAATCCGACGCCGATGTTCTGCTGGACTCCGATCTGGTTAAATTCTTCCATCACCATCTCGATCGGGTCCTCGACCGTGATAATGTTGACCTCCGGCGAAGAAAGCGAACGCAGGGTCGAATACAAGGTCGTGGTCTTTCCGGAACCGGTAGGACCGGTCACCAGGATAATGCCATTGGGTCGTCGGATAAAGGAGTTGTACAGCGACATCTCCCGTGCATAAAATCCCATGCTATCAAGATCCTGCAACAGGATATCGGGGTCAAATATCCTGATGACGACCTTTTCACCGAACGCCACTGGTACGGTCGAAACCCGCAGCTCTATGTCCTTGTTATTGAAATGGGTCTTGATGCGGCCATCCTGAGGTCGGCGTTTCTCGGCCAGATCCATGCGGGATAGCAACTTGATGCGAGACACGATGGGAGGATGAAGGAGCTTGGGAATAACATGGATGTTATGCATGACGCCGTCAATACGGAATCGGATCAGCCCTTTTTCACGCTTGGGTTCTATATGGATATCACTGGCATGCTGTTCAAACGCATAGTGCAGCAAAAAATCGACCGCAGAAACGACATGCTTGTCATTCCCCTCGATCTCCTGCTGACCTTTCATCTTGAAGAACTGTTCCAGATTACCCAGGTCAACGGTCGAAGACGATTCCGCCTCGGCAGCCATCACCGAAGCGCGAAAGCCATAAAACTCCCGCAATATCTTGAGTATGTCGCTCTTGGAGCTGAGCACACGCCTGATTTCAAGCTGGCGGGCGCTGGCGAGTTCGTTGATGATGGCATCGTTGAACGGATCTGCTACGGCCACCGTGATGATACCTCCGCTCTCGGCCACTGCAACGATCAGATTCTTGAGGGCAAACGGGCGGGGGATATAGGAGGTAACGACATCAAGGTCAAGTTTGAGAGGATCGATCTTGAGGTAGGGCAGACCTACCGCCGAGGATACGGCCTCGGTCACCATGTCCTCGGTCAGGATTTTTCCCGACGTGCCTGGCAGTTCGAAATTGAAGGCAGCAATGACTTCGGCCGGGAATATGATGTCAGCCGTGCCGGATTGAACCCTGCGGGAACCGCCCGACTGATGCAGCGCATAGAGACGTGTTTCCTGGGCCTTGCCACGGGCCGCAATCTCGGTACATTGTTCGGCAGAGATCAGACCCTGCTTCTTGAGTAGATGGGCGCAGTTCTCGAAGGTTAGTTTTTTCGTAGCGGACATATCACCTGGAGTTGGTCAACTTGTTCTTTTTTTGTGCTTCCAGTTTCTGGGCCTCTATCCGCTTGGCCACCTCTTCCACCACCTGTTCGGCGCTATAACTCGGGACAGGTGGAAGCTGGGCAAAGGTAGCCGCTTCGGGCTGGACACGCTGTGCAGCAGGTCTACGGCGAGGTGGCGCATCCTGATAAAGCGTCATGGTGGAGATAAAATTACGGAACAGTCGGAAGGCCATATAGGCTGAGAACAACAGCGGAACCAGGTCATCCATCCAGTATTCAAAACTGCGCTGATTGAGCATGGTACCGCCTGCCAGACCAGCCAAAGCGATCAGCAATCCAAAGGCGTTGCCGATGACGCGATACTCGATGTCATCCGGAATTTTTAGAGTTTTAACCGATCCGCTGGCCATACCTCGCTCCCCACAACGGTTCCTAGCCGCTATTACCCGCACATATGTTCTTTATCGGCTCGCACGCCGCTAAATTGAGATTTTTTGACAGGTAGCGTGCCGTATGCCTGCCATAAAGAGAATCAGGCTAGATCCCGCCATCAGCACATGAGGTGGCTGTAACCCGCCGATCGGCAGATTAACGTTCCTTTTGCGCAGTACAGCGACCACCTCGCCCAGACCGGCAATCGCACCCGCCAACGTAACCAACAGTCCGCTTTACGGGACAGAATATTTGTTGACAGGCCTCAACCATATAGCACATACGAGGGGTGATGTTAAAGCTATTACAGAAGAAAGGCCCATTCTCACTCGTGGGAATGGGCCTGATCAGTGGCAGTAGGCGCGGCTGAGGTAACTATTCTCTTACAAAAATATCCATGTCCGTCTCATCCACCATCCCCATGATACGTGAGTATTCGGCCGCAATCAGCAGATAGTGGTTGTGCGTCTCATGGGCATTCCACTCGTACACCGTACGCACGTCTTCATCGGCAACCTTCGCCGCGGACTCGCGCAGAGCAATCTCCAGGTTCTGTTCTTTCTCCATGGCCAGTTCCAAGGCCTTTTGTTCACTGAAATCAGCAGCGATAATTTTACTCAGGGAGCTGATCCAGCTGGACTCGTTGTCGGCCGGTATATCCAAAAAACCCTCCAACGACGGGATATCTGTCCCACGATACACCCTGTAAAAATGTCCGGCATGCTCCCGTTCTTCACGCGCCAGTGTCTCGAAGATTCGCCGGGCGTCAGGGTCTTTCATCCGTTGAGATCCCAATTGATAGAAATTCATGGCGTTTTTCTCAGTTTGCATGGAGCGCTTGATGGCTTCCTGGACGTCGATACCCATAGTCATCCCCTTTCATACACTGTCATTTATTCATCACTCTTTATGCAACGCACAGTCAAATAATACCTTATTAGTCCTTTTTGTCAAGCAAATGCGGTTACCCGTTCGCCAAAGCGATTGACAGTTCCGGCTGTGGGCGTGTAAAAATGAAGGCATCTTATTGCAGGAGGTTTCGGCGTGGCAATTGAACCCAACAAGATCATCTATTCCATGATGCGGGTCAGCAAATTTTACGACAAAAAACCGGTTATCAAGGACATATCTCTTTCCTATTTTTATGGCGCCAAGATCGGGGTACTGGGCCTGAACGGCTCTGGCAAGTCATCGCTGCTCAGGATCATGGCCGGTGTGGACAAGGATTTTAACGGCCAGGCCGTACTCTCCCAGGGCTACACGGTTGGCTATCTGGAGCAGGAGCCGCAACTGACCGAGAACAAAACCGTTCGTCAGATCGTGGAGGAAGGTGTTCAGGAGACTGTCGACCTACTGGCCGAGTTTAACGCCATCACCGATAAATTCTCCGAGCCGGATGCCGATTTTGAGAAACTGTGCGAGCGTCAGGCAACACTGCAGGAAAAACTCGACCATCTGGACGCCTGGGATCTCGACAGCCGTCTGGAGATGGCTATGGATGCCCTGCGATGCCCCCCCGGCGATTCGTTGGTGCAGGTTCTGTCCGGCGGTGAAAAACGCCGGGTGGCGCTCTGCCGCCTGCTGCTGAAGAAACCGGACATCCTGCTTTTGGACGAACCGACCAACCATCTGGATGCAGAATCGGTAGCCTGGCTGGAACACCACCTGCACGCTTACCCCGGTACGGTCATCGCCGTGACTCATGACCGCTACTTCCTGGACAACGTGGCCGGCTGGATCCTGGAACTGGACCGGGGTGAAGGCATACCCTGGAAAGGCAATTATTCATCCTGGCTGGAACAGAAACAGGGGCGCTTGGCAGTGGAGGAAAAGACTGCCAGCGAGCGCCAGAAAACCCTGCAGCGCGAACTGGAGTGGATCAGGATGTCACCCAAGGGGCGCCACGCCAAGGGCAAGGCCCGTATCAGTTCCTACGAACAGCTGCTGACCCAGGAGAGTGAGAAACATGCCAAAGATCTGGAGATCTACATTCCGCCCGGACCACGCCTGGGCGACATCGTGGTCGAGTTCAGCGATGTCTCCAAGGCCTACGGTGACCGGTTGCTGTACGAAGGTCTGACCTTCAACCTGCCGCCCGGTGGAATCGTTGGGGTGATCGGTGCCAACGGCGCCGGCAAGACCACCCTCTTCCGTCTGATTACCGCACAGGAACAACCGGATACCGGTGCCATCCGTATCGGGGAGACGGTCAAGCTGGGCTATATGGACCAATCCCGCGATGCGCTCAAACAGGAACAGACCATCTGGGAGGCTATTTCCGGTGGTGATGAGCAGATCCAGCTCGGCAAGATCGCTGTCAACTCGCGGGCCTATGTATCCCGTTTCAACTTCTCAGGTTCGGATCAACAGAAGAAAATCGGCATGCTTTCGGGGGGCGAGCGCAACCGGGTTCATCTGGCCAGGATGCTGAAAGATGGGGCCAACGTGCTGCTGCTGGATGAGCCCACCAATGACCTGGATGTAAACACCATGCGGGCTCTGGAAGAAGCACTGGAAAACTTCGCCGGCTGTGCCGTGGTCATCAGCCACGACCGCTGGTTCCTGGATCGCATTGCCACCCACATCCTGGCATTCGAAGGGGATTCCAGCGTGGTTTATTTTGACGGCAACTATTCGGAGTATGAGGATGACCGCAAGCGACGCCTGGGAGCAGCGGCCGAACAGCCCCATCGCCTCAAATACCGGCAGCTGACACGGGCATAGATCATCTCACAGTCATCACACCCTGCAATGAAAGGATAACTTCACATGTCCTTCACCGGAGACCTGGCACACCTGCCGATCGTTGATGTTATTCAACTGATACACTCCACCAGAAAATCCGGCACCCTCAGCATTAAAAGCAACAAGGGCGAGAGCCACCTGGTCTTCAGCGATGGTTATTTCGCCAGCGCAAATCACCTCAACAACAGTGTCCGCATCGGACAGATCCTGGTTGAAAAGAACTTTATTACCCACAGCTGCCTGGATCAGGCTCTCATCGAACAACGACAATCCGGCACAGCCCGCAAACCGCTGATAGCAACCCTGATCGAGCAGGGCGCCATCAGCCCCGACGATGCCTATAGCGGCTTGGAATGTCTGATAGAGATGACTATTGTCGAAGTTCTCACCTGGAGCAGCGGCACCTTCTCGCTGGATGTGGACAACGTCGTCACATGTGACGAGTACCGCTATTTCCCTGAAACCCTGAAACAGGAAATACTTATGAATGCGCAGGCGATCCTGATGGATGCGCTCCGCATTTACGATGAGAAAATGCGGGACGGCACCCTTGGGGAGATCTTTTTTTCGTCGGCCGAAGCAACCGGCACAGACACACTGGCGAGCGGCAACGCCGGCCAACCCGTCACTGCCGGCCTGTTGGGCCTGGATGCCCTCGACAGCCTCACAAAAAAGATTCCGGACGTATTTATCGGGCTCAAGGATCTCGATGACGCAGAAGAACATCGTGCAATTATAGCGGCTGAACTGGGCAAACTGCCCCCGGACGCCCAGGAAAAACTGTGCTCTCTTCTAACCCGGATTTCCACATCGCCTTCACCGGCTGAAACATCAGGCGCTGCAGGCAGGTTGACAATCGCAGTGATCGTAATGAGCCGTGACCCATTCATGAAGCACACTATCAGAACCGTCTGCAGACAAAAGGGTTACATCGTATTCACGACCGATGAGGCCGGCAACCTCGATCTGATCATCGAGCAGTCATTTTCGCGGGACCTACTGCCGCTGCTGATACTCGACGACCCGGCCTTCATAGGAAACGGCTCCACACACGAATCCGTAGTATCATTACTTCAACAAAAGCGGGAAAAATACCCCCGGATTTCCATCCTTCAATTGAGCACGTCACGGGATGACCGGGTCCTACCTGTTCATGTGCTGGAGGAGGGGACAGAGAGCGTCTTCCCCCGCCCCTGTCTGCAAAACAGTACCGATTCCTTTGTGGCTGACATGGTCGGTTTTTTACGTTCGTTCAGCTTTGTTATCGAGAAATCGTTCACCCAAGCGGACCGGCAGGCTGCCCGCAAACTAAAGGAAAGCATCATCGCCATCGGCATGCTCAGAGAACCACCCGAGGTGGCGTTGGAACTTTTACTGTATACTTCCAGCCTGTTCGAACGGAGCATAACTTTTGTTGCCGTGGCAACGGACCTGATTGCCGAAAAGGGGATCGGCATCAATGCCGGCAAGAGCTCGGGGGCAACCGGCCCCTTGATGTTCAAGATCCCGCTTGGACAGAAATCGGTTTTCCAGGATACCGTCGAAAAAAGGCGCATGTATTTCGGACTCTGTACCGATGAAATTCTGAAAACACACCTCTACAGCACGATCGGCCCGCCTCACAGCCCAAAAATCCTCCTTTTACCACTCATAATGTCAGGAAACGTCCTCGCCCTGATCTATGCTGATTTCGGCCACACGCCGCCAACGCCGGTCCTGACGGAATACCTGGAAGTAGTCTCGCGCTACGCCGGTCTCGTCCTGGATAATTCACTGTACCGAAAAAAGTTTGATAAATTGACCCAGCGTCCCTAGTATGAGCGTCAATGTTTCAGCACCGAAAGGATCGTTATGGACATAAACGTATTGCATCAGATTCTGGATATCGCCTTCCAAAAACAGGTTTCGGACATCCATTTTGAAGTGGATAATCCTCCTTTTTTCAGGGGCAAGGGCCAACTTATCCGGGCCAAGATGCCTAACCTGACTGCGGCTGACACCGAACTGATCGCTGCCGAGGTGCTGGAACATAACGGGCGCCGGCTGAGCCACGATCTGAAGGAGTCTGACGCTTCCTACGCCTTGACCAGTGGCGGTCGCTTTCGGGTCAGTATCTTCCGCCAGAAGGGACACTATGGTATTGTCATGCGGGTCATCCCGCCGCATATTGGCACGTTTCAGGAACTTAATATCCCTTCGGTTCTGACCGATATCGCGGAAGCTCCCAACGGACTGATCCTCGTTACCGGCCCAACCGGCAATGGAAAATCCACGACCCTTGCCTCAATGTTGAGATACCTGAATGAGAACCATAGTTACAATATCATCACCATCGAAGACCCTATCGAGTTTATCTTCAGCTCGCAAAAAAGTTGCGTCATTCAGCGAGAAGTGGGCATAGACACCGACAGTTTCAGTGCCGCCCTCAAAGCTGCTCTGAGAATGGATCCGGACGTTATCATGGTTGGTGAAATGCGCGACAAGGAGACCATTGACGCCTGCATAAAGGCCGCTGAAACCGGGCATTTGGTATTCTCTTCCCTGCATACCAACGGAGCCGTTTCAACAATCAACCGCATTATTGGCCACTTCCCTCCCGAAGCTCAGGAAATCATCAGACAACGACTCGCGGACATCCTCGTGGCAACAGTTTCCCTGCGACTCATCAAGGATAGAAGCGGTGAGAACATCCTGCCGGTAGTCGAGATCATGCGCGCCACTACTACCATCCAGGCTTGCATCCGCGAAGGACGCCTGGATGAAATTGAAAAGCATATCGAAAACGGGGCCAGCCAGTATCACATGCAGACCCTTGACATGCACCTGCTGGAACTTTACAAACAGGATAAAATCACGATTGAGGATGCCAAACGCTTGACTCACTCTATGGATTTCGAACGCAAGGTCATGTTCGAGAGCGAATAACATGCCGTCACGAAACCGGTAGACGGAAAAACAACTGCACTGCCGATCACAGTTGGCACAGCACGTGCTTTCGATGTGGTGGTAATAAGCTTTTAACAATCAGCCTATGCATATAGCGGACTTATTCCAGCTTCCAGAGGAGATACAACGTGAAATGGCTAGTTCCTGTAATACTACTTATAGCAGTATCCTCATTTGCAGATAACGGCCCGGAGATTCTCAAATTTAAAAATGGTGTCACATTCCCTCACCGGGCACACCAAACGTATCTTAAAAGCGATTGCAAGCAATGTCACAGAAAAGCGGGGCCTGGCAAGATTGAAGGATTCAGCAAAGACGCCGCACATCGGCTGTGCAGAACGTGTCATGCCATCAGGAGAGCGGGGCCGGCTGCCTGCAGGGACTGCCATAAGAAATAACCACGGGGAGATATGCTCAGGAGGGGCCGGTACGTTCAAAACTGGCCTTCATCAATGCAACAAAGGCTTCACGGGTTTCCAGGTCGGAAATAGCGGCTGACTGTTCGTCAATGCAGGACAATTGACGGGCGGTTAGTCGTTTTTTGCGTGGCGCTTCCTCAGGAGGCGTCAGCGGCATCAGGACATCACTGTTGACCTGTCCTGATCTGAGTACGATCTCTCTGACTACCGCAGCGCCCAGACGTTCATTGAGCTTTTCTATCATCATCCCCTTGAGAAACGTAAGCTCCTGCTTCCACGGGCCACTGGACACGGCAACGGTGAGCGTACCTTTAATGATACGCACGGGCATTGCCCTGACAGCAATGGCCTTTCCAACAATTTCGGGCCACAGCCGCCAGATTTCTGCTTCTCTCAAGCGCTCCGCCAACCCTAAGGCCGTCAACTCGACGCGCACCACATCACAGAGCGGCAACGGGAAACGCATTCTGGGTCGTTTTGCCATGCTACCTTCTCCGGCGACTGACCATGCCGCCTACGATCTGTCCGGCGACTGACCCTCCCAGCGTGAATGGAATAAATTGCCATCCTATGCCGGCCTTGACACGTGTGAGCACGATGAACGGAATCGGAAGGTGAATCAAAAGAAACCACATGAAAGAATATTTTTTATAGTTCTGTCGCAGATAACCGCAGGGAACACTGATAATAAAAGCTAGAATAATGAGTCCAACAACCGCGATCGTCGCTTGCATAGCTTACTCCTTTTGGGCATAGTAGAAAGTCGCATACCATTTGTCAATCCGCATCTGAAGTTACAGGCCATCATATCTATGGAGAACAGACTCATGATTAAGGAAGGTGATTACCTCGCCGTATTCAATTCCGCCCACCGGGTGATGAAAGCCGAAAACATCCTCAAGTCTCGTGGGCTTTCAATCCTGCTCATCCCCGCTCCCCGGCAGCTGATGACGGACTGCGGCCTGGCGCTGCGCATTGCTCCGGAGATCAGGGACGAAGTCATGAAAGTGCTGGCCGAGGAACAACTACTACCGGCATTCGTCAACCGGTTTAGTGAAGGCCGATATCATAATGAACAGGATCTTTGCGGAGACTCGATACCATGAAGACAATTGACTGTAGAAATCTGACCTGCCCGGCGCCAGTACTCAACGTGAAAAGAGCGCTGGAAGAGCAGAGCGAGATCCGGGTTATCGTGGATGATGGCGCCGCCCGTGAAAATGTAGCCCGCTTTTCACGCAATCGCGGCTACCAGGTCACCGAACATCGGGAAGAATCCGATTGGGTGCTTACTATCTGCGGCAGCGCCGCTAAAACCGCCCACACTTCGTTCCCATCCTCAGCCGGCAGCCGCATACTGTTGATAACGTCCGACCGTCTGGGAGACGGACCGGAAGAACTCGGCCGATTGTTGATGAAGAACTTTATTCATACGCTTCTCGAAACCAGCGAAATGCCGTCGCGCATTCTTTTTCTCAACACAGGAATTTTTCTGACCTGCGAAGGGTCTGATGTAGAGGAGGCCCTGGAAAAGCTACAGGGAATGGGTACAGAAATTTTTTCGTGCGGTGTGTGCCTGGACTTTTTTAAACTCAAGGATAAACTTCGGGTCGGAGCAACAACCAACATGCTTGTCACTGTTGAGAGCCTGCTGACGGCCGGGCAGGTGATAAAGCTCTAGTAATCCAAATAGTTCTTGACAGTTTTCATTACCGTACTTTATAGTGATCCCCTTTTAGTGCGCCTGATTTATTTATTGCCCGCTGAATAAATATATAACATCATGGACGCAGAGATCCCGTTTATCGGGATTAACATATCCCGCTCACAGAGATGATGTAATCCACGATGTTTGACAGCCTTTCTGAAAAACTTGAATCGGTCTTCAAAAAGCTCCGCGGACAGGGAGTAATGACCGAAGAAAATATCAAAGAAGCCTTGCGCGAGGTGCGTCTTGCCCTGCTTGAGGCCGATGTAAATTTCAAGGTTGTCAAAGATTTTGTCGAAAGCGTCCGGACAAAAGCCATAGGCGTTGAGGTACTGCAAAGCCTCTCACCCGGCCAGCAGATTATCCGGATTGTTCACGATGAACTGATTACCGTCATGGGCGGCGGCAGTGACAACCTTCTCAACCTGTCAGCAAAGCCGCCGGTAGCCATTATGATGGTCGGCTTGCAGGGAGCCGGCAAGACAACCACCTGCGGCAAGCTTGGCCGGCATCTGAAGGGCCTGAAGAGACGACCACTTCTGGTACCGGCCGATGTATACCGTCCGGCTGCTATCGAACAGCTAAAAACAGTCGGTAAACAGCTTGGGCTTGAGGTATTCAACTCCTCACCAGATCAAAAACCGATCGATATCTGCATCGCAGCCATGCGCTTTGCCGAGCTGAACGGGTATGACACCGTTATTCTTGACACTGCCGGACGGCACCAGATTGACGACTACCTGATGAGTGAACTGGCGGACATAAAAACCGCCACACAACCTCTGGAAATACTGTTTGTGGCCGATGCCATGACCGGTCAGGAAGCGGTCAACGTAGCTGCCGGCTTCAACGAACGTCTTGAAATCACCGGAGTAGTGCTGACCAAACTGGATGGCGATGCCAAGGGCGGCGCAGCGCTCTCAATCAAGGCAGTCACCGGCAAGCCGATCAAGTTCGTCGGCCTCGGTGAGAAGCTGGATGCGCTTGAGGTTTTCCACCCTGACCGCCTGGTCTCTCGCATTCTGGGAATGGGTGACGTGCTCACCCTGGTGGAAAAGGCCCAATCCGTTTTCGACGAAAAAGAGACGGCCAGACTGCAGCAAAAGCTTAAGAAGAGCCAGTTTGACCTGGAGGACTTTCTCGCCCAACTCCAGCAGATTAAAAAAATGGGCTCTATGGAATCGATCATGGGCATGATTCCCGGCATGGGCAAGATGATGAAACAGATGAAAGGCGCCCAACCGAGCGAAAATGAGATGAAACGGATTGAAGCCATTATCCGCTCCATGACTCCGGGCGAACGTGCCAATCACAGCATCATCAACGGCAGCCGCCGCCTGCGCATTGCCAAGGGCAGCGGAACAACCGTTCCCGAGATCAACCAGTTGCTTAAACGCTTTACCGAAGCACAAAAAGTCGTAAAACAATTGCAGAAACTTGGGCCCAAAGGGCTCCTCAAGGGTATGGGGGGACTCGGCAAGGGCATGTTGCCGTTTGGATAACATAAACATTTCATCATTTTCATACAAAATCGCAGAAGTAACAACTCAGGAGGAAACACAATGGCAACAAAAATCAGGCTTGCTCGGGCAGGCGCAAAGAAAAGACCTTTTTACCAGGTAGTTGTTGCAGACGAGCGCTGCCGCAGAGACGGCCGTTTCATCGAGAACATGGGCACCTACGATCCGACGAAGAATCCGGCAGTCGTCAAGCTGAATAAAGAGAAGATTGTCGCGTGGCTCGACAAGGGCGCACAACCTACCGATACCGTCAGACAACTTCTGAAAAATGCAGGGATCCTGGACAAGGCAGCCGCTCCGACGGCATAGCGCCTTGATTCCATCCCGGTCCGCCGGCCATTCTACAATGAGCAGAGGATACCGACATGAAAGCACTTGTTGAAACCATCGCGAAGGCACTAGTCGACGACCCCTCCAAGGTAATGGCAACCGAAGAGATGGAAGAAGACACTCTGGTCATCAAGCTGACTGTCGCCAAGGAAGATATGGGTCGTATCATCGGCAAGGAAGGCCGCACTGCCAAGGCAATCCGTACGATCCTCAATGCTGTGTCCACCAAGGGCAACAACAAGGCTATTCTTAAAATTGTGGAATAAATGCGAGACTCGGAAGGGCTGATCCCGGTGGGAAAAATAATTGGTACCCATGGTATCAAGGGCCAATTGAAAGTGTACTCCTATTCGGGCAACTTCGAAAGTATGAGTGCCGCGCGTTCTGTTGTCTTAAAGTCGGCTGATGGGACGCTGCGGGAGTTCACCCTTACAAGCTTCAATGCCAACTCCGGAAAATTCATCATAGGCCTCCAGGACTTTGATGATATTGACCAGGCCAAACCCCTCGTTGGAAACGAGTTGTGCCTTAAACGTTCTCTTCTGCCGGAACTGACAGACGATGAGTATTACTGGAGTGATCTGATCGGACTGCAGGTCCTCACCGATGATGGCACGCTGCTCGGAACAATCGCTGATATCTTTGAAACCGGCAGCAGCGACATTTATGTGGTTCGTGGAACAAGCCGTGAGTACCTGATCCCAGCCATCGGTGATGTTATCCAACGGGTCGATCTGGTGAGTGGTAGAGTCATCATCACTCCGCTCGACGGTCTGCTCGATTTATGAAATTTGACATACTTACCCTGTTTCCCGGGATGTTCTTGGGACCGTTCGATGAAAGCATCATCAGGCGGGCCAGGGAAAAACAGCTCATTGACATTGACATACACAACATCCGCGACTGGGCCAGCGACCGCCATCAGGTAACCGATGACGCCCCCTATGGGGGCGGTGCCGGCATGGTGATGAAAGTCGAACCTTTGACCGCCTGCATTGAATCCATCAAGACGCTGCACCCCGCGTCAACCGTCGTATTAACCTCTCCCCGAGGACGCCGGCTTACCCATCAGGTAGCAACGGAACTGGCCGAACGGGAGGGCCTGATCATCGTTTGCGGCCGCTACGAAGGGATCGACGAGCGCGTGCGTACTCTCTGCATTCAGGATGACATCTCCATCGGCGACGTGGTCCTGTCGGGAGGCGAGATCGCTGCCATGGCTATCGTTGACGCCGTGACACGTCTCATACCGGACGTCCTTGGCAATGATGAATCGGCAGAAAGCGACTCATTCGGTGACGGACTGCTGGAGTATCCGCACTACACACGCCCTCCTGAGTTCAGAGGGCTGACTGTTCCCAGAGTTCTGCTGTCCGGTAATCATGAATTAATCCGGAAATGGCGGCGACGCGAGTCATTACGCAGTACAATTGCGCTTCGCCCTGATCTCATGGCAGAACTGGCATTGACAAAGGAAGACCGGAAATTGCTTGCCGAACTGGAGCGGGATGATGCTTCTTCCTCCTGCTGCTAATCTGGCCATAGCACTTGTGCACTACCCGGTGTACAACAAGCTCCACGAGGTGGTTACAACAGCACTGACCAATCTGGATCTGCATGATATTGCCCGTTCGTCCCGAACGTTTGGATTGGACCGATTCTATATCGTAACCCCGTCGAAAGACCAGCAGGCACTGGCTCTTCGGATAACGGGCCACTGGCAGACCGGTTGGGGAGCAACCTACAATCCGGACCGTAAAGAAGCGCTCGAAATCATCAGGGTAGTTGACAGCTTGGGGTGTGCTGTGAGCGATTTTCAGACAGGGTTTGCTGAACCGGTCAAGACGGTTATTACAAGTGCCGGTAACCGTCCGGGAAGCATCACCTGTCAGAATTTCAAACAGTTGCTCGGCAATGCAGAAAAACCGTACTTACTACTTTTGGGAACCGGATGGGGACTCACGGAAGAGTGCTTTGAAACGGCCGATCTTATCCTTGAGCCTATTGCCGGTGCTGGCAGATACAATCACCTGTCGGTCCGTTCGGCGGCTGCCATTATGCTCGACCGACTGACAGGAATGCAGTAGAAACATATATTCGTAACAAAGAGAGACATAGAGGAGGAATCAAACCAATGAATACCATCGATTTTCTGGAATTTGAACAGATGAAGAAGAACATCACCCCTTTCAAGGTTGGTGATACAGTCAAAGTGCACGTAAAAATCGTAGAGGGTGACAAACACCGTATCCAGGTTTTTCAGGGCGTTGTTATTGGTCGCCAGAACGGCGGTATTCGTGAGTCGTTTACCGTACGTAAAATTTCCAACGGTATCGGTGTTGAGAGGGTGTTCCCTCTCCACTCACCCATCCTTGAGAAGATCGAGGTAATTACCCGTGGGCATGTTCGCCGTGCCAAACTTTACTACCTGCGTAACCTGCGCGGCAAAGCCGCCCGCATCCGCGAGCGCAAGTACGTCAAAGCTGCTTAACGTAACGATACAAAAAGCCCCGCTCTGCGGGGCTTTTTGCATATCAGGATCGGCACATGATTCAGACCGAACTCTTCAATAGCTCACCACTGGACCTGCTCTCTTTCGAGCGGCAAGGCATCCGTAATGGTTATCGACTGATCGCCGGTGTAGACGAGGCCGGCCGAGGCCCACTAGCCGGTCCGGTTGTAGCCGCAGCGGTAATCCTTCCCGCGGGCTTACGACTTAACGGGGTCAATGACTCCAAAAAGCTCTCACCGGACAAACGCGAGCGACTGTTTGACGTTATAATGGATCAAGCCCTCTCCGTAGGAATCGGCATGGGATCACCAGAACTGATCGATGAGATTAACATCCTTCAGGCCACACGCTTCGCCATGCTTGAAGCTGTTGGACAACTCGCCCCACAACCTGATTACATCCTGATCGATGGTATCAGTACCATCGACTCTCCCCTATCTCAGAAAATCATCAAAAAAGGGGATGCACTCAGCCTTTCCATCGCGGCTGCCTCCATTATAGCCAAGGTCACCCGTGACAGACTCATGCGCAAACTGGACCAGATCCATCCCGGCTACGGTTTTAGCGGTCACAAAGGTTATGGTAGCGCCCTGCATCTGCAAGCGATCCGCCGGCTCGGTCCCTGCCCCATTCACCGTCTGACCTTTGGCGGTGTCAAGGAACATGTAGGTTTATCTTCCTGATTTCCTCCCACGAGCTTTTTGACAGCCTTTGATATCATTTGAAACATGCTCATCCGCAGCAACAACCTGCCCTCATCAAGAACTTGCATTTCAGAGTGCCTGCAATTATTATATGCCGTTCAGGGAGAGACCTCATGACAGCTCAGAACCCCGCATTACACAAGCAGCAGGAAGTTACTCCGTTAGATTTAGTGCCCCTTGAGCAGGAAGCTGGCGTTTTGGCAGCACTGCTGCTCAATCAGGGCATAATCACTGAGAAGCAGCTCAACTATGCCCTGCGGGTACGTAAAAAGATCGCCACTCCGCAGACAATGCTGGACACGCTCATTGAGCTCGGCTACGTGGAGCGTGACCAGGTTAAAGAATCGCTCCGTAACAGTCAGATAAATATACGACTTGGCGATCTGCTCGTCGAACTCGGCTATCTGACTGATGCAGACCTGCGACAGGCGCTTGGGCTGCAAAAGGATTCAGGCGGGAAGAAGCGGATCGGAGAGATTCTGATCGAGGGCGGCTTTATTGAGGAACGCAGACTGCTGGAAACGCTCTCGTATCAATTGGGTTTCCCGGTTGTCACCATCGACTTCGGAAAACTCGACAAGGTCCTCGCAAATCTGATCCCGCACAATGTCTGCAAAGAATTATGCCTGCTGCCCATCGAGAAGGACGGCGACAACATCGTTGTAGCCTTTGGCGATCCGCTCGACCAACAGGCCCTGCAAACGGCAGAACGGTTACTCGGCAAAAATTTCAAACCAGCCATCACCTCCAAGTCCACGGTATTGGAAGCGCTCTCAGCCCTTGAGCAAACGTCGGCCCAAGCTTATGTTGCGGCCGATGAAAATACGATTATCGGCATCATCAACACCATTTTAGATGATGCCATCGATGAGAATGCCAGTGATATCCATATAGAACCGATGGATAACCGCCTGCGAATCCGCTTCCGCCGCGATGGTGTCATGCAGCATTACAAAGATTTCCCTCGCAGCATGGCCCCCCAACTATCGACCCGCATCAAGGTGTTGGGCCAGGCTGATATCGCCGAGAAGCGACGACACCAGGATGCACGCATCTTGTTTAAAAGCCGCAAACACGGCGTAAACCTGGATCTGAGGGTTTCCATCTTTGTCACCATCTACGGTGAAAAGATCGTTCTGAGACTGCTCAGCAACAAAGCATCGCTGCTCGATATCAAGGAAATCGGCATGGCTCCGCGTATGTTGGAGAACTTCATCTACAATGCCGTTGAAACACCTACCGGGGTGGTTATCATCACCGGCCCCACCGGAAGCGGCAAGACCAGCACCCTCTATAGTTGCATCAATTTTGTCAATGATATCCATACCAGCATTATCACGGCTGAAGACCCGGTAGAGATCGTACTGGACGGTGTCTGCCAGTGTTCCATCAACCCCAAGATCGGTGTGACCTTTGAAGAGACCCTGCGACATATCGTCCGTCAGGATCCTGACATTATCGTCCTGGGCGAGGTGCGCGACAAGTTTTCGGCCGAAACGGCCATAGAAGCGGCCCTCACCGGACACAAGGTTTTCACCACCTTCCATACCGAGGATAGTATCGGAGCCCTGACCCGCCTGCTCACCATGCAGGTAGAGCCGTTCCTGATTGCGTCAACGATTACCTGCATTGTTGCCCAGAGACTGATGCGCAGGATCTGTCCTGCCTGTGCTGAACCGTATACCCCGTCTCCTCTCGATTTGAGTCGCATGTTTGTTACCTCCAAGGACATTGCCGGCGCTAAATTCAAACAGGGACGCGGCTGTAAAGCCTGCCGATTCAGCGGATATAAAGGACGGGTGGGAATCTTCGAAACACTGATTATGAATGAAAACCTGAGTGAAGCTATTTTGCTGGGGAAAAGTTCCCTGGAAATCAGGAAGTTGAGCATTGAAACCGCGGGACTGGTCACACTTTTCGAGGATGGTCTGGTCAAAGCCGCACAAGGTCAGGTCTCCGTCAAGGAGATCATTACAGATCTACCCAAACTGGGCAAACCGCGACCATTGAGCGAATTGCACAGAATTCTGGGGGTAAACGAATGAGCAGCGAAAAGCCTTTAATTGCACTGGTACAAGAACATCTCTCCGGGGACTTGTCAGATCTGCCCGTATTCCATTCCGTTGCGGTACGCCTTCAGCAAACCCTTGCCAAGCGAGATTTTACCATCGAGGAGATACTGGAATTGATCAGCGAGGATCAGTCCCTGGCCGGCAAGGTTCTCATGGTGGCCAACTCATCCTATTATGCCGGGCTTTCTAAAGTTGCAACCATTAAAGAGGCCATCGTCAGGCTTGGCGCCCAGGAAATCGCAAACGTAGCCATGATGGCTTCACAACTTGAAAGCTACCAGTCGTCGAACGAAATTCTCAATACACATATGCAGACACTATGGAGTCACGCCTTTTCCTGTGCTGTCGGAGCCAAGTGGCTGGCCCGCAAGGCAGGTTATCCCGACATCGCATCACAGGCGTTCATGGGCGGACTGCTGCATGACATCGGCAAACTGGCGCTGCTCAAGGTCATGGATGATATCATCCGCAGTGGAGAAAGCCGCATCACCCTGACCAAGCCTCTGATCGATGAGATCCTCATCTCCATGCACGAAGAGGTTGGATACAACCTGATGCGTTCATGGAGTCTGCCGGAAACGTATGCAAATATCTCCATTCAACACCACAAAGCAGATTTTGATACCGGAAATATACTTTTGACCGTGGTTCGTCTTGCCAACGAAGCATGCAGAAAAGTCGGTAAAGATATCATCATGCATTCGGAGATTTCGCTGATATCCTGTCCAGAAGTCCAGGCGTTGGGAGTAAAGGAGATTACCTTGGCGGAATTGGAGATCGTTATAGAGGATGCCGGAGAGCTTGAGGATATGTGACCAGGATGAATCCTGTATCCGGAAATTGCGCCGGGTCCTGAACCTTACAGGACCCGGTTTTTCGTACAAAATCCGTGCAATTTAATGCTTGAGGTATCTCGACACTGCCCGGTTGTGTTCTTCCAGAGAGCAAGAAAACTGGTGGGTCCCATCCTGGCGGGCAACGAAATACAGATACGGGGTGCAGGCGGGGTGCAGGGCCGCCTGAATGGCTTCAATGCCGGGGTTGCCAATGGGGCCGGGCGGGAGTCCTTTGATCAGGTAGGTGTTGTAGGGAGAACGCCGTTCAATATCAGCCTTACTGACCTTCCCGCCAAAAGCGCGCACACCATAGACTGCCGTGGGATCACTTTGCAACGGCATGCCGATTCGTAACCGGTTGTAAAAAACCGACGCAATAAGCGGTTTTTCTTCGGGCGAGACCGCTTCTTTTTCAATCAGCGATGCCATCGTAACAATCTGATGACGGGACAGGCCACTCACCCCGCCAGTCCCGCGCGTCAATTCGGCATACTTTTTTTTAAACTGGGCAACCATCTGGCCAATCAACTGTTCTTCATTTCCATTACGCGCCAGATTATAGGTGGCCGGATAGAGATACCCTTCCGCCGTAGGCTCATGCAAACCAAGGCGGCGCAACAGTGCCGTATCCCGGCATTTCTCCAAGAAGCTCGTCTTATTGAAATAGCCCTTCTGGTCCAAAAGCTCTGCAGCCTGATAGATAGAATACCCTTCCGGCAGGGCAAATCTGCGAAAATCAACATCCCCGGCAACCAGTTTTCGAAGGATCATGGCCGGCGTCATGGCATCGTTGAAACGGTAATCGCCGGCTTTCAGGCGATGGGCCTGGCCACGTAAGCGCGTAACCAGAATAAAGTGCCAGCTGCTGCGAATAATACCGCCGGCCTTGAGTTCATTGGCTAGTTTTCGGATACCGCTACCAGAAGGGAATGAAATTACCCGCACCTTGGAACCATCTCCCGGAGGAACAAAAAGGCAGATGAGATACCACACCAGCAGCAGGGCCAATAGAATTCGGACTACGGTCGTGAAAATGGCTTTCGGGGAAACGTGTCGGGAAAACATTGAGACATTATGTTGATAAACTGACCACGAGTCAAGTCTAGGAAGCAACACAGCTTGATTTTGTGTTATGCTATCAACTATCCCAAACTTTCCCCAGAGATGAGGACGACCATGACAACCGGAATAGAACCAGCGTGCCAAGAAGTAGCATACCCGGAAGCCGTCAATCTACCATTCAACTTTTCTTCGGTAAAAGCCGAATTTGAATTTCGCGCTCCTGCTTCAGAGCTCCAAACGGCAGAATGCTATTGGGTCATCATCCAGGGTACCGCTACGATTCTCGAAGAGACACACACCGGACTGAAACTCCCGCACGGCTCATTACCAGATTGGCTGGTTGCAAAGCACCCTTCGATCTGTATCGGTTCATGGCGCGGAAAACCGTTGCGGGTTGTCTCTGCCGACAGTAACCTGACACCACCCCCGCCTTTCGTATGCAAAGATTTCAACGCCAGCGATGAATCCATGGACATCCAAACCCTGACGCTGGCAGGGATGGCAAAACAGATTCTGCACTGGGACCGGCAAAGCCGGCACTGCTCACGTTGCGGCGCGTTTACGGAAACTATTCCCGGCACCTGGGGCAGACACTGCAACGTCTGCAACGTCGAACATTATCCACATATCCACCCCTGCGCCATCGTGCTGGTCAAGCGCGGCGACGAACTGTTGTTAACCCGCAAAGCTGAATGGGTTGCGGGCAGATACAGTCTGGTGGCAGGTTTCCTCGATTTTGGCGAATCGCTTGAGGAATGTGCCATCCGGGAGATCAGAGAAGAGACCGGCATTGAGGTATGCAATGTGCGCTACGTCGGGAGCCAGAACTGGCCGTTCCCGGCGCAGCTCATGGCTGGTTTTGTAGCCGATTACGAGGCTGGAGATATCTGCGTTGATTTGAACGAGCTTGAGGATGCGCGCTGGTTCCGCTCAGACGAGCTACCTTTGCTTCCGGGCAAGCGCAGCATTGCACGTTGGATCATCGACAACTTCAAATAGCATACCTGGTACCTCATTTGCGGCATAATAGCAGGCAACCTCACCGCAACCGCTTGATATACCTGGAGCTCATTAGCGGCATGTTTGTTGCGGAAGAGAGAACCAGAGAGTGCCCCCACTGGCCGAGGAGGAAAACAATGAAACGAATAATCTGGATTTGCCTGGCGGTGCTGTTCGCAGCTCCTACGCTGTCGCAGGCCGGCATCATCGGACCAGCCAATATCCGATTCGTGGATGGCAATGTCATGTTCCGAACGCCTGACGATGCTGAGTGGCTGTACGCTTCCGTCAACACCCCTGTTGACGAAGGTGATTCGGTTTGGTGTCCCGATGACAGCAGGGTAGAGATTCAATTTCCGGATGGTACCGTGGTACGTCTGGATGGCGGTTCGCAGCTTGACCTGCTTGCCAATGCGGATGGCTTCACCCATCTGCACCTGGCAAGCGGAAGGCTATACCTGATGGCGTCCCAGGCGAGCGGCATTGACTCTCTGCAGATAGATGCCAACGACACCAGCGTACTTCCGGCTGCACGCACCCGGCTTGGGATAGACATGCTCCCAGACAGTCAAGAGGATGTTGCCATATTCGAAGGGACGGCCTACGTGGAAGGCAATGGCAACCGCACAAACGTACACGCCGGCGAACAAATTACGCTTGATGAGGGGCAGAGTGAAATCCTGCCACTCTATCCGGAGGACAGCTGGGAAATATGGAATATGGAACGGGATCGCGCCCAGTTACGATCTGCCAGGAGCGATTACTATCTTCCCGATGAGTTGCGCGGTCAGGCAGCAGATCTTGATACAAACGGCACCTGGGTACGTGTTCCGGAATACGGCATGGTCTGGCGGCCAACCGTAATCCTGTCTGACGATTGGGCTCCCTATCGCAGCGGGCACTGGATCTGGAAAGGTGACGATTACGTGTGGGTTTCCGATGAAAACTGGGGTTGGGTACCGTATCACTATGGCCGCTGGGCAGTTGTAGCGGGTATTGGATGGTGTTGGGTACCGCCAGCCCGTGGAGATGTATATTGGGGACCTGGCTACGTGGGATGGTACACTACCGGCAACCTCGTCGGCTGGACCCCCTTGGCCCCCGGAGAGATATTCTATGGTCATAGAAACTATGGCCGGAACAGTGCAACCATCAACAACGTGAACGTCAACCCCGCAACAGTTGTCTACCGGAACCGGTACACCCCTGGGGGGCTATCCGTTGTACGGCAAAACGATTTTCTGAGAGGGAGAACCGTCATTCAGCGGCCGACCCGCACGACGTCGTTTTCAGTATCTGTCTCTATCGGCAGCCCGCATTTCAAGCCATTGCGGGAAACACGCATGCCTGTAACCAGGCAGCCTCCTACCAGAGTGGTCCCGCCCCGCATCGAGTATCGTGACAGCCGTGAATTACGCAACCGGTTCCCGCGGATAGCGCCTGAATCAAACCCGGTATTCCGCCGGCCGCAAACAACACCGGCGACCTCCGTGCCGATTATGCCACCGCCAGTCCAGGAAAAACGCCCTGGCTATCCGGCTGTTCTGCCGCATGGCATCAGAACCGATCCTGGCGCCCGGCGTCATGATATTCCGGCAAAACGCGATGGATACGTGCAGCCACCCGTAGCACAGCGACCGGAACCTCAACCGCTTCCCGCTGTCCCCGGCAACGCACCACAGCGCCCGGAGCGGCCAAAACGAGGGAACACGCCCGGCATGGCCCCCTCTGAAACAACACCCCAGCGTGGAGAGCGTGCGCCCAAAGAGATCAAACAGAAAAAGATCTGGAAGGTGACAACGCCGGATAAAGCGGGCGACAGGGCAAAGGAACATACGGAAAAAGAACGCAGGTAACTACGTTCAACAAAAAGGCATCCGAATCGGATGCCTTTTTGTTGAACCATATCTTTGCCGGGCTATTTCAACAACATCCCCATCAACAGATGCCCCTCAACGACCAGGCCAGCCGCCTTGGCCTGCTGCTCGTCGTAAGATGATGCGCCGTTACCCTGATCTTCACCGCCGCGATAGATGATAAACGGTACCGGCTCAGAGGTATGGGTCATCAGGTGAACGGGGGTTGGATGATCCGGGGTACAAAGGACAGCATACTCGCCAAACTTCTTGATTCCCTCCAGTACCGTACCGGCCACCAGCCGGTCAAAGTCCTCGATGGCCTGGATCTTGTGATCCATCCGGCCGGCATGCGAAGCCTCATCAGGTGCCTCGACATGTACGTAGACGAAATCGTGATCCTCCAAAGCAGTCAGAGCGGCCTGAGCCTTGCCGAGATAATTCGTGTCGATGTATCCGGTGGCACCCTCGACGTTGATGATATCCAGTCCGGCACACACGCCGATCCCCTTGATCAGGTCGACAGCCGAAATGACTGCACCGCTCAGACCAAATTTTTCCCGGTAGGTGACAATGTTCGGGGTTTTACCGTGACCCCACAGCCAGGCCGAATTGGCCGGCAACAGGCCGGCTTCCTTGCGTTTTCGATTGACGGGGTGATCATGCAGCACCATCTGGCAGGAATTCATGATATTGATAAGCCTGTCGGCCCCATCCCCCTTGGGCAGGTGTTCCAGTATGGCCTTGGCAGTGATATCGTGCGGTGGCGTGGAACGCATGCCGTCCTTGCCGTTTCGCCAGACCATCAGGTGACGATAGCCGACACCGGGGTGGAATTCGATCTCGGCGCTGCCCAGCTCCTTCTGTAGTGTCTCAACCAGCTCGCGCGCCTCTTCCGTGGAGATGTGGCCGGCGGAGAAGTCCTCCATGTAGAGCTTGCTGCCGTGGGCTTTGATGGTGACAAGGTTCATGCGGAAGGCTACGTCATCAGGACCGAGCGCGACACCCATACTGATCGCCTCCAGCGGCGAGCGGCCGGTATAGCAGCTGCGTGGATCATAACCGAAGACCGAGAGGTTGGCGACATCGCTGCCGGGCGGCAGACCGTCAGGCACGGTATTGGCCAGGCCGACCTTGCCGTGCTGCGCCATGAAATCCATGTTTGGGGTTTTTGCGGCCTGCAGTGGTGATTTATTGTCTAACTCGCTGTATGTCACGTCCGACATACCGTCGCCGAGGAGAATGATGATCTTCATAAAAGCCTTTCATGTCACAAAATGATTCGAACATATTAGATTCCGAATCACTAGCTTGTCAACCTTCCAGGCTCTGCTGAAGGTTATTTCCTGACAAAGATCTCCTTGGCCAGGTTCGTGTCGATGGCAAACTCGGAATATCCCACCCGGAAGATGTAGGAGGGGAACGACTGCACCAGGGTGATCTTGTTGCCCGGCAGGACCCCCATGGCCATCAGCTTCTGCATCTTTTTGTTATCCTCGGTCTGGATGTAGGCGATCTCGCCCTCCTGCCCGGATTTGAACTCGGTCAGCGGCACGATCCCCAGATCCCCCTTAGCCCGCGCCTCATCGCAGCAAACCCCTGGCGGAATCGGTTTACCGTGGGGACAGGTGGTGGGGTGATTGAGCATGGTGCAGACCTTGGCGTCGACACCTTCGTTCAACAGGTGCTCGAACTGACAGGCCCGGTGGTCACCATCCTCGCCACGGATGTTGAGCACATCCATCATCAGGCGTTCCGCCAAGCGGTGGCGACGGATGGTATTTTTCCCCTCTTCGCGTCCTTCGGTGCGCAAATATACCATACCCTGGCGGACCTCAATAAAGGCATGCCCGGTCAGTTCCCGATAGGACGGATCATCGACCGGGAACCCCATTGTATCGGGATCCAGAAAGGCCTGCCCCTCCTCTTCCACCGCCACCCAGAGCGCCTCCAGAATCTCTTCCGCTTTTTCGGATAATTTCATTATGTATCCCCTTTATCGGTATGGATGTCATTCTTAACCAACAGCTTTTTGATGGATTTAATCAGTCCCGGCTCCAACGGGTTCTTGTAGTTGCAGCGAGGACAATGGATACTGTGACAACCGCCGGGACAACCGCCGCAGCTCTTTTTGCCATCTCCCTCGCCAAACTCATGTCCGCAGAATCCGCATTTCATGGGTACCTCCCTTTCCGTATATCCCCTTCGACTCCGCTCAGGGAACCAGGACAGAGGAGTAAAGGAGTCGGCTGAGCGGAGTCAAAGCCTACGTCACTCACGCCAGCATTCCCGTCAGCAACAGCAACTTGTTGAGCAGAAAACCGCTACCGTAGGCAAACAGGCTCACGAAAACGCCGATAGCACTGGCCGTCTTCCAGCCGCGTTCGTTCTTCATCACCATGAACTGAGCGATACAGGGGATAAACAGGGTCAGGGTCACTGCTGCCACCGTCAGTTGGCGGGCATTCATCAGTCCTTTGGACTGCAGGTCATAGAGACCGGCCGCCCCATAATCGCGACGAAAAAAGCCGAAGATGAAGGCTACCGCTGTTTCCTTCGGCAGACCTATCGACGCCATCACCGGGGTCATGGCTTCGATCATCTTCTCAAAGAAACCGGTTACCTTGCCCAGCCAGAGCAGCACCGAGGCCAGGATGAACAATGGCAGGATCTCCATGAAATACCACTGCATACGGGTATAGGTCTTGGTCAGAACGTTACCGAGCTGCGGCATGCGCATGGGCGGCAGCTCCATGTAGAACATGGGGGACTCACCCGGCATGATCTTTGAGGCCAGCAGGCCAACCACAATGAAGAGCAGCAGCATGCACACTCCCCAGACCATCAGCGCACCAGGCGCCTTTGAAAGCAGCCCCAGGATGACGCCCAGCTGTGCTGAACAGGGAATCGCCAGCGCCAACAGCAACGTGGCGATGATCCGCTCGCGGGTTGTCTCCAGGGTACGGGTCACCATGGTCGCCATGGTGTCGCAACCGAAACCGAGCACCATCGGGATGACCGCCCTGCCTGTCAGTCCGATATATTTGAACAGGCGATCGACCAGCAATGCCAGGCGCGGAAAATAGCCGGTGTCTTCCAGGAAGGAGAAGAAGATGAAGAAGGTGGCCACGATCGGCAGTATGATGCCGACCGCATAGCGGATACCCAGGGTAATAATCCCGTATTCGCCGACAAACAGCTCCTGGATGATCGCCCAGGGGATGATCGCTTTGACGACGCCGGTAATCCAGGGGTTGAAGAGCGCCTCGAAGAGCCGTTTTTCCAGAAAATCGACCACCGTACCGGCGCCAAACTGGCCCACGAACTTGTAAAGACCGAAGTAGAGCACAATCAGCAGCAGCGGTATGCCTGTCACAGGTCGCACCGCCAAGGTTGAGACCCGTTCAGCCCAGGTAATTACCCGTTTTTCCGGTGCAACGATCACATCCTTGATCAGCTTTCGAACAATATCTTTCCGCTCCAGCGACAGGTCGAGGTGAAACGATTCGCGGCGTTCAAAGGCGATCTCGCGCACCTTTTCGGCCAGTTCCGCATACCCTTCACGATCCCACTGTTTGAACAAGGCGGTGATTTCTTCATCCTGCTGCAACAGCAACAGCGCCAGAGATTTGCGTGACAGGATGTAGGAGCCGCTCATATGCTGCGTGACCAGCGCAATATCCTTCTCCAACAGGCGGCTGTAGGCGAAATGGCCCGGGGTTCCGCGACGATAGTCAAGCACTGCCCTGCGAATCTCATCCAGGCCCCGCTTACGGGCCGTGGCAGCTCCGATTACCGGAATCCCCAGCCGCTGCTGCAACAGATCCAGATCGATCGTAAGCCCCATCCGTTCAGCCTCATCCATGATGTTAACGACCAGAACGACCGGCAGGCCGGCTTCGATCAACTGGATTGTCATGGCCAGCATCCGCTCCAGGTTGCGGGCGTCGAGCACGTGCAGCACCACATCGGGCGACTCGTTCAGCAGGATTTCACGGGCAACCCGTTCCTCCTCGGTAATGGTATGGATCGAGTACATGCCGGGGGTATCGATCACCTGCCACGTCTCGCCATCAATGCTTGCGTTGCCGCGGGAAACCTCGACCGAGGTCCCCGGGTAATTGGATACGGTCACATAGGCGCCGGTCAGGGCATTGAAGAGTACGCTCTTGCCTACATTGGGATTGCCCACCAGAGCTACCCGCTTGATGTTATCGCTGTTATGTGGAATTTCAGACCGTTTATCACAACATGTTGCCATACAACCACCCTTTCCTGCTTTTGATAATCATTTTCATTTTACCGGCAAAAAAACTCCCCTCGTTGTAAACGAGGGGTATGAGGGGAGGAATTACCCTTTACAGCTGGCACACAGGCCGTAAATTTCGAGCTTGTGACTCCTGATCTTAAATCCGTGCCGTGTTGCGATTTCGTCCTGAAGTTTTTCTATGGTTTCATTTTCAAACTCTATGATGGCATTGCAACCGGTGCAGACCAGATGATCATGATGTTCACCCGCCATGACATGTTCGAAGCGTGTCTGCCCATCATGCAGCAGAACCTCACGGGCCAGGCCGGCCTCGACAAACAGCTTCAGGGTACGGTACACCGTCGCCTGCCCAACACCTGGGTTACTGGCCTTGACCTTCAGGTACAACTCTTCGACGCTGACATGTTGATGAGTGGAGAGGAACACATCCAGGATAATATCCCGCTGACGCGTGGAGCGCAGTCCTTTGCTGGCAGCAAATTCGTTGAATGTTCTTTTCTTTTCGTGAATCATGCACCCGCCTTGTTGAATTTGATTTTCAATATAATCACACCCTGGCACATTGTCAACAGATTAATTCGCACAATGATCTGCCGATACATATGGGGTGATGGCGGCCAGAAGATCATAACGCCTGTAGGTAATTCATGCCGGCCTCAGGGCAACGGCGTATGACACCGCCCATGACATACGCCGTCAACTCGATTACCGCAATTCGATAAGTAACCGTAACCTCTTGACATGCAAAGAGAGAAACTGTTACTGTAACCACAGTAAATTGCTTGTACCGGAAAACAACGTCACCGTAAGCCCCGGAATTACTCTGGGGCTTTTTTTCATTCACCCCGCCCTGATAAACAGGATAAGCGAGCTAACGGAGTTAATTCTGCCATAACCACGCAGAAGATGCTCCTATCTCACTACACAGAAGGAGTTTCATGAATTTTACCGATTTCAATTTTCACCCTCAGGTAGCCGCGGGCATAACTGCCGCCGGCTACATCACACCGACGCCAATACAGGACCAGGGTATTCCTCCTGTCATGCAGGGCTTGGACGTTATGGGGCTGGCCCAGACCGGCACAGGGAAAACCGCAGCATTCGCACTACCGATCCTGCATCGCCTGATGAATGGCGAGCGGGGCAAAGTACGCGCCCTGATAGTTGCCCCGACCCGTGAACTGGCAGAGCAGATCAACGAGGCCATCAACCTGCTGGGAAAACAGACCCGCCTGAAAAGCATTACGATTTACGGTGGTGTGGCAGTCAATCCGCAGATAGATAAACTCAAGCAGGGAGTGGATATCGTGGTGGCTTGCCCCGGACGTCTGCTCGACCACATCGGACAGGGCACCATCAACCTTTCTCGCCTGGAAGTACTGGTGCTGGACGAGGCCGACCAGATGTTCGACATGGGGTTTCTGCCGGACATTCGGAAGATCCTCAAACATATCCCCGAAAAGCGTCAGTCGCTGTTGTTCTCAGCCACCATGCCGGATGATATCCGCCGGCTGGCCAGCGATATCCTGTCAAAACCGGTGACGATTCAGGTCGGCAACACCGCTCCGCCAGTCACCGTGTCCCACGCCATATATCCGGTTGAACAGCACCTTAAAACCGCACTGTTGCTTGAACTGCTGTGTCACACCGATACCGAATCAGTGTTGATCTTCACCCGCACCAAACACCGCGCCAAACGACTGGGGGAACAGCTGGAAAAAGCCGGGTACACGGCGGCCTCGCTGCAGGGCAACCTTTCCCAGAACCGCCGCCAGGCAGCCCTGGATGGATTCAGAGACGGTAGTTATCAGATTCTGGTAGCAACCGACATAGCTGCCCGGGGCATCGACGTCTCCCAGGTTTCACACGTGGTTAACTACGATATCCCCGACACCCCTGAGGCCTATATTCATCGCATCGGACGAACCGGCCGGGCGGCGCGTAGCGGCGATGCCTTTACCCTGGTGACATCAGAGGATACGGGTATGGTGCGGACTATCGAGAAGAGGCTGAACGCCCAGATTGAACGGCGTACGATCGAAGGCTTCGATTACAGCGTTCCTGCTCCCCACAAGGACAGTGAATTCGCCCGTCCGCCTCGGCCACCACAAAACCACAAAAAACCGGCAAAAAGAGATGCGACACATGCGACTCCAGGAAGACCGGGCGCACCAAAATCACCCTCGACGGGCAGACCGCAATCACAGGCCGGAAAGCCCGCCCAACCCTCATCTGCTCCGGCGGCACGACATCCACAGCGGGCACCACGGGCACGTTAAGCAACACAAGTGTGGTATAGATTTTCAGCAAGGACCGGCAATGCGCCGGTCCTTTTTTGTGTCTGTTTGACTTCTTGTCAAGCCGTCACTATACTTTCCGTCACTTCATTACATTCGGAGCAGTCATGAACAGGAAAATTTATATCATCGGGCACAAGAATCCCGATACCGATTCAATAGCTTCAGCGATTGCGTATGCAGAACTGAAGAAACTGCAGGGCCGGTCCAATGTCCATGCGGCCATGGCCGGAGAACCGAATCCCCAGACCCGCTACATCCTTGATCGACTATGCATTGAGACGCCGCAGCATTTGGCGGATGTTCACCCCAAGGTTCGGGATATTCTCAAACGGCTGCCGGTCACCGCCTCTGCCGCCATGCCGCTCAAGGAGGTGCTGGAACTGTTCCACAAGCACACCATTCGGGTACTGCCTGTGGTGGACCAGGATATGATCCCCCTCGGTCTCGTCTCCCTGCTCAAGCTTTCAGAGAAATACCTGGTCGCCGGCACCGATCGAAAGCGAGGCGTGGACACCTCGCAACGCTCCCTGGCAGAGTGCCTGGGTGGTGTCTTTCTGACCGGGAAGCCAGCCGACAATGTGGAACACCTGCACCTCTTCATAGGGGCCATGATTGAAGACTCATTCTCCAAGCGAATCGAAAGGTATGATCCGGCAACGCTTCTGGTCATGACCGGCGACCGCCCCTCTATCCAGCAGGCCGCCATTGATAAGGGCGTGCGGATTCTGGTCATCACCGGCGGGTTCTCCGTCAACGACAACCTACTGGCCGCAGCCCGCTTAACAGGCACCACCATCATCTCCACCACCCACGATACGGCGACCGCCGCATGGCTGGCACGGCTTTCCACCCCGCTTTCTTGCTTCATAGATCCAAAGTTCGAAAAAGTCGGCGTATCTGAACCGCTTGAACACCTGCGGCTGAAGCTGCTCCATTCAGGAGAACCGGCGGTCATTGCGGTGGAAGAAGATGGCAGTATCGCCGGGATAGCGACCAAGTCGTCTCTGCTGGCCCCGATCCCGTATGCACTGATTCTGATGGATCACAATGAATTGAGTCAGGCGGTCCCGGGGGCAGAATCCGTTGATATCCTTGAAGTCATCGACCACCACAAACTCGGCAATCCGCCCACCGATCAACCGATCACCTTCATGGCCGCTCCGGTCGGCAGCACCTGCACACTGGTCGCAAGCTTGTATCGTGAACGCGGCATAGAACCTGAACAAAAGATTGCCGCACTGCTTCTGTCCGGTATCCTCTCCGACACCGTCATTCTCAAATCCCCGACAACGACCATTCGCGACAGGGAAATTGTTGCCTGGCTGGAAAACAGATCTGGACTGGACCATGCCACCTTCGGCGCGGAGATATTTTCATCCTGCAGCGGTTTCAGCGCCTATGGCTCGCCGGAAAAGGCTGTCCGGTCCGACTTTAAGCAATTCAATGCTGCGGAGACACTCTTCGGGGTCGGCCAGGTTGAGGTGGTCGGATTCGACGAATTTTACGAAATCAAGGAGAGTCTGCGTGAAGCGCTGAAGAGGGTCAAAGAACAGGACCGGCTGGCGCTGGCAGGGTTGATGGTGACCGACATCTACTCTGAGACATCGCTCTTCCTGGTGGAAGGAAAAAATGAATTGGCCCACGTCATGGGGTACACCCAACTGGAGCCGCACCTCTACGAACTGAAGGGGGTCATGTCGCGCAAGAAACAGATGATACCACATCTGCTCAAGGTTCTGGGAGCGCTCTAGCCTTTAGGACTCACCATCTGAATAAATAAAAACGGGAAAAGGCCATACGGCTTTTTCCCGTTTTATTGTCAGAAGGTTTCGCTGACTTCTTATTTCGCTACATCCAGCAATTCTACATCAAAGAGGAGCGTTGCATTCGGCGGAATCAACCCACCACCCGCACCTGACGCGCCATAGCCAAGCTTTGCAGGAATGATCAGCTTGCGTTTGCCACCAACCTTCATGCCCATAACGCCCTCATCCCAACCTGCAATAACCTGCCCCACCCCGATAACGAAGGAAAAGGGCGCTCTTCCTACCGAGCTGTCGAACGTCTTGCCGTTCTCCAAGGTTCCGGTGTAATGAACCTTGACCTGCTTACCCCTGACCGGCGACGCACCGCTGCCAATCTTGACATCGATGTACTTCAGACCCGAGGCGGTAGTTACAATCTTTGAGGCAGCTACCTTATGCTTGGCTACGGCTTTTTCCGGCGCAGCCATTGCCGAAACACTGCCTATTGCTGTCAATACAGCCACTACCACCAGGCTTTTTCTGATGTGCATTCGTGTATCCTCCTTCTATTATTTGTATTCTGTCCTACAGCACATATTCTCATAGCACAGCGGAGAAAAAATGTCAGCCAACTTGCGATAAAATATACCGTGTAATATTTGATGTTGCCGCATTTGCTGGTATACTTTCTTGCATATAACGAATTGTGTTGAACATCAGACATGATGGCAGCACCGGTAAATTCTTCTCACATGCGGAGGTTCATTATGAAAACGTATCTGATCGCCCTTGCCACCCTCGTCACCTGCTCAATACCCTCACTGAGCGTAGCCGCTGCCGGTCGTCCGGGCCCCTATATTTCCGTTTTTATGGGTACCAGTGTCGCACGGGATCAAAACGTATCGGGATTCGACTCAGCCAACAACCCATTCGACGATCGGGTCACGTTTGACCCCGGCATCTATGTCGGTGGTACGGCAGGCTATGATTTCGGTTTCCTGCGGTTGGAGGGCGAGCTCTCCTACCGGGACGCCCCCATAGATACGGCCACTGATTCATCCGGTTTCCGTTACCGTAGCGTCGACGGCAATCTGGGCGCCTTTGCAACCATGTTCAACGCCTTCCTTGATCTGCATAACGCTTCCCGCATAACACCGTATGTGGGTGGCGGAATAGGGGTTGCCACCCTGCACCTGAGCGACACCACCGCTTTCGACAATTCTGGAAAACTGTTTTTATACGATGACAGCAGCGATACCGTCTTTGCATCCCAGGTCGGTGCCGGGATGGATATAGCGATTAACAGACGTTGTTCACTGGATGTTGGCTATCGCTATTTCATCACAGACAGGGCAAAACTTGATGGCGATTTCATTACGAGCAATTTGCGGCTCGAAAGCCACAACGTCATGGTTGGCTTTAAGTTCAAGTTCTAAAGCGACGTCCCCCCCTAATAAAGCCGCTACCAGCAATCGAAGTAGCGGCTTTATTAACGCGGAAACAGGAGTAAACAGGAGACCGTTAAAAACAGCATCCGGCTCAAGCCTTTTGTGCAGTCAGCAGATAGCGCCCCACCCAGTGTTTGGCAAACTGGAAAGCAGTACGACCACAGCGTTTACTTTTATCATGGGACCATTGAATCGCATCCCGCTCCAGTTCCTTGGTCCAGGGAATCGACAGCTGACGTTGACGTGCTTCGCGCTCGACCGAAAGCCGCACCGCATCCAGATAGCGATCCTGCGAGAAGGCGTAAAATGCCACCCAGATGCCGAAGCGGTCGGATAACGACACTTTTTCCTCCATCGCCTCACTCTGCTGCAACTCTCCCCTGACAAATTTCCCTCCAATGTTATCGCTGTCATATTCAGGCAGCAGATGTCGTCGATTGGAGGTCACATAGATCAATACATTCTCCGGTGCTGAGTAGACCGAACCGTCCAGAGCGCTTTTGAGCATCTTGTAGCTCAACTCCCCGACCTCGAAGGTCAGGTCGTCACACAACAGGATAAAACGATAGGGCTGGTTCTCGACGGCAGTAAATATCTCAGACAGATAGATCAGGTCTTCCTTTTCAACCTGGATGAAACGCAAACCCTTTGGTCCAAATTCATTGAGCAGGGCCTTTACCAACGACGATTTACCCGAGCCACGCGAACCCCACAACAGGGCATTATTGGCCGGCAAACCAGCCAGAAACTGGCGGGTGTTGCTCACCATGATTTCTTTTTGTTCCTCGACGCCGAGCAGTTCGGCAAGGGTCGTGGTGTCCGTCACCCTGACCGGTTCAAGATATCCGGAAAACGAATGCCGGCGCCAGTTGGCGGCATGGCAGGCTGCCCAGTCGATAGGGGCAACGGCTTTGGGAAGCAACATCTCTACTGAACTGAGTACTCTCTCAAGCTGGGCAACGATCTCTGGCTTCAAGTTGAACATTGGTTCTCTTTCTCGTGTTTAGAGTATTTCGGCATGATGGCCGACTGCAATCTCATTAAAACTAGTGTACAAAAAAAGTCACTGCCCTCCAGGAGTGGCGACCAGTGACATGGTATGTTGCAAAAGCCTGTACTTCGTGGAACTTTTCAGTCCATCTCAACCACAACACTTATCATGAACCATTCATCGTTGGAATCGAAAAGCAACGTAAGGGTATTCGCCAGAGCGCCCGATGAGATCATATATTCCTTGCCGCTGACCACCGAGGGGGTTGAAAGCCTGACTTCGTGGCCATCCTTGGATAGGTGGTGCTTGAATGATCCCGCAATCATATTGGCGATTTCACCCAAAGCATCGCTGACATCATCATTAATTTCGCTGACTTTCATTCCAAGCATGCTCGATGTGAATACGAGCGCCAGCTTTTGCGGCACGTGCAGACTCAGCAACCCGTTGTAAAGGCCGGCAAAACCGACCATTGCCGTAATACAGTTGCTAAAATGGGTCTTGGGATCCACCTGCAGGGGCAGAGAAAGCAGATCCTCGACCCCCACCATGGTGGTGAAGACTTCCTGAACATCCTTGAGAACCTGTTTGACGAGAATCTCTTGAGTAGTACCTAATTGATCGTAGAGCAACGCAGGTAGTGACATTCAGATCTCCTTAACAAACAATATCGCCCGAAAGTTATGCGATCGGTATATCAAATAGTCATCATGCGACAACATCAAAGACCGTTATTTTCTGTTTTTCATTCTGGCCTGCAGCAAGTCACCCAACGTTCCCATCCCCTTGGGAGACTCGGCCGCCTGACGACGAAACTCCGCCAGGGTTGCCTCTTCTTCTTCGGCAGCACGGGCCACACCAGCCAAGGCCAGTGAAATACGACGTTCAGCGCGGTTGACACCTTCAACCCGGACCTCGACAGCCTCACCTTCCTTAAGAACCTCGCGCGGATTGTTGATACGTTTGCCTGCTCCCAGCTTGGAAATATGGATCAGACCATCTATGCCATCCCCCAGAGTAACGAAAGCGCCGAAGGGTGCCAGGCGCGACACGTTACCGGTATGAAACGAGCCCTCAGGATATTTCTCTAGCACGCGATCCCATGGATCGGCCAAGGTATCCTTGAGACTCAGAGAAATGCGCTCCTTCTCGCGGTCGATCATCTTGATCACCACCTGCACCTGTTGGCCAATGCTCAGCGCCTCGCGAACGTCATTCACCCGGGTCCAGCCGATTTCGGAGATCGGAAGCAGACCTTCCAGTCCGCCGATATCGACAAAGGCTCCAAAATCCTGCAACGAAGTGACAGTGCCGGTGACCGTCATCCCCTCGCTGATGCCTGCTTGGGCCTCCTCCCTGAGCCGGCGTTGTTCTTCTTCAAGTAACGCACGACGGGAGACAACGATGTTGCGGCCATTTTCAGCATAGTCCGTAATGCGGAACGCCAGGCGGGTGCCGATGAGCGACTCCGGATTGTCTATACGACGCAGAGCGATCTGTGAAAAAGGGCAAAAGGCACGGGCGGTACCCCCCAATCTGATCTCGTAGCCACCCTTAATCTCTTTCTCTACCTGCCCCTCAACCGGAATGCCGGATCGCCAGGCATCTTCCAATTGCGCGTTGCCGGAGGTGCCACCGCCGAGTTTGGATGTAAAACGCATTTCTCCATGGCTCGATGAAAGAAAATAGGCGGAGATGATATCTCCATCCTTAACAGTCACGCGACCATCCAGGTCAAGAAACTCTTTGCAGTCGACGATCCCCTCGCCCTTCTGGCCGATGTCGATAAAAATCCACTCGGCACTGACTTTCAATATCCGCGCCGCCACCTTCTGCCCCGGCTCCAGCCAGGCATCCTGCTTGGCGCTCTGTTCAAACAGCTCGGCGAAACTCTCGCCATTTTTTTCTTCGTCGAAATTGTCGTCGTTAACCATGGTAGTATAACTCCAATCAAATTAGTTCAATGGTCGTACGTTATTATCTTTGAGTTCGATGTGTCAAGCGGACATTTTTTTTCGGAGCTGTGACAACCGGCGTACATAATTCAATACGTGTCCACCTTATAAAGATAAAATTTTATTCATGTCATGACAGGTTCGACCTTACAATACATCCAGTAAGTGCGTCTGCCATGTGATCTATTTGTTACGTCTGACTAAACCAGCTTGACCTTCCCATGTTACGTAGTAACATACTTAACAGAGTTATCAAACTTTAAGGAGGATCACTATGAACAAACGTATTGGAATATTAACTGCATTTGTCGTAGTTGCAGCTTTTGCTGTGGCGGCAATAGCTGCGGGCAACCCGTCCATCGAGCAGGGCAAGACATTGTTCAGCAGTACCTCACTGGGGACAAATGGAAAGAGTTGTTCCGTTTGCCATCCAGGTGGCAAGGGTCTGGAAGATGTTGCCGCATCCGATGAAGAAGCGCTGGAGAAGACCGTCAATACATGTATAGAAAAAGCGCTTAAAGGCAAAGCACTTGCCAGCGGTTCCCCGGAACTTGCCTCAATGGTTCTGTATCTGAAGACGCTTGGTACTGCCGAAACAAAATAACGCTTTCCGGCCTCGCCTCTACTCAAAAAGACAAAGCCCTCGGCAGCAAACGCAACCGAGGGCTTATTATCTGCACATCAGCCCAGATTACAGACCAAGTTGTTTAAAGAAATCATTGCCCTTGTCGTCCACCAGGATAAAGGCCGGGAAGTTCTCCACTTCGATCCGCCAGACCGCTTCCATCCCCAGTTCAGGGAAATCGATGCACTCGACCTTCTTGATGTTCTCCTCCGCCAGCACGGCCGCCGGACCGCCGATGGAACCGAGATAGAATCCGCCAAACTTTTTGCAGGCATCGGTAACCTGCTGACTACGATTGCCCTTGGCGATCATGATCAGTGAACCACCTTTGGACTGGAGTTCATCCACGTAAGAGTCCATGCGTCCGGCGGTCGTCGGGCCGAAAGAACCGGATGCCTTGCCTTTGGGAGTCTTGGCCGGACCGGCGTAGTAGATCGGATGGTTGAGCAGGTACTCTGGCAGCGGTTTTCCGTTGTCCATGATCTCCTTGAATTTGGCATGAGCGATATCGCGGCCGACCACAATGGTACCGGTAAGCAAAAGTGGTGTAGACACCGGATGCTTGGTCAACTCAGCCAGAATTTCCTTCATAGGTTTGTTAAGGTCGATCTTGACGCCGTGTTCATGTTTGCCGCGAAATTGGTCAGGGATCAGGCGACCGGGATTGCGGTCCATCTCCTCAACAAACAGACCATCTTTGGTAATTTTGGCCTTGATGTTGCGGTCCGCCGAGCAGGAAACCGCCATACCAACCGGACATGAGGCACCATGACGGGGCAAGCGGATAACACGCACGTCGTGGGCAAAGTATTTGCCGCCGAACTGGGCACCGATACCAAGTTTCTGAGCGGCTTCGAGGAGTTTATTCTCCAATTCTACATCACGGAATGCCTGGCCGTGCTCATTGCCAACTGTCGGCAAGCCGTCCAGCTCCTTGGCAGTAGCCAGCTTAACCGTCTTCATGCAGGCATCGGCCGACGTACCGCCAATGACAAAGGCGATGTGATAGGGGGGACAGGCGGCAGTACCCAGGTATTTCATCTTTTCCACCAGGAATTTATAGAGCTTTTCCGGTGTCAGAAGTGCCTTGGTCTCCTGATAGAGCATGGTTTTGTTGGCAGAACCGCCCCCCTTGGCCATAAAGAGGAACTTGTAGTAGTCGCCGTCCGTGGCCAGGATATCGATCTGGGCAGGCAGGTTGGTTCCGGTGTTAATCTCTTCATACATATCCAGAGCCACCGTCTGGGAGTAGCGCAGATTTTCTTCGGTATAGGTCTTGTAGATTCCTTTGGAGAGCCATTCCTCATCCTTGACACCGGTCCAGATCTGCTGCCCTTTTTTGGCGGCAACGGTAGCAGTGCCGGTATCCTGGCAGACCGGGAGGTCAAACTGGGCTGCGATCTCGGCATTCCGCAGGAAGGCCAGAGCAACACCTTTGTCGTTCATGGAAGCTTCAGGATCGCTCAGAATCTTGGCAACCTGTTCATTATGAGCCGGACGCAGCAGGAAGGAGACATCCTTCATGGCCTCGTTTGCCAAAATCGTAAGTGCCTCGGGGCAGACCCGGACGACCTCCTTGTCGGCAAACTTCTCTACCAAAATATATTTCTCGGAACCCTCGATCTTGCGGTAGCTGGTCTCATCCTTGCCGAGTGGAAATGGCTCCTGATAAACAAAGGGTTTGGTGGACATGGGTGATTCTCCTTTCGTTACGTTCAAATGGGCCTCAAGAGACCGAGATAGTGTATACGGTTTGGGCATACTAGTTAATATTTGGCTGTTTGTCGAGAGGTAAGTTACCCCATAAAAAAGGATTAAATTTGACAGGTTTACTAGGGATATGATAGGTATGAAAATACTCTCAGCCACAGTACATTTGAGGTTATTTCAATGTTCAAAAACATCCTTGAGGATATCAATTCCGTCTTCGAGCGCGACCCGGCTGCCCGAAACGTGCTGGAGATCATTTTTTGCTATCCCGGTCTGCACGCCCTGTGGATATATCGGGTCGCGCACTGGTTTTGGATCAACAAATTCTATTTCCTGGGACGCTTCACATCCCACATCGGACGGTTTCTGACCGGGATCGAAATCCATCCCGGTGCTAAAATCGGCCGCAAGTTTTTCATCGACCATGGCATGGGCGTAGTGATCGGTGAGACGGCGGAGATCGGTGACAATGTAACCCTCTATCATGGCGTTACCTTGGGCGGTGTGACCTGGGACAAGGTCAAGCGACACCCCACTCTGGCAGACAACGTCGTAATCGGATCGGGGGCTAAGATTCTGGGGCCGTTCACCGTCGGCAAAGGAGCCAAAATCGGTTCAAACTCGGTGGTTGTCAAGGAGGTTCCCGAGAACGCCACAGTGGTCGGTATTCCCGGCAGAATGGTCATGGAGCAGGAGAAAAAGGATGTCGGCAGGGCAGACCTTCAACATGGGCAGCTGCCCGATCCGGAGGCCAAGGCAATTTCGTGTCTGTTTGACCAGATTCGTGAACTGGAACGGAAATATGATTCTTTGGCAAAGGAACATGATCTATTGAAGAAACGGCTGGATGGGTAAACAATGATCAAGCGCCAGACAACAATCAACCGCATCTTTAAGATCACCGGCATCGGCCTGCATACTGGTCAGCCGGTTACCCTTGAATTTCTTCCGCGTCGTGAATTCGGCATCGCCTTTGTCTTCAAAGGCGTCACCATCCCGGCCCGTTACGACATGGTTGCCGATACACGCCTTTCAACCTTGATCGCCAGCGAAGGGGCTTCGGTTTCAACTGTTGAGCATCTAATGGCGGCCTTCTATTTTTCGGGCATCACCAACTGTCTCGTATATATCGACGGACCGGAGGTGCCGATCCTGGACGGGTCGGCCTGGGAATTTTACCAAGGCATGTGGAAAGCCGGCGTTTACGAGTTTCCCGAGAACGGCGTCTATCTGAAAGTGCAGCGTCAGGTTGAGGTCACACTCAACGACGCCTGGGTGCGCATCAAGCCGCACAACACCCTGGATATCACCATGACCATCGAATTTCGTCAACCGGTGGGCAAACAGAAAAAACGGGTCTCGGATGTGGAAAATGCCTTCGCGATCATCAACTCACGAACATTTACCCTGCTGGAAGAGATTGAGGCCATCAAGAAGGCTGGCTTGGCAAAGGGGGGGTCACTGGACAACGCGGTTGTGATCGGTATGGACGACATTGTTAATCCACAAGGCCTGCGCTACCGCAAGGAGCTGGTAAACCACAAGATACTGGATCTGATCGGCGACCTCTACACCAGCGGCTACCGCATCATGGGCAAGGTGGAGGCTCACAAGACCGGCCACCATCTCAACAACCTGCTGCTGAAAGAACTCTTTTCCGATCCTTCGAACTATTCAATCTACTGATTTCTACCGATAAATAGCCGCTGGTGATCGAAAACCGCGACAACAGCATCAGCACTCCCTAAAAGCCGGTAATCCATCGATACAGTGGTGCAGCAGCACCTCGTTACCTTGCCATTATGGCCAGCCGAAGCAATTGGCCATAATGCAAAAACCGATCTGCCAGCTCATTATTTTCCCAGAATAACCTCTCCCGTATCCGTAAACAAACGCACCGGCAATTCGAATATTCGCCTGAAAATATTCAAGGCTCCCTTGGCCATAGATTTTGCAGGGATCGCGACCACCTGTGGATCTGACCATTTTCCTTTCGCCTCAAAAAAAACAGTTACAAAATCTTTGCCCTTACCGGTCAACAACCACCCGACTACCGGAATGCGGTTAACAATCTTGTCCACGGTCTGTAGCGGCTGAACACCGACGGTAAAATTCAAATCCTCTTTGACAATATCAGCTTTTCCGATCAGTGAGATGTTAATGGCATCGCTCGCTATAAACAGGTCGTTGGTGACAATGCCGCCATCACTTATGGCAAAGCTCCCTTTAATTTCTTTGTATGGCATACCGTCCGCAACCATATCGGGCAATTGAAACTTGAGCAACTGTGACACATTGAGTATCGAAAACATCTTGGAGAGCACATTGAACTTGTGCAGCGTGCCATGCTCCAGGCGCAGGCGCATATTGCCGAGAGCAGTCTTTTTAATGTCAGCCATGGTCTCACCGCGTGCGGTTATATTGCCATGGAGGTTTAATGAACCGGTCACTTTACGGGTGATATCCAATGTCTGCAGCAATCTATCGGCATCAACGCGTTCGAGGCTGCAATTGAGATCATAACGGCTACCCAGTTCCCCACCAGGTGCGACTCTGCCCTTGGCAGCAAGCCTGCCGCCGAAAACTCCAGCCTCTAAATCCTGCAGATAGAGAATGCCCGCGTCCTGATGAGCAGTAACTTTCAGATGAGAAAATGGAATGCTGCCATATTTTCCTGTTTCGGCAACCAACTTAAGCTTTAAATCCGGTTTTAAAACACCCGAATCCGACGTACCACCCTGCTCTCCCAACTTGGCAAGTTGCAACAGATCATCCACATCCAGATTGGTTGATGTCACTGCAAAAGTCGCTTCAGGGGTACTCCCGCCGACGTACACACCACTGATATTGAAATTGGAGCTATTCAGCAACCCGGAAAAGCTCTTGATCGCATATCTGCCGTCATGGACGGAAAAACTACCGTTCATGCGTTGAATTGATGCATCGCCTTTGAGGGGGGTTAGATTCATATCCCGCAGATAAAAACGGGGTGAGGAAAACGTGACCTCTGCCTCACCGTTTTTCAGGCTTTTGACCTGACCCTTGACATTCAACTGCGAATCACCATAACGGGCCGAGATTTGGGAGGTTTCCAGGCCGTTGCCCTTAAATACAACGCTACCGTTGATACCGCTAATTACCTTGAACTTGTCGCCCGGCTGGAGAGAAAATGAGTTGAGGGCAACACTGCCGGTATAATCCATGGCAGAAAAATCTTTCGGATTACCGTTTCCGGAAAGGTGGACCTGAACCCTGCCACGGGGTCGGTACTTCTGCCAAACAGGCATGATGGGGAGACTCTCAGCCATGATAAACGGATTGGACTGCAGCTCAAACCCCAGGTTTGATTGAACGCCATATTTCAAGAGGGCTGTCGCAGAAAGAAACAGAGGGGGCAGATAATATGACAGGCTGGTCAGCTTGATTTCTTTCGCACTGATGACGGAGGTAAAGGTGAGGCGGTTGGTCATTCCTGGTGGTTTGCGGATTGCTCCGGGAAAGGAATATGATGCCTGTTGAAGGTCCCAGTAGCCATTCAGCCGATAAGCCGAGTAATGACCACTTCCGTTCAGGACAAGGGGTGAGGAACCTCCAAACTCCAACCTGTTCGCCCCAACTATTCGGGCCAACCAGGCTACTTCTGATGGGTGCGGAACAATGTCCATGCGAACCGGATAATCAGACGGCTTATCAGTGTTGTATTCAGTGATCGAGCCATTTAGTTTGAGCGGTGACTCCCCAAAAAGCGCTGTCATACCGATCAGATTAAAATTTTTATCCTTCAGCTCCATTATCCCTTTGATATTGGAAAAGAACGGGGCCTTGGGACCATAACTCAGTATTGCTTTCTCGACCGGTGCGCGAATATAAAGTGTTTTATAGTTTTCACCCTGATCCATATGGGTAATCTGGCTGATACGTCCATCCAGAATACCTGTCTCGAGCTTGAAAACTCCAGACTTGATTTTATGCTCGATATAGTCCGAAGTATCAGCAGGTATGATGCCGTAGGGAACATAGGCTCTGACATCCTCGTAGCGGAAGGTGCCTGGCGTGCTGGCCTTGGCAACTATATGCGGATCTTTGCCGGCATAGTCTCGCATCTGGAAACTACCCGCGACGCGGATACCATCTGTTACCAGCTCCAGAGAAGGGATATCGATCATTGAGCCGGATAACCGGAGGTCATAGTTCAGCTGGACAGAACGGGGAGCAACGGTAAAGTGGAATATCTTTGGCCAGACCACGGAAGCGCCGCTCACCCGGATCTTACCCCTGGCGACAAAGTCCGTAGGACGTCCCTTGAAACGGGAAGCCACATCCAGTCTTCCACCCGAGTTGGCAAAAGGAATGAAACGTTCATAATACGGCCAGAAGCGGCCGATCTCAAACTGTTTAACGTCCACACCGCCGTCCAGCTCTACCTCTGCCAGCGAATGTCCCTCCACAGGCAATTTAATCGAGCCCGAAACCGTAAGCTCCCCCGCTGGCCCCGAAAGTGCCGGTAGTTCACAAGACAACTTGATATCCCCCTTGTGACCGCGTGCCAGATGGTCAAGATCCAAGGAAATATTCCGTGCTACATACTGAAACGCTCCCTTCCGGATCTTCATGTCACGCCATTGCAACGTACTTCGTCTGAGCTGTACCATTTTAAAGTGAACCGGCACCGAATCCTTTGACGGCTTGAGCAGATCATCGATGTTCAGCATGCCTTCCTTGTTCCGGTTGATATGAATATCCGCACCGTCTGCAATTACATCCTGCAACTCGACGTGCTTTTGCAGAAGTGGCAAAAGTGCCAGCTTTACGGTGATCCGGTCGGCTGTAAGAAAATCATCGCTACCATCTGGTTCTTTTACAGTGACATCAGTAAAGACAAAGGAAGGCCCGAAGTGCCAGGCAAATGTGCCGCTTTTGAAGAATACTTTACGGTTGAGGGACTGTTGTAGCGTGGCGAGGATTTCATCACGGTAGGCGTTGACATCCAGCAGCCGCGGCAGGAAAACTGCAATACCGATAATGAAAGATACGGCAATCAGTAAAAGTATCCCGGAGAATTTTATGTAAGTACGTTTCTGCATCGAGAATGTGAGTACCTTGAAGTACGTAGTGTTGTTGGGGACAAATTGCTATACAGGCCACGTTAATTGCATCTGCCGTTACTGCCGCCTTGAGGAGAATTTTCAAGCGCCTGCTTGACGATGCGCACCTTAAGGATAGATGTATGTGTCACCTCTTCACAGATAAGACAGTAGTCATGCCAGACTACCGATTCACCGCGCAATGGAAACCGTCCAAGTTCATGAAGTATCAGTCCGGCAACCGTTTCGTAGGGCACATCATCTACAATTTTAACATCAATGGCATCGGCAAAATCGAAAATTGAAAGCAAGCCATCCACCATCTGGCTGCCATCCGCAAGCCGCTGGAAATGCACCGCCTCTCCGGCATCATGCTCATCCATTATTTCTCCTACCAGCTCCTCTATCAAATCTTCTGTGGTAACCAGACCACTCAACCCACCATACTCATCAACCACAAGCGCCATCTGGTTACGAGACCGCTGCATCTCTTTGAGAAGATCGTTTACCTTCTTACCCTCGGGAACAAAAACCGGCGGTAACATGATGGCGCTCAAATCGAATGTCTCTCCGGCAACCAGCCGTCCCAGCAAATCCTTGCCATGCACAACACCAACAACATCTTCGATAGTTTCTCGGCAGACAGGATAGCGTGAGTACATATTCTCAAGTACTATCTTGACCGCATCTTCACGTGTCGCTGAAAGGTCCAGAGCAACAATACGGGTGCGTGGCACCATCACTTCACGTACACACGTGTGGGTAAACTCGAAAACATTAAGAATGTATTCATGTTCTGATTCACTGAACACGCCGCTGTCATGACCTTCGGCCACGATGTGCTGTACCTCTTCACGTGTAATGAATACTTCACGATCTGCTCGAATGCCCAAAAGCCTCATGACCGCCTTGCTTGAAACAGTCAGGATACTGACGACTATAGTACCTGCACGGGATAGCCGGCTGATCGGTCGAGCAACATTAAGTGCAATGATATCAGCGTATTGTAGACCGATAGTCTTAGGAGCCAGCTCACCCAACACAAGCAGGAGATAGGAAATGAATACAACCATGCTCGTCACAGCGACCGGTTCTGCAGCATGTCCGATCATGTCAATATTGACACGCTGTAACCAGGGTCGCAGGTAATCCACAGCAATAATTCCACCCATCGTTGATGCGGTGGCAGCTGTTACGGTAACACCGATCTGTACCAAGGCCAGCAGACGATGCGGATCCTTTTGCAACTCTTCGATAAGTATAGCCCGTTCATCTCCATCGGCAACCAGCTGCGCAATCAGGCTTTTACGAACTGAAATGATAGCAAATTCGGAACAGGCAAAGAATCCATTCAGAACAATCATCAGACAGATTACCAACACCTCTATTAAAACAGTATCCACCCGCACCTCCTGAATCAGCGTAGATCATTTTTACTCCAGAATCAGTGAAAGTCAACCAATCACGCACCTGAAGCTGATTCCGCCAGCGATAAGCAAGATGGTGTGTTAACAAGTAATTTTATAACCGGCAAAATATCGAAGGGCCTGCCGGATTTATCCGGCAGGCCCTTCGATATTCTATGACTATTTGAAGGAGGTTACGCTGCAGCAACCGTAACCTTAAGCGATGCAACAACTTCAGGGTGGATCTTAACCAAGACGTCATATGCACCCACCTGCTTGATGGGTTCCGCCACCTGAATCGCCTTACGGTCAATATCGAAACCTTTTTCCTTAAGGAAAGCAGCAATTTCCATATTGGTAACCGATCCAAACAGCTTGCCTTCTTCGCCGGCCTTATGCAAAAGATCGATCGGCGTTTCAGACAATTTGACAGCCAAGATCCTGGCAGACTCCAGAGCTTTATCCTTCTTGTATGCCATCTGTCGCTTGACATGTTCGAGGGACTTTGCGTTCTTTTCGGTGGCTTCAACAGCCAGCCCCTTTGGGATCAGGTAGTTACGGGCATAGCCGGGAGCAACCTTCACAAAATCTCCGATGTGTCCGAGATGCTCGATGTTTTCTTTCAAAATCAACTTCATAACACTCTCCTTTCAAGCCTGTTTTACAGGTTTTCCTGTTTTCTGGGGGTGCGAAAATCACCCCACAGGTCAAATATTCCAATCGCAGCAACCAGCGCTGCCAAATATGGTTGCAGCACCAGCAGGATATACAGTCCCACACGAAGAACAGTTGCAATACTTTGACGGGCTATAACAGTGAACAAAACCGCCATTCCCTGCAAAAAATAAAGAAGTATAACAATTGTAAGGATATTAAGTGCCGGTATCGTGATGATATTGTTACCGGCCAGCATTGAAAAACCCGCTGCGATAAGCAGCCATACAAGAATATCGGGATTCCTGAAATCTCTGAACTCACCGGCATTCAAGCTTTTTTCCCTGAAAAAAGAACAACGTTTCAACAATGCCAGATTACATCCCGCCATGACAATCAGCATTACTGTCATCAAAGCCGGATATATCTTGATGACCAGGTCAGCTGCCGTGGCCATGGTTTGCTTCAACACAAGAAGCTCGTCGCCCTTGACACCGCTCTTTTCATAGATAGCAACAGCTTGGGCAACACTTTTCTGAATTTCAGCGACAATCAGTTGATGGATGTCCTGACCACTGGTCATACTGAAAAAAACCACCGCACTGGTCAATAGGGCCATGTTGGCTGCGGTCGTCCAGACAATCGATCGTGCTCCACCGACCCCACGCAATAGTAGTTCCGGCATCAGCAAGGCAACCAGACCGCACTGGCCCAGATAGAAAGCACCAGCGGTAAGACCAAATACACTGGCCATAGCGGCTGTACCACCAAGAATACAGATCACCGAAATCCATCGACCGTGTCGAAACCTAACGAATGCGATCGGAAACGGTGTCAGCACCCCGGAAACAATCCCCACCGGCGGTATCACCAGATAGGTCGCGAACAGAATGAACGAGCCGACCATGCCAATCAGTGCCGCTACAATGCGGGAACTAACGACACGCCCGGCTTTGTCGGTAAGGCTAAGGCTCATCAATTGGTCAATCAGGGAAGCACGTGGTTTGATGCCACCGGTAGCAGCGCAATATTACGAGCACGCTTGATCGCTTCAGTGATCTCACGTTGATGCCTGGCGCAGTTTCCTGAGATACGGCGCGGAACAATCTTGCCACGCTCCGAAATAAAGTAACGGAGGGTGCGCGGTTCTTTGTAATCGATCGCCAGATTCTTCTCGGCACAGAAACGGCATACCTTCCGACGCTGAAAAGGACGTTTCTTGCGCGGTCCGCCAGGGCCGCTTGAAGGGCGTTGGCCAGGTCCGGAAGAAGGGCGCTGATAGGTGCTGGTTGGTCTTTCATCACTCATGATATTCTATCCTCCAGGAAATTATTCAGTTGCCGTCTCGACGGGGGCCTCTTCCACTTCAGCAGTCTCATCCGACTCGGACTCAACCATTGGTGCCTTTTTCTCGGGCACCACCTTTTCGGGTTCATCGGTAATGTTGACCGTCTGATAGCGAAGCACCTTCTCATCCAGCCTGATGCGGCGCTCTAGTTCGGCAATCATCTCTGCGACGCCGTCATAGCGGACATAATAATAGCGTCCACGTGCACATTTCTTGATGGAGTAGGCCAGTTTCCTGATACCCCAATCATCCATCCGGTGCAACTCACCCTTAAAGGACGTAATAACGTCCGATACCTTTGCTGTGACGACTTTTATGTCGTCTTCACCAAGGTCGGGTTGGAGGATGATAATAGTTTCGTACTTCCTCATAATAATGCCTCCTCACGGGTTTACGAGCCCCGGTCCTACCCGGAGCAAGGAGATACGGCACTGGGCCGTTTTTAACGAACGAGTTTTGTACTACACTTCTCTAACAAGTGCAATCATTTTATTGCTTCCGCCGCACCCAGAATTTCTTCACCAACTCCACGGGATGGTATGAAAGCTTGGCAATCCGCAGCCCGGGCTCGCCCAGATCCTGCTCACGATTGATATATCTCCTGTCAGTGAAGAGCAGTCGGGCAAACTCGCGGTTAACCAGTTGCGAGAGCCCTTCCATGAAATGATCGGCCTTTTCGAAATGGCACACCGCTGTTTCCCGGTTGAGGAGTTCACCAAGTGCAAAGGCCCGGACAACCCCTCCAACCACTACCACAATACCTTTCAAACCCAGAGCACCCGCCCGGGACAAAGCCTCGGCCGCAGCATCCATCTCCATTCCAAAGGAACGGTTGCCCTCGACCTCCGCCACGCGCCCCCATTCATCCAGCAACTGTAGGCATCCACACAGATACTGCGCCGAATAGATTTGAACCTCGTAGGAATGACGCGACGTAAAATAATTGATCCGGTTCTTTTTTTTATGGAAACGGTTACCCGGCAGCGTCGCCATTTCCTCTCGCAGATACAGGTAATCAAAGGATTCGCGATTTTCAACAAGCTCAAACGTGACGTTTTGCTGTAACTGGGCTGCAAAAGCTTCTTCAACGCCATACAGTTTCAGACCGGCATCCAACAACAGATCGCAGGCACCAGCCACATCACCACCCAGCGGCGGCAGGCAGTAACAGGTACCGTCATACCCCTTTCCCCGCACCACAATGGAATCACCGGCCAGGGAAAGACAATATTCATGTGCCGTGCGAAACAGATACAAACCGGCAAAGGTCAACTCGGATGCACGTGGCTGCATCTGCTCAAAGATGTTGTCAAAATCCGGCTTATCGCGTATGTCTAACGGCCGGGAAGCTGGCCAGACAGGAATATCCATTGAGTTCTCCACAATTTGTTTGTAGTATTTCGAGGCACCATCCTACCAGAAATTATCAAACGGAGGAAACAGCAATGGCAATCGCCATGAAAATCGCCGGTCATATTTCCAAATCATCCTGGATCCGCAAGATGTTCGAAGAAGGAGAACGCCTCCGTCTGGAATTTGGCACCGACAGCATCTATGATTTTACCCTGGGAAATCCGGATATTGAGCCACCCGAGGCCTTTCAGCGGGAACTCCTGAAACTGGCCCAGAATCCGCTGCCCGGCATGCACCGTTACATGAACAATGCCGGTTATACCGAAACCCGAACGGCCGTTGCCGCCAAGCTATCTAAGGATTCCGGCCTGGACGTGACCGCCGGACACGTCATTATGACCTGCGGCGCCGGCGGGGCGCTCAACGTGGTTCTCAAAACCATACTCAATCCAGGTGAAGAGGTCATCATCCTGGCTCCGTTTTTCGTGGAGTACAAATTCTACATAGACAACCACGGCGGCGTGCCGGTGGAGGTCTGGACAAACCGCAAGACATTCCAGCTGGATATCGACGCAATTTCGAAGGCCATCACCCCTAAAACACGAGCTATCCTGATCTGTTCCCCCAATAACCCGACCGGCGTGATCTATCCCGAAGAAAGTCTGCGAAAATTGGGAGATGTCCTCAAGAAGATACACAAGGACAACGGGCACCTGATCTACGTTATCTCCGATGAACCCTACGCCCGTATCGCCTTTGACGGCAAACACGTTCCCAACATCTTCCCGCTGATAGAGAGTTCCATCATCGTCACGTCACACAGTAAGGATCTGGCCCTGCCGGGCGAGCGCATCGGCTATCTGGCTGCCAATCCCCGCATGGTTACCGCCATGCAGTTCATGGAGGGAGCCGTATTCAGCAACCGCGTGCTGGGTTTTGTCAATGCTCCGGCCCTCATGCAGCGACTGGTGGCCAAACTGCAGGATGAATCGGTGAATATCGCCGACTACCAGATCAAACGCGACCTGCTGCTACGTGAGCTGACCGGTATGGGCTTTGAGATGGTCAAGCCGGACGGCGCTTTTTACCTTTTTCCCAAATCGCCATTGGCCGATGATGTGGAGTTTGTCAAACTGGCCCAGAAGCACCATATCCTATTGGTACCCGGCGCCGGCTTCGGTGCACCCGGTTTCTTCAGGATAGCATATTGTGTTGACAAAGAGATGATAGAACGAAGTATTCCGGCCTGGAGAGCACTGGCCGCAGAGATGGGGCTGAAGGGTTAACACAGCGGCAATCAAGCAGTGAATCGGACAGGATGGGCACGGATGGTCGAGAATCCATCCGTGCCCATTTTTTTACGTTTGACGCCTAGAATTCAACCCCGACCTCGCCGAACGGGCCGCCGAAACTGACATCGGCCTTGACATCATCTATGTCGATTTTGACCTTTTCATACCGGTAACCGGCGGCAGCGAAGATCGGCCCGAACGGCTTGACCTTAACTCGCCCAATGAGGTCATAGTAGTGATTCCCCCCATAGGCAAGACCGCGCGCCTCACCCTCAGCCGCTAACCAATTGACCGGCTTTATTTGAAAGCCGAGATAGAGCATCGGCAGCGGGATGATCACGGCTTTCGACGCTGTAACCGTCAAGCTGCTGACCGACTCCTGTCCGGTTAAACGCGCCTTGAAGTCGATGACCCTCCCATCAAGCCCCAGGTCCACGTTCAGCATTCCAGCGGTAGCTGTTTTGAGACCCGGAAGCCCGTAATACAAACCAAGGTCATAGTGGTCAAGTATAAGTTCCGAGGTAAAGGGAACATTGGCGGCAAATGTTTTGTTTCCGAACTGGAATGTGGTGTTCTTGCTGCCGGTCTCGCTGAATTCCATCGGTGTTGCCATGAGGTAGATGTTGGGAAAGAGCAACGGAGTGTCGATTTTTACCCGGCCGAACACCCTGTTTTCGTCACGGTATTTCAAATTGTCCTTGATACTCAGGTTATCCAACCCCGTAATGGGCTTATACGAAATCTCTCCCTTTGGCGTCTGGTTCCACACTCCGACCGCCAACTCGATCCCCGTAGCAGAAGCGGCGCCAGGCGTCAGAGCAAGAATCAGCAACCCTCCTGCAATCCATGCCTTAAATCTTTTCATCGTGATCTCCTTTTTTACTGTTTGCTGGGATGCGACCGGGTCAGCTAGCAGACCTCTCTGGTATATCCCGCGTTGCTGCTTTTTCCTCAAGAAATTCAATGAACTCGATATTGCGGGTTACAAACTTCAGGTTGAAGCGGCTTTCATAGAGCAATAGCGCCGATGCTACAAACAAGAAAACATCCCCGGATAGCGCTATCAGCGTAGGAATCCATGCCTGCTCCAGACTGCCAAATGCCACATTGGCAGCAATACCAAGACTGGATGCAACAAATAATGCTGTAGCAGAGTACAGCGCTGCCATGGCCTTCTGTATCAGGATAGCACGCCTCTTTGCCAGCGCAAGTTGTCCCTGCAGGAACACCAGCCGTTCGACCGGGAACGGGATCTTGCCCGTCACCACCGCCTCTACCTCACCCTTCATAAGATTAACCCTGTCAAATATCCTCCCCAGGCGGGCCGAGGTCGAAAACACCAGTGTACCGCATGCAGATATCAACACCGCAGGTGTAATCATGGAGGTCAGGATGCGGGAACTGGAGAGTGCTCCCAGGGTTTCCTTATCGAGTAGCATCATGAGTCAGTCCCGGTAACGTCTTGTAATATCACCATAGGCATCAATGCGCCGGTCCCGCAGAAAGGGCCAGACACGCCGCACAGCTTCGCTACGGGCCATATCCACATCAACCAGCAGAATTTCCTCTTTATCCTGAGACGCCTCAGCCAGAATTTCACCCTGCGCTCCAGCCACAAAGCTGCTACCCCAAAACTGGATGCCACTTTCCGTATTCTGCGGTGACAGCTCGAAACCGACACGATTAACCGCCAGAACCGGCAAGCCATTGGCAACCGCATGGCCGCGTTGCACTGTCATCCAGGCGTCCCTCTGCCGTTCCTTTTCAGCCACTGTATCAGCAGGGTCCCAGCCAATGGCAGTTGGATATATCAGCAGATCAGCACCCGCCAATGCCATCATCCGGGCGGCTTCGGGATACCACTGATCCCAGCAGACCAACACTCCCAGGGTACCGACCGTGGTCTGTATCGGGGTAAAGCCGAGATCACCCGGGGCAAAATAAAACTTCTCATAGAATCCGGGGTCATCTGGTATGTGCATCTTGCGGTAGGTTCCAGCCTGCCAGCCATTCTTTTCAAATACCACGGCAGTATTATGGTAAAGACCCGGTGCGCGACGCTCGAAAAGCGAAACGACGACAACCACACCCAATTCCCGGGCCAGACCGGAAAAAAACCGGGAAGTATCTCCAGGTATCGGCTCAGCAAGGTCAAACAGGGCCGGGTCTTCAACCTGACAGAAGTAAGGGCCGGCGTGCAGTTCCTGCATCACAACCAGCCCCGCTCCGGATGCGGCAGCACGTCTGATCATCTCAGCAGTTTTATCGATATTCTCCTGTTTATTTTGAGAGCAGGTCTGTTGAACAAGCGCGACCTTGAGTATGTTGGAAGTTTTATTCTGCACTTCTTCTGCAGAAGGTGATTCCGTTAACGTGCTTATCCCGTTTGTCGAAGCCAGGATTGTCATGGCATGACTCCTACGGGCAGTTGCATGGTCACGCAGTGCAATGAACCATGTTGCTCGATCAGTGGCAGACAGTCTATACCGATAACCTCACGGCCGGGGAAGGCTTTTCTGAGGCACTCCACCGCATTCGAATCACTATTATCCCGGTAGGTAGGAACCAACACGGCACCGTTAATTATCAAAAAATTTGCATAGGTAGCCGGCAGGCGATGAGCCTGATCATCAAATCGGGCTTTAGGCCAGGGCAATGCGATGAGACGATAGGGTGACCCGTCCGGTGCCTTGAACGTCTTCAGCTCATCTTCCATCAGCCTCAGTTCCTGAAAATGTTCGTCTAGCGGGTTATCGCAGGCCTGATAGACGATGGTGTTGTCAGGGCAGATCCGGGCCAGGGTATCGACATGGGAATCGGTGTCATCTCCCGCCAGCCAACCGTGATTAAGCCAGAGCACCCTTCGAGCCCCCAGTAGTGAGGCCAAGGCCTGTTCGATTTCGCTTTTATCCAACTGTGGGTTGCGATTAGGTGAAAGCAGACATGCGGATGTCGTCAGAATCGTGCCAAGACCATCGCTTTCTATGCTGCCAGCCTCAATAACAAGGCCAATGGTCTTGAGGTTGGGAACAAAAGCGCCCTGCTCTTTCAAGCGTTTACTGATCAGATTGTCGTGATTGGCCGGAAACTTGAGCCCCCAGCCATTGAAACCAAAATCCAGCAATACCGGTTTGTTGTTGTAGATCACCGTGATCGGTCCAAAATCTCGTGCCCACGTATCATTGTTCGGCAGTTCACAGATAGCAATCTTTGACAGATCAATCCCGGCTGCTGCCAGCAACTCCTTTGCATCGGCAGCGTTTGGCGCCGTCAGCAGCACTCGTTCAAATCGGATGATGTGTCTGATTATTTCTACAAATACCGGACGGACGTCATCAAGCATGTAGGCCCAATCGGTGCCATCATGCGGCCAAGCCATCAGGACGCCGTCCTGTGCCTCCCATTCGGCAGGAAGTCTGGGGTTCATGTAATTCTCCTTACGTTGATCAATTCGTCTTATTTCTCTCGGGCCTCATCACATTGCACAGAAATATAGTGCGGTACATCGTCGAAAAGTATAACGGTTGCTCACGACTGGTGCAAGTTATCCATGGCCCACTCTTTTCACAACTGAAGTTTTGCCTTGATTTATACTCCTGCTTGCATTAGAAAACAACTTTCCATCTGTCATACAACCCAAACTGTGAGGGAGTATCGTGAACAGCATAACTCTGAAGGCACCCGCCAAGGTCAATTACCTCCTTGACGTCATCCGCCGGCGGTCAGATGGTTATCATGATCTTCGCATGGTAATGCAGCGGGTCAACCTGTGTGATGAGATCACCTTGTCCCTGACCAGGGCTCCGGGAATCTCTGTTACGTGCGAAAAGAACGGTGTCCCCGACGGCCCGGGCAATATTGCCTGGAAAGCAGCCAACTCTTTACTTGAACTGGCGGGAACACCGCAGGGTGTTACGATTTCAATCACCAAAAACATTCCGGTCGCAGCGGGCCTGGGCGGCGGCAGTAGTGACGCAGCCGCAGTGCTGATGGGCATGAATGAGCTGCTGCATCTGGGACTATCCGACCAACGTCTGATGGAAATTGGTGTCACGCTGGGTGCCGATGTTCCCTTTTTTATTTTCAAGAAAACCGCTCTGGCCGAAGGAATCGGTGAGGCGCTGTCCGCCATGCCACTCATGCCAACGGTATGGGTGCTGCTTGTGAACCCGGGCGTACATGTCTCCACGGCTTGGGTCTACAAAAATTTACAGTTGACAAATAGGAAGGAGCTGAATAAACTTCCTGATTCTTATCATGATGTAAAAGATATCTGTTCAATCTTTGCAAATGATCTTGAATCGGTAACCATTCCGGCCTTCCCTGTCATTGCCGAGATAAAGAATGCGATGATGCAACTTGGTGCACTGGGGTCAATGATGTCGGGAAGCGGACCGACTGTCTTTGGTCTATATCAGAACAGAGATGCTGCCGAGCAGGCGCGGAAGACGTTAAGCAGCAACACCGGCTGGTTTGCGGCGATTGCTGAGACCCTGTAGAAATCTCAACATACTTAGACTGTATCAAGTTTTTCTGTTTGCTTCACAACTCTGATGGGGCGTCGCCAAGCGGTAAGGCACCGGATTTTGATTCCGGCATTCCCAGGTTCGATCCCTGGCGCCCCAGCCATTTTCAATCAAGCGTAGTTTGCTAGCAATCGTACAAGCCTCTTAGATTTCTGTACAAAATATGTACAAAAATCTAAGAGGCTTAGTCATTTCAACGTATCTCAAACTCACTTTTGCAATTAAGACAGTATGTATCCCGGAAGAAGCCGTGAAGGTTTGAAACGGTCAACTGAAAGCAGTTTTGAATACATATCAATAAACCTATAAAAAGCAGTTGAGTCTTTGATTTTGCTCCAACCTCCTGATATTGTGCTGCAATCTCAGATCAGGAGGTTCACCAAATGGGTGAATGTAAAAAACGAGCCGTTGTACCTTCTTCCCGCGTTGCTGTTGAC